>CAZJNU010000098.1:5721-8599 GCA_964547485.1 uncultured Actinomycetes bacterium
CCCACCAGGATGGTGCGCATGGTGTCGCCGGCGATTCCGTCGTAGATCTCGCGCCGGCGCGCGCGCAGGTAGGTTGCGTAACAGATGCCACCCACTGCGGCCAACAGGTAGACCGCGGGTAGGGCGTTCAGCCACGGCGAGTCCGAGTTCGTCAGCAGGTTGAAATTGACCGCAGTCAGCACGACCACTGAGGTCAGCACCAGCCCGGCGATGAGGGGCGCGACCCCTGTGCGGAGCCAATGGCCGTCGGGGCGACGCCTGAAGAAGGCCACGATCGCGAAGGCTGCGGCGGCCTGCAAGGTGACGATGCCGAATGTGCCAAGGCCGATCATGGTGGAGGCGAGCCCAATGTACGGACTCAGCCCAGCAACTGCGAAGGCGGTCACGACAAGCAGGTTGAACGTGCTTTGGGCAAGGCTGGCCCGATGCGGTGAACCATGCCGACCGTGCAGAATCCCCAGTGGCGGCGGCACTACTCGCTCCCGCCCCAGCGCAAACATGTAACGGGAACTTGCATTGTGCGTCGCCAGGATGGCCGCAAGCAGGCTGGTCAGCAGCATGATTCCCAGCAGTTCTTTGGCCCACGGCCCCACGTAGGTGTCCATCAGGTTGAAGAACAGTTGGCCCAGATCGTCGGTCGGTGCGTTGTCCAGGTTGTTGACGTTGTCCACGCCGAGCGCTCCGACGGCCACCCAGGCGGTGATCGCATAGAACACCCCGATGATCGCCACAGCAGCGTAGGTCGCACGTGGGATGCTTCGGCTGGGATTCGCGGTTTCCTCCGCGTAGAGGGCGGCTGACTCGAAACCGATGAAACAGGAAAACGCGAATAGAACGGCGATCGGCAGGCCGGCGGAGAACACCGTCGAGGGGGCCACCGCAGTCAGCGGGAACGCCGCCAGGCCGCGGTCCAGCACGATACCGATGTCCAGTAGCGCGAGTAGCGCGATCTCCAGCGCCATCAGCACTGCCAGCACTTTTGCAGACACGTCGACGTTGCGGTAGCCGAGGATTGCGACGACCGCGATCGCGAACAGGGCAGCCGCCCACCAGGGCACATCGAGCCCTGCGTCTTGTAGGCCGGTGGCCGTGAAGTAGCCGAAACCGCCGATGATCCCCACCGTCTGGGCGTTGTAAGCGATCACCGCGAAAAGGGCGGCGACGACTGAAGCCGACTTGCCCAATCCGTGAGCGACGTAGGTGTAGAAGGCCCCGGAATTGGCCACCTTCCGCGCCATGGCTGCATACCCGAGAGCGAATAGCAGTAGGGTGACTCCAGCCAGGATGTAGGCCCCGGGCACGCCCGCACCGTTGCCTCTGGCGAACATCAGCGGAACGGTCCCCACGATGGCGGCGAGCGGAGCGGCCGCAGCGATGACGATGAAGACGATCTTCGACGTGGTGAGTCCCGAGCGATCCAAGTCGGGTGGTTCGTCGCTCATGTGCTCTCCCTCGGATCCAACGGTGACGCCCGGAAGTTCGTTCGTGCCGCGACGGTGAACGCGCCGAAATCCAGTGGTCATGGAGCTTGGCGGGACGGACGAGGTTCAAGGACGGGAGGCCAAATCTGCCACAAGCTGTCACCTGAGGTGGAATCTTCGCCGACGGTCCGGGCTCCACGACTCGAGCGCGTGAACGGAAGGAATCTCGCTAGGCGTTGCGACGAGTCGTAATCGCGCGCTGCCGAATGCCGAGCAGCATCTGCCGTTCCATCACGAAGCCGATCGGCTCAACTATGTGCCACATGACGCTCAGGGAGTTCGAATAGGTCAGCCGCTGGCGGACGATCAGCCGTGTGCCCAGGCCACTCGCCGCTGGCCGCAGTGCCCACTGCCAGGTGGCACGACCGGTGGCCGAGTCGCTCGGGGGGATGGCATATGGCGGCTTCGGATCGGCACCGATCAACACGAGGTCGGTCGGTGCGCACGCTAGCCAGACCTGAAAGCACGGGTATCCCTCGGGGCCGAGGCGGATCAGGTCCCCGGGCTCGAGCGTCTGGTGCTGGTCGAGGATGCGATCGGCGCTATGGATATCGCACCGCGCCAGATTCTCCAGGCCGTCGAAGCTGTAGAGGCCGCCCCGACCTTGACCGATCTGCACGAGCCATGGCCAGACGTCTGCAACGGGGGCTGCGATGGAGATGGCGCGGGTGTAGCCCAGACGAGGGGAGGCGACCAACTGGTCGCCAGGCATTGCTGCTCGGAGTTCCTCCGGGGTGGCGCCCCAACAATTGAATCGCTGTCGCAGAACGGGGGCGGTCAATACCGCCCCCGCCACTTGTGCGGCCCCGATCGTTGTGTGACGCCAGCCGCCGGACGCAGGTCGTGCAGCGCTCATTTCCTGATTCCTTTCGTATTGCGAACTACTTGTCCGATACGCCAGGTATCCGCAGGCCCTCACTGCGTAGTTCCAGTCGAGCCAGAGCGTGTATGGCCACGGGATCGCGCCGCCGCCAAGCGCCCGCCGGGTCGGAGTCGATGGCGGCCAGCAGGTTCAGTGGCTGCCGCGAAAGCGCCCTCAGGGCGAACAGGTCGATGTCACCTTCAGCCAGCAGGAATCGTTTGGCAGCAGTGGCTCGGACAATGAATCGCAGCCGTAAGGGGAACCACAGCACGAACATCATTGTTATGGCCAGGAAGGCCAAAGTGAGCGGTAGGAACAGGGCCAGTTCGTCCACGATCTCGCGCTGACTCGCCCCCGCATCGGCGATCGCCTGACCGGCTTCACTCATTCTGTCGAACGGGGCCCGGACACCGTCTCCGACCAGTGGGAGTCCATCGAGCCAGTCACCTGCGCTGGTCATGTTCCCTGCCAGCGAGTCACCGGCATCCTCCAGCTTCGCTCCCGGAGTCCCGAGCGGTTCGATGAGGTTGTTGAG
>CAZJNU010000099.1:0-7329 GCA_964547485.1 uncultured Actinomycetes bacterium
ACCAGCCAGCGGCTCATCGGGCGGCCGGGGTGTTGGCCTTCAACGGACGCCACCACTTCTCGTTCTGCTGGTACCAGGCGACCGTGTCCGCCAGGCCGACTTCGAACGGAACCGCCGGCGTGTAGCCCAGTTCGGCGGAAATCTTGGAGATGTCGACCGAGTAGCGCAGGTCGTGACCTTTGCGATCGGCGACCGGGGTGACCATGTCCCAGTCGTAGCCCATGGCCGACACGATCAATCCGGTCAGTTCCTTGTTCGTCAGCTCGGTGCCACCGCCGATGTTGTAGACCTCACCGCTGCGGCCGGCGGCCAACACCAGCGCAATGCCGCGGCAGTGATCATCAACGTGCAGCCAGTCGCGAATGTTGAGCCCGTTGCCATACAGCGGCACCGGGATTCCGTCCATCAGATTGGTCACGAACAACGGGATGACCTTCTCGGGGAACTGGTAGGGACCGTAGTTGTTGGAGCAGCGGGTCACCCGGACATCCATCCCGAAGGTGGTGCCGTAGGCCAACGCGACGAGATCCGAGCCGGCCTTCGATGCCGAGTAGGGCGAGTTCGGAGCCAGCGGGAAGTCCTCTGACCAGGAGCCCTCGGAGATGGAACCGTAAACCTCGTCGGTGGAGACGTGCACGAAGGTTCCGACCCCTGCGTCCAGCGATGCCTGCAGCATCTTCTGGGTCCCCAGCACGTTGGTCAGCACGAAGTCCGAAGCCCCTGTGATTGATCGATCCACATGCGACTCGGCAGCGAAGTGGATCACCGCGTCGTGCCCGGGCACCACTGTCGCCAGCAACTCGCCGTCGCAGATATCGCCGCGGACGAAGGTGTACCGATCGCTGTCGGCGATGGGGGCGAGGTTCAGCTCGTTGCCCGCATAGGTGAGCTTGTCCAAGACGGTCACTTCTGCGTCCGGAAACTCCGGATACGCCCCCGTCAGCAACTTTCGGACAAAATTGGATCCGATGAAACCGGCGGCACCGGTAACGAGAATGCGCACAGGGGTCCTCTCCCAGCGGGGCGACACCTCAGTTGGTCCAGACTCAGTTGGCCTAGACCCCCGGAGGTGTCAGTCGATGTCGGGTCATTATAGGTGCTGCGTGCGGTCGGGATCGGCAGCGCCGTGGCTAGACTCGGCTGGTGGACATGGGTCGATTGCTGGTCGCGATCCCCGCCTGGAATGAGTCCAGCACGGTGGCCGACGTCGTGGTTTCAGTTCGGCGGGCGGTACCGGCGGCCACTGTGGTGGTGGTCGACGACGGTTCCACGGACGGTACGGGTGAACGAGCTCGCGCGGCCGGGGCCGTGGTGTTGCGGATGCCGTTCAACGTAGGCGTCGGGGGCGCCATGCGCGCAGCTTTTCTGTACGCCCTCTACAACGGGTTCGAGGCGGTGGTGCAGGTTGATGCGGACGGCCAACACGACCCCACCCAGATTCCGGAATTACTCGCGGGGCTGGCTGACGCCTCGGTTGTCATCGGTGCCCGGTTCGCGGGCAAGGGCGAGTACGACGTCTCGGGTCCCCGCAAGTGGGCGATGGCGGTGCTGTCGCACGGGTTGAGCAGGGTGACGGGCAGCACCCTTACCGACACCACGTCTGGTTTCCGCGCGTCGGATCAGCGCGCGATTGCGCTATTCGCCCAGCATTACCCCTCTGAGTACCTGGGTGACACGGTGGAATCCTTGGTGATCGCCTCCCGTTCCGGGCTGAAGGTCACCCAGGTGCCGGTGATGATGCGGGAGCGCCAGGGCGGTCGACCCTCGCAGGGCGCGGGGATGGCGACGCTCTATCTGGGCCGCGCCTGGCTCGCCCTGCTGATCGCGCTCACTCGTCGACGCGCCGACGCGATGGCCCCGCAATGACCGCCTATATCGCCGGCATTGTCGGGGCGGCCTTCACCTTCGGCTTCGTGCTGGAGCTGCTGCGGCGGGGGATTCTCCGCGAGAAGTTCGCCGTGCTCTGGTTGGTGGTGTCGTTCGGTCTGCTGGTGGTGGCGGTATTCCCGGCGGTGCTGGTGTGGCTGGCGGGGCTGGTCGGGATCGCGCTGCCGGCAAATCTGCTCTTCATCCTGGGCGGGTTGATCTTGCTTCTGGTGAGTGTGCAACTCAGTTTCGAGGTAAGTCGGCTGGAGGGCAGGACCAGGCGGCTGGCGGAGGATCTTGCGCTGCTCAACGAGCAGGTGCGGGTGCTGAGCCAGCGTGATCCGAGCGATCCCGGGTGACCACCGAGTCCGCCCAGTCGACCGGCGTCGGGCACCTGTCGAGTACGACCATCGCCTGGGGTGCCGTGGGCGGCAGCGCATTCGTGCTGCTCGCCTCCGGACCACGGCTGCTCGGGGTGGACATCTACTCCGCGTTGGCAGTCGCCTGGACTGTGGTGACCATCTTTGGAATGGGATTGGCCATCCCAGGTGAGCAGACGGTCACCCGGGCCGTCGCAGGCGGTCATGTCCGGGGGGTGGCTGGCGCAGTCCGGGTACGTCTGCTGGTAATGGCGGCCCTCACGCTGGCGCTGCTGATCCCGCCGGCACTCGGGGCCGAGACTCTGCTGGGATCCTCGGAGGTCTGGTCGGTCGGGATTGTGCTGGGTGCCCTCGGCTGGGCGCTGGTTGCCGGACCCAGGGGAAGGCTCACCGGCGCCGGCCGGTTCCACGAGTACTCGGCGCTGCTGGTGCTGGAGGCCGTCGTTCGAGTTGCGCTCTGCGCAGCCGCCTGGATGTTTCGTGACCAGGCCGGCTGGTTGCTCTCGTTGGCGATGGGGCTGCCGCTGTTGATTGCGGCCGCGCTGGGCCAGTGGTTCCTGCGGTCCGACCCGGCGGTACCCACCGGCCAGGGATCCGCACTGTTGGCGGAGCAGGGAGCGATGACCGCGGTGGCGTTGGCAGCGCAGGTGGTGCTGAGCACCGCACCGTTGTGGCTGGCCGCCCGTGGCGTGGAGGGAGCGGCGGCGGCAGGAGCCTTCGTATCGGCGACGTCCTACATGCGGGTGCCGTCACTGTTCGCGGGGGGTATCCAGGCGATGGTGCTCAGCAAATCGTCGGCTGCGGCTCAGCTCGGAGACACTGATGCGGTTGCCGGTCTGGCCCGCAGATCGGCCCTGCTCGCGGCCGGGGTCTGCACCGCGGTGGTCCTCGCGCTGTTGGCAGTGTCGGGTCCCGCATTGTTCCTGCTCTATGGGCCAGGTATCGATATCGGCTGGGGGGTGTTGCTGATCCTGGGCGCCAGTACCGTGATCTTCGTGTCCGGCAACGTGATCACCCAGGTCTACCTGGGCTGCCGGCGCAGCGTCAGCGCCGCCGTCATCTGGGTGGTGGCAGCGGTGGCGACCACGGTGGCGCTCGGGTTGCTGGCGACTTCGTCGGCTGGGGCCGCGTGGGCGGGCCTGATCGGCGTGGTGGTCGGAGTCGGCGCGCTGCTGCTCTTCCTGTCCCGAACAGTTCGAGGTGTCGCCGGGATCGAGCCCTCGCTGGGCGGTGTGCCGAATGGCTGACGTTCGGGGTCCCGGTGTGGCTGGCGTCGTCGTGCTGGCATTTGGAGAGGAACCGCTGCTGGCCGACTGTCTGGCTGCCGTGTTGGCCTCCGAGGGGGTGGCAGTGCAACTGGTGGTTGTGGACAACGGCTTCAGCAGCCCCGACGAGGCGGCGCTGCGCGCCGATCCGCGGCTGACCTGGCTGACCCCTGGCCGAAATCTCGGATTCACCGGTGGCTGCAACCTCGGTGCAGCAGCGCTGGACACGCCGATTGTCGCGTTCGTCAACAGCGATGCGGTGGTTGCTCCGGGGGCAATAGCGGCACTCGCGGAGGAGTTGGCCGACGACCGGGTCGGGCTGGTCTCCGGCCAGGTGGTGCTGCTGGCGGAGCCGGAAGTGATCAACAGTGTCGGGAACCCGGTCCACTACTCATTGATCTCCTGGGCCGGTGGCTGGGGTGACCCGGTGGGGAGTCACCCAGTCGGGATGGACGTAGCGAGCGCGACCGGAGCGTTGTTCGCGCTCCGCAAGCACGATTGGCAGACGCTGGGCGGGTTCCACGAGCCGCTGTTTGCGTACGGCGAGGACGTGGAACTAAGTCTGCGGACCTGGCAGGCCGGACGTGCTGTGCGCTACGTCCCGGGCGCAGTCGCAGCCCACCACTACGAGTTCTCCCGTAACCCCGGCAAGTTCTATCTGCTCGAGCGTAACCGGTTGATCAATCTGGTGACGCTGTACGAAGCGCGGACCTTGCGGCTACTGCTGCCCGGTCTGCTGGTGATCGAGGCCGGCGTCACCGCCGCTGCCATCGTTGGCGGGTGGTTCCCGCAGAAACTCGCGGGCTGGCGCTGGCTGTGGGCCAACCGCGCGACCGTGGCGCGTCGTCGGGCGCTCGTGCAGCGGTCCAGGCTGGTGCCGGACTCGGATATTGTCGGGTTGCTCGCGGACGCGGTGACCCCCGCCGAAGGTGCCGGGGTATCGGTGCCGCCGGTGGCGAACCGCGCGCTCGCGGCCTACGGCCGCTGGGTGAAGGCCAGATTGCGACGGGAGATCACATGAGTGAGGCAGCTGACTCCGCTGCTGGTGAGGCGACCCAAGGGTCCGACTACACCGAGCGGCTCGCCAACCTGGAAGGGGCTCGATGGAAGCAGGTCCTGGATGTGCAGGCCCCCTACCGGTGGAACCTCCGCCGACTCCAACTTGGCCGGACGCTAGACGTCGGCTGCGGAATCGGTCGCAACTTGGCTGCGCTTGACGATGCGGTCGGCGTCGATCACAACGCGACCAGTATTGCCACGGCTCGACAGCGTGGTCTACGTGCCTGGACCACCGACGAGTGGCCGGGCTGTGTCGATGAGATCGCCGATCACTACGACGCGATGCTGCTCGCCCACGTGTTGGAACACGTACAGGCTGCCGACGGCGACGAGATCATCCGCGGTTACCTGCCCTACCTGCGTGACAACGCTCGGCTGGTGCTGATCTGTCCGCAGGAGAAGGGTTACACCACTGACGCCACCCACGTCCGATTCGTGGATTTCGACGCGATGGTGGCCACCGCGGAGCGACTGGGGTTCCGAGCTGAGCGTCGCTACTCGTTCCCGTTCCCGCGGCTCGCCGGCAAAGCGTTCCCCTACAACGAGTTCGTAGTCGTGGCCCGCCGGGTTGCCGACCGACTGAGCTGACGTATCTCCTACTCGTCAAAGAATGAGGAGAACTTGAAGAGTTCGGAGTACGCTCCTCCGTGTCCTACCGGAATCAGACGTAGGAGAAGCCAGTGAAGAGACCTGCTCCACCTCCAGATATCCACGCACTTGAGCGAGATCTCCTGAGAGATCCAGCGAAATTCGTCCGCGTTCTGACAGTTCGTGAAGGTGCGAGGTCGTCAGACCCCTACTTGCCGTGGGACAAACTGCGCCACAAGCAACCCCCGGAAGGGCTGACGATTGAGGAATGGTGGTTCGCGATCAAGTCCCAGCGCGCCAGGATGCTTCGCGAGGTCGATCTTTTAGACACCAGCGGTGCTCCCTTCCAGTTTGCGTTACCCGATGCGCTCCTACGCGCCGTTGATCGGATCAGTCAGGAGGTGAGCGGGCACCTGGGAATATCGGAACAGGTCACTAACCGAAGCACTCGTGATCGGTACGTGGTGAGTTCCCTCATCGAGGAGTCCATAACGTCGAGCCAACTTGAAGGCGCAAGCACAACCAGGCGCGTGGCAACAGACATGCTGCGATCCGGACGTCATCCGCGAGACAAGAGCGAGCGCATGATTGTGAATAACTACCGCGCGATGAGGAGAATTGGGCAACTGAGGAATGCCGACCTCACCCCGGAGATGGTCTGCGAAATCCATCGGATAGTCACCGAAGGGACGCTGGACGATCCAGCAGCTGCTGGCAGGATCCAGGACAATCTAGATCCAGCAGATCGGGTGGCGGTGTTGGACACCGACGATGGCAGGGATCGAGTGCTTCATCAGCCGCCGCCGGTCGCGGAACTTGAAGAGCGCCTCTTGCGCCTGTGCGATTTCGCAAATGCGAGTGATGAGAAGACTGGTCCCTGGGTGCCACCTGTGCTGCGCGCTCTGACCATCCATTTCATGGTGGGTTATGACCACTACTTCGAGGATGGGAACGGGCGCACGGCGCGGGCGCTCTTCTACTGGAGCATGCTTAGGCAGGGATTCTGGGTTACTGAGTATCTGACCATTTCACGCATCCTGAAGGATGCGCCCTCCAAGTACGCCGGCTCTTTTCTCCTGACGGAGCAAGATGGAGGAGACCTTACCTACTTCTTCGACTATCACCTGAAGGTGGTTCAGCGGGCGATCGACGATTTGAATGCGTACATAGCCCGGAAAGTCGCTGAGATTCGCGCGGTACATAGTCTTCTGGCAGCGGCACCTGGGGCGTACAACCATCGCCAGATCGCCCTACTCGAACACGCCATCAAGACCCCAGACGGGGTCTTTACAGTGGAATCACACGGCAATAGCCACAACATTGCGCCTGAAACATCTCGGAGAGACTTACTCGAACTTGAGCGTTGCGGATTCCTACAACACGTCACAGTCAAACGTCGACATGTCTGGTCGCCAGTGCCGAACCTTGTCGAAACGATGAAGGACTCCTACTGACGCAGATTTCGGGTGACCCGGCCCTGGCAGCAATGGCGCTGCTGTCGGTGGCTAGTCGTGGCCCGCCGGGTTGTCGACCGCTGAACCCAGTGATCGGCAGACGTCGCTGGCCATTGGGTGCTTCGGCGGGGGCTACGATGCCGCTGTGAAGGGAATCGTTCTAGCTGGCGGTACGGGGTCCCGGCTGTGGCCGATCACACGGGGCGTCAGCAAGCAGTTGCTGCCGGTATTCGACAAGCCGATGATCTACTACCCGATCAGCACGCTGATGGCCGCCGGGATCCGCGAGATTCTGATCATCACCACCCCGGAGGACCAGGCGTCGTTCCGCCGACTGCTAGGTGACGGCGCGGCGATGGGGGTGTCCTTCGAGTACGTGATGCAGCCCAAACCTGAGGGGCTGGCGCAGGCTTTCCTACTTGCGGAGGACTTCCTGGCGGGCGAGTCCGCGGCGCTGGTACTCGGCGACAACATCTTCCACGGGGTCGGCCTCGGCACTCAACTGTCGAAGCTCACCTCGGTGGACGGCGGTCATGTCTTCGCCTACCGGGTGGCCAACCCCCGGGAATACGGCGTTGTCGAGTTTGATGAGCAGGACCGAGTGGTGAGTCTTGAGGAGAAGCCGGCGCGACCGAAGAGCAACTATGCGGTTCCGGGCCTGTATTTCTACGGCCCCGACGTGGTGGCCTTCGCCAAGGGGATCACGCCGAGCGCCCG
>CAZJNU010000099.1:7429-8575 GCA_964547485.1 uncultured Actinomycetes bacterium
TTGGTCGCGGAGGCCGTCGAGCGCGGGCGCAGCACGTGGTGAAGACCACCCGCACCCTGACGAGCCGATCGTCGGGGGCGTCGCCGTGGGACTACCGCGGATTGATCACGAACTTTGCCCGTCGGGACCTGAAGGCGAGGTTCCGCGGGACAGTGCTGGGGTGGCTGTGGTCGCTGGTGATACCGCTGGCCACCGTACTCATCTACACCGCGGTGTTCTCCGTCATCTTCCGCTCGATACCCCCGGACTACGGCAACGGTGAACAGGGCAACTATGCCGTCTGGCTGCTGGTCGGTCTGATCACCTGGTCGGCGTTCGCGGTCGGCGTGACGCAGGCTATTCCCAGCTTGCTGGCCTCCGGCCGGCTGCTGCAGAAGATCTACATCCCCAGTTACGTGCCGGTCATCGGCAATGCGCTAGCCAGCACGGTGCAGACGATCATCGAATACATCATCCTGTTCGTGATCCTGCTGGTGGTGGGCAACTTCGGCATCACCTGGCTGCTGATGCCGCTGATCTTGGCATTGCTGCTGGTGTTCACCACCGCGCTGGGGTACACGCTAGGGGTGTTGAACGTCTACGCCCGCGACGTCCAACAGATCACAACGGTGGTCGTGCAGTTGCTGTTCTTCCTGTCGCCGGTGATCTACCCGCTGGATCGGATCCCGGAGGAATGGCACGGGGTCCCCGTCAAGGCAGTGATGGAGTTCAACCCGATGGCGCAGTTCATCACGATGGCCCGGGACGTGTTGTACGGGCTGACGCTGCCGCGCTGGGACAGTCTGGCGATCGTCTTGGTGTGGACAGTCGCGCTGCTAGTGATTGCGCGGTTCACCTACCTGCGTAAAGGGCAGGACATCGGGGAGAACGTATGACCGACGACTACCAACCTGAAGTCGCCATCCGCGCGATTGGCCTGTCGAAGAAGTTCCGGCTCCGCTCGGAGCGACGGGAGTCCCTCAAGGAGCGCTTCGTCCGCGGGAAGGGTGCCGAGGGCAAGGAGTTCTGGGCGCTGCGGGATGTCACCTTCGATGTGCTGCCCGGCGAGATGTTCGGCATCATTGGCCACAATGGCTCCGGCAAGTCCACCGCCCTGAAAGTGGTCGCGGGGATCTACCGACCCACCGGCGGCAGCGTCGCGATCCG
>CAZJNU010000100.1:0-8566 GCA_964547485.1 uncultured Actinomycetes bacterium
GCGGGGCCGGGTTCGTGACTTCCGTGACGATGTCCCGCGACGAGCGGGTGCGACTTGCCGCAGTACTGGCGACCCTGCTCCGGTGGGACGCCGGGGCTCGGGTCCGACTGCTCACCGGTAGCCGGGCGGTTGCCGTCTACGCCGACGCACCGATGGGTGTGCTGGTGTTCCTTGCGCTGCCGCTGTCGGAACCCCCGGCGACCGCAGTCGACCAGGCGGTGTCCGCCCACCGACTGCGGGACATTCTCGGCGATGTCGCCGGTGGGACAGCCGTGCGCGGTGACCTGGCCGTGACGATCCCCGATCCGCTGGATATGCCCCCCGCATTGGCCGTCATCCCGCCCTCGGATGGCTGGATCTCGGCCGAGCGCTCGACGGCGGCGGACGTGGCTGCCGTGGTTGAGGAGGGTTTGGCCGAGCTGAAGCGGCAGGAGTTGGCGCTGGCCGGTGCGGATGACGCGACGCGGCGATCGCTGGCTGAGCAGTGGTGGGAGCAGATCTCCTGGGGCGGGCTGCCGCTGAAGGCCCTGCACGCAGGGCGATCGATGGGGATGCTGTCCCATCCCGGTGCCCGGATCGAGTCTGCCACCCGTGCTGGCTGGAAACGGATGGCCACCCCGGCCGGTCAGGTTTTCGTGGCGCCGCCGCAGTCATATTCCGGGATCGCGCTGTCGGTGGTTCGGTAGCCTCGCGGGGGCTGCTCGTTGCTGCCGGGGTACGCGTTGGGCCGAGACCTACGGTTGCTCCGGGCCGCTCACCAGCGACGTGTTCACCATTGCCTGCGCGGCAGTGAGCAGGTAGCGCCACATCGCGTCATCAGCCTCCGGCGGCAAGTTGCGTGCGTCGAGGGCCGTCCGCATATGAGCCAGCCAATGATCTCGGGCCGCCTCATCCACCCGGTACGGCGCGTGTCGCATCCGCAGTCGAGGATGCCCTCGCTGGGCCTGGTACGTCGTCGGACCACCCCAGTACTGCTCCAGGAACATGCGCAACCGATCCTCGGCCGGACCGAGATCCTGTTCCGGGTACATCGGTCGCAGCACCTCGTCCCCGGCCACTCCGGCGTAGAAGTCGGCGACCAATGCGGTGAAGAAGTCTGCGCCGCCGAAGATTTCGTAGGGGCTCGCGGACGGGTTGAGGTTTGGTCCAGCTGGCTCGTCCGTCACGCGTTCACCTTAGCGACGGGCCATGCTGACCACGGCGTCCCGCTCGTCACTGACGCCGCGGACCTGTTCGACCCGTTCGGCCGCCTTGGCGATGTTCTTCAGCATCGAACCGAAGACGATCCCGTGGAAGGGTGCCACCGACCACCAATAGGCATGGCCGGCAAGCCCGCGCGGGTGATAGATCGCCCGCTGGTGGTAGATCGTGTCGCCGTCGGAATCCAGCTCGGCGCCCAACTCCAGCCAAGCCAACCCCGGCATCTTCATCTCAGCGCGCAGCCGCAGCAGGGTCGGCGGTTCCTTCGCCTCGACCCGCCAGAAGTCGACCGCCTCGCCCACCCGGACCGTTCTTGGATTCCGTCGCCCGCGGCGCAGCCCGACCCCTCCGACAGCGCGGTCCATCAGGCCCCGCACTTCCCACGCCAGTGGGAATGAGTACCAGCCGTTCCGCCCGCCGATACCCTCGATGATCTGCCAGAGCGAATCCTGGGAGGCGTCCACCTCCCGGCTGCGATCATCGGTGTAGAGGCTGCCACCGGCCCAGTCCGGGTCGTGCGGCAACGGCTCTGCCGGTGCACCCGGCACCGAGGCGCCGGACCAGCGGGTCGTCACGTTCGCGTCCCGGATCCGAGTCAGCGCGTACTTGACAGCCAGCTCGAACGGCAGCAGGCCCTCGGGCGGATCCGGGATGTAGTTCTTGATGTCACTCTCGGTGCAGATCACCTCATTGCGCAGGGATTCGACCAGCGGTTTGGCGATACTCGCCGGCACCGGTGTGATCACGCCGACCCAGTGCGCCGACAGCGTCGGGCTGAGTACCGGTACCGGGGCGATGATCCGGCGGCGTAGACCTGCGGCCGCTGCGTACCGCTGCATCATGTCCCGGTAGGTCAGCACATCCGGGCCGCCGATATCGAAGGTCCGATTGACCTCCGGCGGCAGGTCCGCGCAGCCCACCAGGTAGCGCAGCACGTCGCGAATCGCGATCGGCTGGATCCGATTCCTCACCCAGCGCGGCGTGACCATCGCAGGCAGCCGCTCGGTCAGGTAGCGCAGCATCTCGAAACTCGCCGAGCCGGACCCGAGGATCACCGCGGCGCGCAGTTCCGCGGTGGGGACCCCGCTACCCCGCAGGATCTCTCCCACCTCCGAGCGGGAACTCAGATGCTCGCTGAGTTGCTCGGGCGGACAATCCGGGGTGAGGCCGCCCAAGTAGACCATCCGGGGGACCCCGACATCGCGGGCCGTCGCGGCGAACAGCCGGGCGAGGTTGCGCTCAACTTCGGCGAAGCCGTCACCCAACTGCAACGAATGCAGCAGGTAGTAGGCGACATCGGTCCCCGCTAGGGCGGCCCGCACCGCGTCTGGTTCGCCCGCGTCGCCCTTGAACACCTCGACATCGGGGAACCAGCTCAAGTCCCGGAGGCGGTCGGGGTGTCGGGACAGCACCCGAACATGAAAGCCCGCGTCGAGGAGCTGGGGCACGAGTCGACCGCCGATGTAGCCGGTCGCGCCGGTCACCAGTGCCGTTCGCGGTTGCAGCTGCGGATTGTCTGGCAACTGGGTTGACGTCATGGGAACAGTCTCGCGGGTCGGGGGACAGGGCGCACCCTGGCCGGCTGAGCTGGCAGACAGGTGGGAGCAGCTACCGGGGTCGGCTACCGCCGGCGCCGCCCGGGCCGCCCGCGCCGGGGGTGCCGCCGCCTGCGCCAGGCGTCTGCCCCGGTAGCCGGGTGACGATCGGGATGGTGATGTCAGCATCGTCGAACGCGACCTTGAGACGCTCCCGCATTGTGCGACTGACCGTCAGTTGCTGTTCCGGGGCGACCTTGGCCACCACACGGATGAAGATGGCCTCACCTGAGACCGACTCGACTCCGACATAGCGCGGGGTGTCGAGCAGGGACTCGTCCAGTGAGTGGTCGGCCATCATCTGTTCGGCCACCTGGTTCACAGTTGCGCGCACCAGTTCCAGGTTGGTGGTTGCGGCCACCGGAATATCGGCGATCGCCAGGGTCCAGCCCTGCGACCTGTTCGCCACCGTCAGGATCTCGCCGTTGCGCACGTACCAGACGACGCCGGTTTGGTCCCGCAGCCGTGTCACCCGCAGGGTCACCTCTTCGACGGTGCCGACGACGCTGCCGAGGTCCACCAAGTCGCCGACGCCGTACTGATCCTCGAGCACGATGAAGATGCCGGACAGGTAGTCCTTGATCAGGTTCTGCGCCCCGAAGCCGAGCGCCACCCCGAGCACTCCGGCGCTCGCGAGCAGGGGGCCGACGTTGATGCCGAGCATCGGCAGGATCATCAGTAGCCCGATCCCTGCCGCGATGGCCGTCACGACGCTGCGCAGCAGTGAACCGATCGCATGCGCCCGCTGGGCCCGTCGCTGGGAGAGCAGAATATCGCTGAGGTCAGAGGTGTTGGAGGCACGCCGATGGGCCGCCCCTTCGCCGGCGGGGTCCTCCCGCTTCGCGGCCGAGACGACCAGTTTCTCGACGGTCTTGTTGATCAGCCGATGCAGCACGACGATCGTCACCGTTGTGATTGCCACGATGATCAGGATCTGCAGCGGAACGCCGAGGAACCACTTCCAGACATTCGCCCAGAAGTCGGCGTCGGCCGGAGTCGGGTCCGCAGACGGCACCGCCACGAGCTGCGTCAGCCGCGGGTCCATCCCGTCCTCCAGTTCGTGGTTCGCTGAACCGTCCGCTGTGTCGGGACAGATCCTCGCCGCGATCTTAGGCGCCCCCGTCATCGTCGGCGGTACCCTGGTGACCGGCCGTGACGCGGAACACGGTCCCTGACAAGCACTGTGTGGTTCTGGAGGTCACGATGAACGATCCGGTTCTCGGCGGCGCGGCCGACAAGCCCCCTGCATTCGAAGGGGAGGCGAAGGTCGAGGTATTTGGTAAGCGGCCAAGTTCTCGGAGCATGTTCCGTTACATACGCCCAACCCTGTGGGGTCTGCTCGTCGCCTACCTGGTGATCTTCCTGCTCGCGAACCGGCAGCAGGTGAACGTCAACTTCGTGTTCTTCCAGGCGGAGGCACCGCTGATCGTTGCGCTGCTGGTGTCGCACATCATCGGAATCGTTGTGGGTGGCGGGGTGCTGATGGTCAAGGGGCGCCGGGACCGAAACCGGCACCGTTCCTGACCGAACCCGGGCCGACGGCTGCACGTCAGTCGAGTCACCCCCTAGGGTTCTGATATGGCCCAACTCCACGACCTCACGGCACTCGAACAGGGCGCGGCAATCCGCCGCGGGGAGGTCTCGTCGGTCGAACTCGCGGAGCACTATCTGGAGCGTAGCGAGCAGCACGGTCCGACAGTCGGGGCGTTCATCAGGTTGATCCCTGAACTGGCATTGGAGATGGCGCGGGCGGCCGACGCGCGGGTGGCGACCGAGGATTTGGCCGGCAGTTCTCCGCTGTTGGGGGTGGTCTGCCCGGTCAAGGACCTGGATTCGGTTGCCGGTGTACCGACGACGTTCGGCAGCGCCGGAGTCGTGCTGACGCTGCCGTACGACGACAACGCCGTGGCGGCGATGCGTGCCGCCGGCCTTGTTTTCACCGGCAAGACGAACACTCCCGAGTTCGGATTCCCCAACTACACCGAACCGGAGATCGCCCCGCCCGCGCGTACCCCGTGGGATCTGACCAGGTCGGCGGCCGGGTCTTCAGGCGGTGCGGCCGCGGCGGTGGCCGCCGGACTCGCCCCGATCGCCCAGGGCAGTGACGGCGGCGGCTCGATTCGGCTGCCCGCGTCGGTATGCGGTCTGATGGGGCTGAAACCCAGCCGCGGTCGGGTCAGCAATGGCCCGTCGGGCTACGGGGTGGGGGACCTTGTGGTGATTGGTCCGTTGGCGCGGACGGTGCGGGATGCTGCTGCGCTGCTGGATGTCCAGGCGGCATCGTTTGTGGGCGACCCATTCCGGGCGCCGTCGCCGGACGACACATTTCTTTCGGCCGCCGGAGCCGACCCGGGGCGCCTTCGGATCGGTGTCTTCACCACCCCCGTGGTGGCTGAGGTTGACCCGTCGCCGGAGGTACTGGTGGCGGTGGCCGACACTGTCGAACTGCTGCTGGAACTCGGCCATGAGGTGGTGGAGATACCCGCGCCGATCCCCACGAGCGCGGTGGCTGAATTCGAGGTGGTGTGGGCTTCGCTGGCCGACAGCTTGCCTTTGCCGCCGGAAGTCGAGCAGCAACTCCGGCCGTTGACCGCCATGCTCCGAGAGCGCGCCCGGCGGGTGCCTTCGGGCCGACTGGCCGCGGCCGTCAATGCGATGCGTGGGATCGCTCGGCAGGCGATGCTTGCCACCGAACCGTTCGACGCGGTGCTGAGCCCGACCGCCAGCGCGCCACCATTCCTGGTCGGGGCACTGCGCGACGACGAGGATCCGGACGCCGATTTCGAGGCACAGAAGAACTGGGCTGGCTATACCGCGATCTACAACGTGACCGGTCAGCCGTCGATCAACATCCCACTGAACTGGACCGAGCAGGGGTTGCCCATCGGCGTGCAGTTCGCCGCCCGGATGGGGGCCGAACGGTTGTTGATCGCACTCGCCGCCGAGTTGGAGGAGGCCCGGCCGTGGGCGCACCGTCGACCGACCAACTGGTAGCCGCCGAGGACGAGGTGCTGGTCGCCCCGCCGATGGTCCCGGTGTCCCCGGAACTGCAGGCGTTGGCGAACTCCTACGGGGTGGCGACTGAGTACTTCGACCAGAGCAAGGAGCTTCGACAGATCTCAGCGGTCACCGTGCAGGCGGTGCTGTCAGCGTTTGGAGTAGATGCGTCGACTCCGACGTCCTGCCTGACTGCGCTGGAGGAACGCAGGCTGGCCCATTGGCGGCGGATGCTGCCGCCCGTGTTCGTCACCCCGCAAAGCGCGCACGCCGTGACCTGGGTGCATGTGCGGGACGGCGATCCGGTTGGGATGTGGATCGAGTTGGAGGATGGCGGGATCCGGCACGACCTGCTGCAGGTGGAGAACAACTCCCCGGCCGAGGAGGTCGACGGACGACTGGTGGGTGAGGCCAGTTTTCAGTTGCCGCGGGACCTGCCGCTTGGCTGGCACCAGCTGAAAGCCGAGAGCAGGGGCAAGCGTGCTTCGGTTCCACTGGTGGTGGCACCGGACCGGCTGGAGTTGCCGAAGTCGCTGCAGAATCGTCACGGCTGGGGATTCGCGGTGCAGTTGTACTCACTGCGGTCGCGACGCTCCTGGGGGATTGGGGACCTGTCCGACCTGTCGGACCTGGCGGCCTGGAGCGGCCACCAACTGGGCGCCGACTTCGTCCAGATCAACCCGGTGCACGCCAGTGAGCCGACCGCCCCGATGGCTCCCTCGCCGTATCTTCCGGTGACCCGGCGGTTCGCCAATCCGCTCTACGTCCGGGTCGAGGACGTCGCCGAATTCGCCTACCTCGGTGACGACGACAGGGCGCTGATCAGGCGGATCGGCGCAGAGGCGGCGACCCACAATGACACTGCCGACCTGCTGGACCGGGATTCCTGTTGGCAGGCCAAACGGGAGGCGTTGGAGATCGTCGCCCGAATCGAGCGCAGTCCTGGCCGGCAGGCCGAGTACGACGCCTTCCGCAAGGCTGAAGGTGATGGCCTGCGGGATTTCGCGACCTGGTGCGCATTGGTGGAACGGTACGGGCAGGACTTCGAGGACTGGCCCTGGGAGCTGCAGGATCCGGCATCACCGGCAGTCAAGATCGAGCGGCAGCGGCTGGCTGACCGGGTCGAGTTCTTCTGTTGGCTGCAGTGGATCACCGACACGCAGCTGGCCCACGCCCAGGCGGTGGCGAAATCGTCCGGGATGCGGTTGGGGATCCTGCACGACCTCGCGGTGGGGGTGCACCCGCATGGCGCGGACGCCTGGGCTCTGCAGGACGTTCTGGCGCGCGGAGTCACGGTCGGAGCGCCGCCGGATATGTACAACCAGATGGGTCAGAACTGGTCACAGCCACCCTGGCGGCCGGACTCGCTGGCCGACCACGCCTTCCTGCCCTTCCGCGACATGTTGCGCACCGTGCTGCGCAACGCCGGCGCACTGCGACTCGACCACGTGTTGGGTCTCTTTCGGCTCTGGTGGGTGCCGGCGGGGATGCCGGCCTACGCGGGAACCTTCGTCAAATACGACCATGAAGCGCTGGTCAACATCCTGGTGCTGGAGGCCCATCGCGCGGGTGCGGTGCTGATCGGCGAGGACCTCGGAACGGTTGAGAAGTGGGTTCACCAACTACTCGATGATCGGGGGATCCTGGGTACTTCGGTGCTCTGGTTCGAGCGCGATGGCGAAGTGATCAAACCGGTGGAGCAATGGCGGGGTTCGACGATGGTGTCGGTGACTGTGCACGATCTGCCGCCGACGGCCGCCTACCTGGCCGGCGCCCACGTGGACCTGCGTGACGATCTCGGACTGCTGGCGCGTCCCTACGAATTGGAGTGGTCGGACTACGAACAGGAGATCCACGCCTGGCGGGCGCATCTGGAACAACGGGGACTGCTGCGACCGGGCGCCCGGATTCCGGAGATGGTGGTGGCGCTGCACCGACTGGTGGCCTCGTCGCCGTGTCGCCTAATCGCGATCGCGCTGCCGGATGCCGTCGGCGACCTGCAGCCGCAGAACCAGCCTGGCACCGACCAGGAGTATCCCAACTGGCGGCTGCCGCTGTCCGACTCCGAAGGTCACGCCGTGCTGTTGGAGGATCTGATGAAGTCTGAGTACCTCCGACGGTTGGTGGCAGCGGTGGGCGGCTGACCGCCGGGTCGGTGGGTCATGTTGATGTCTCGGATCGGCCACGCGAGGTGGCGGCCGAGTCGCTACGGTAGAGCGCGTGGAACTCCTTGTGCTTACCGCCACCTCCGACGCATCGCAGAGTCCGGGCACGCTGGCGCTATTGGCGCTACTGATCGGTATCCCGCTGCTCGTCGTAGCCTTGGTATCGGCGATCGTGCTCGGCCCGAAGTGGTCCAGGGCGGGACGATGGCGGCCTGGCCAACCGTGGCACAACGAGCCCGTCTGGTTCGGCGACGGGTCACCGGTTGATGTCGACGCGGTGCTGGCCCGGGAAGTTGACGGCGGTGCTGCGCAGACTGCGATACTCGCACCCGGAGATTCGGCAACTAGGCAGTTGGGAGGCGCTCGTGGCCGCTGGTGAACCCTTCAGCCCCACCCAGGTCAGCGATCTGGAACGGGCGATCGAGATCGCGGAGAAGACCAGCGGCCTTGAGTTCGGCGCCTACGTCGGCTCATTGCCGCGTGGTCGGACCACCGCCGAGGCACTGCACGCCGCGATGCCCAACTCGGCCAACTCGGTGCTGGTTGCGGTCGACCCTGACGCCTCCACGGTGGACATTGTGACGGGCCACATCGCGCGCCGCTGGCTGG
>CAZJNU010000101.1:0-8474 GCA_964547485.1 uncultured Actinomycetes bacterium
CGCCGGGCCGGGTCCACCCTGGGGATCGTCGTGCTGCTGCTGGCGTCGATGATCGTGCTCGCCGTGGTCGGTCTCGCAGTGGCGAGATCGGTGGCCACCAAGCGGCGTCGGGTCGAGGCGACGATGGCCAGCTGGTTCGCCGCAATGCTGTTCGCCATCGTCCCGTTGCGGACGAATATGCCTGGGTCGCCGCCGATCGGGGTATGGATCGACTTCCTGTTCTTCCTCTGGGTGGCGATCCTGCTGATGGTGGCCTTGGCCATCTTTGTGACCTCCTGGTTGAGGTACACCCCTCCCCCGCAATACGCCCCAGCGTCGGTGCACCAGGAATACGAGAGGTCATTAGCACCGACCGACCCACCGACCGATCCGCCAGCGTCGAAGTAGCCCAGCGTCGCAGCGGAGGGCTACTCCGTCGGCGCAGCCGTCACGCTGGGCGACGGCGACGGCGACGACGCCCCCGATGACGCCCCCGACGCAGTGGGCGAAGGCAGGCTGGGCGACGGCGACGACGAATCCACCGACGCAGAGGGCGACGGGGACGAGGTGCACTCAGCACCGACGTAGGCCGTCACAGTCTGGGAGGCGAGTTGGAACTCACCCTGCGCATCGGTCTTCACCGTTCCCTGGCCGGCGCCCTCGATTGTTGCTGTGAAGGTGGCAAACGCTTGCTCGACATCTTCGGGGGCGTCATCCGGCAACGCCGCGGTCATCTGCTTGGTCGCCGCGGTCCAGGCCAGCAGCGCCTGTGTGGCGCCGGCATTGTCACCGGCCGCAACCGCCTTCCGAAATTGCTCCTGAGCGGGTGCGGTCGCCCAAGCCTTGGCCGCCGAGCAGAAGGTCAGGGCCGCTGTCGCAGCCGAACTGGCGGAGGCGGTGGGCGCACTCGGAGTCGTGCTTGCGGTGGTGCCGCTGGCACTCGCATCCGAGTCACTTGCCGTGGTGCCCCCGGCACAACCGGCGATCGCACTGGATGCCACCGCGAGCACGGCGCAGCCACGGGCAATTCGCGAGCCAACGGCGGTCCTCATCTTCAACACTGCCTCATCTTCAACACTGCCTCATCTTCGACACTGCCTCATCCTTCGGCTAGACGCACTGTTCGGGCGCTCCTGGCCTGGGTCGGGAGTGCCGGTTACCTGCCCTAGGGGCCGAACTCGGGCTCAGCCGGACACTACCGAACATGCGTCCACTGCGCCGCCACCTTGGCTCGATCCGCGGCGACAGGAGAGTGACGGTCAGGTGCTTGGTAGCGACATTGGTGGCAGGATGCCAGCGCGAACCGGATCCGCCGGTCGACTCCCCGGAGGCACTATGAGTTGGATCGTCGACGTGGGCGTTGTCGCTCTGGTGGTGCTACTCGGACTCGCGGGCTGGTTTCTGGGCCTGCTGCGCGGGGTCCTCGGATTCGCCGGTCTCGTCCTCGGCGGCGTGGTCACCACCCAACTCATAATCCCGCTGCTGCGCGACTGGTCGGTACCGGCGCAAGTCCGACTGATTGCGGCGGTCGCTGCGACCATCGTGCTGTGCGCAACCGGTCTCTTCCTCGGTGGCTACCTGGGCCAGTGGCTGCGCAGCCGGGACACAGACAAGCCGCTACCGAAAGTGGACCGGGGCGGCGGCGCAGTGATCGGAGTACTCGTCGCCCTTCTGGCCTCCTGGTCGATAGCTACAACCTTGATGACCTATCCGAATCAGGATCTGCGTACCAGTGTGTCGGGATCCAAGGTGCTGGGCGGGATCGACGCAGTCCTGCCGGACCAGGCGACCCAGACTCTCAGCGGAGCTCAATCCTCCCTTTCCGACATGGGCGTGCCGCAAGGCATTGCCGGGCTCACCTCGATCACGGACGGAGTACCCGTGCCTGCGGCGGCCGACGTGCTGACGACCGAGGTCGTCAGGTCGCTGCAGTCCGTGGTCCGGGTCTACGGCGTCGCACAAGCGTGTCAGCTCGGTTTCACCGGCTCCGGCTATGTCTCGTCGCCCGCGCACGTGACCACCAACGCCCACGTCGTCGCGGCGATGGCCAAGCCACAGATACAGGTGCCGGGATTGGCCGCACCGCTCGCGGCCACCACTGTGTTGTTCAACCCCGACCTGGACGTGGCCGTGTTGTATGTGCCTGGCCTGACCGCCGCCCCACTCCGCGTGGTCGACACAGCGAAGCCCGGCGACCCAGGCGTGATCGCCGGCTATCCCGGCGGGGGCGCCCTCACGTCGGATCCTGGCCGGGTCCAGTCCGCGTTCACCGACACCCTAGGTGTCGGCACAGACATCTACGGGAATCCGGGGACGCCTCGCCGAGTGTTGCTCATCGCGGGTGCAAATGCGCCCGGGAACTCCGGTGGTCCGTTTCTGACAACTCGGGGTGAGGTCGCCGGGTTGATGTCAGCTCAGCGGGCCAAGGACAACCCGTCTGCCTTCGCGCTGGCCCCAGCGCAGTACTCCCCGATTACCGCCGCCGCGGCCTCCTCGAGATCTCCGGTCGGTACGGGACCGTGCCCGAAGGGCTGACGCCCCCCTGGACGTCAGGTTTCGATCGACTCGGCACCGAGCCGGTCGCGGCTGGCATCCATTCCGCGGAGCGCGGCGTTGAACGTCGCCGCGAAAAAGCCCACCGCCGATAGCAGCAGCGCGTAGACCATCACGGCGATCGGTGTCGCCAGCACCCCGTAGATGGAGGTGCGCTCGAAGACCCGCTGGACGTAGAAACCCAAGGCGTAGGAACCCAGCCACCACCCGACCACGATGATGATCGCCCCTGGCAGCGACGATCGCAGACTCGGTCGGTTGATCAGGGTGCCATGCAGGACCGCGGTGAGAATGATGATGCCCAGCACCAGGGCGACCCCACCCCACACCAACGAGACAAGCCACGACGGGGTCTCCAGCCACTCCGCCAGGAATCCCGGTCCAATCACCAGCAACGGGACCGACACCGCCACCAGGATGGCGACGGAGACCAGGATGAGGATCGACAGCAGGCGCATCTGAATGAAACCCCGCCGCCCGAACTCACCGTTGACGATCATGTTCGTCTCAATGAACGTCTGGATACCGCGCGACCCCGACCAGAGGGCCACCACGAAACTGATCAGGGTGAGGTCGACCGCGTCGGTGCGGAAGAAGCTCTGCACCATCGGCTGAACCACCTCGGCCGCCACCTCCGGAGAAAGAATCTCGTTGGCCTCCCCCATGATCCGTTGCTGCAGAGCGGCCATCGTGTCCACTGGCAGCGCATGGTCGATGGTGGAGATGATGCTGACGACGCCAAGCAGAAGCCATGGCAGCGAGAAGACCAGCCAGAAGGCGCCTTCCGCAGACAGCCCGAACACCCGACGGTAGACCATGATTCTGATCACCCGGCCAGCCAATAGTCCCGCCGCCGAGTCCTTTGCGGCCGTCACCCAGGCAGGGGTGGGTCGGTTTCGCAGTGAGGCCAGCACACGCCTACCGTAGCCAGCATGACCTCCCTGCATGCGCCTTCACACGGTTCCGGATCGAATGCCCCGCCAGCGTCCCCGACCGCCACCCACACCGTGCTCAACCAGCCACCGCCGATACCGGAGCGCGACGTACTCAACGGCGACTCGGTGTTGACGGAGGCGCTCACAGCCTTTGGCGGTGACCCCGCCGCTGTTGCGGCGCTCGGCCTTCGAGCGGGGTCCGCGCAAGCTCGACGATGGGCGCAACAAGCGGACGCGAACACCCCGACCCTGCACACCCACGACCGCTACGGCAATCGAATCGATGAGGTCGAGTTTCATCCGGCGTGGCACGAATTGATGTCCGTGGCGGTGTCGTCCGGACTCCACGCCTCTCCTTGGGTCTCTGACCGGTCCGCCGCACATGTCGAGCGGGCGGCCGGCTTTGCGAGCTGGTACCAGGTAGAGGCCGGACATGGCTGTCCGATCTCGATGACCTATGCGGCGGTACCGGCACTTCGGGCAGACCCGACGTTGACGGAGCGCTACCTGCCCGGACTGGCCAGCCGTGAGTACGACTTCGGACTTCGCCCCGCCTCCGAAAAGGCTGGGCTGATCGCCGGGATGGCGATGACCGAGAAACAGGGCGGCTCCGATGTCCGGGCCAACACCACCGAGGCCATCGCGGTGGACGGCGGCCACCTCCTCACCGGGCACAAGTGGTTCTGTTCGGCGCCGATGTCGGACTTGTTCCTGGTGTTGGCGCAGGAGCCGGCGGGGCTCAGCTGCTTCGTCGTCCCCCGGGTACTGCCCGACGGCAGTCGCAATCCATTTCGAATCCAACGACTCAAAGACAAACTCGGCAATCGGGCAAACGCGTCCTCCGAGATCGAATTCGAGGGCACGTTCGCCGAACGGTTGGGGGACCCCGGTCGAGGGGTGCGCACGATCGTCGAGATGGTCTCGGCCACCCGCCTGGACTGCGTGCTCGGGTCTGCCGCGCTGATGCGGGCCGCGCTGACCGAGGCCGGCTGGCACGCTGCACACCGGAGCGCCTTTGGTCGACCACTGCTCGACCAACCACTGATGCGCACTGTGCTGACCGACCTCGCGGTAGAAGTCGAAGCCTCCCAATGGCTGGGGTTGCGATTGGCCGCAGCCGTCGATCGCGGTGAGGACGCATTCCGCCGGATCGCCCTGCCGATGTCGAAGTACTACGTCTGCAAGCGGGCTCCGGGGCAGGTATTCGAAGCGATGGAATGCCTCGGCGGCTCAGGTTACGTCGAGGAATCGGGACTGCCGCGGCTCTACCGGGAGGCCCCGGTGAACTCAATCTGGGAAGGCTCGGGCAGCATCAACGCCCTTGATCTGCTCCGCGCGCTGGCCACTTCGCCGGAGTCCCTAACCGCCTGGCTCACCGAGATCGAACCGATCCGAGGTGTGGATGCGGGCGCGGATCGGGCCCTCGTCGACGTATTGGATGCGCTGGCAGTGGCACCCGCGGAGTTGGCACCACGCGCACGCTGGCTGGCCGAGCAGATGGCTCTGTTGTTACAGCTCTCCCAACTGGTCCGGCATGCGCCGCCGGTTGTTGCCGAGGCGTTCGTCGCCAGACGATTCGGTCGCACACCTGCCACGGTCGGCGCCACCCTGGCCACGGGTGAATCGGAGATTCTCGAGCGGGCCCTGGTGACGCTCTGAACCCCGCTCTCGACTTCCGCCGGGCAGGCGCCTGCTCGTCAGGCGCTGGGGCGCGATAGTGACGAAATCCTGGACAGCGCGCGGTAGTACTTCTTGCGATACCCACCTGCCAGCATCTCTGGGCTGAAGACAGTCGTCATCGGCATCCCCGAGCCGGCCAGGGCAACATCGGAGTCGTAGAGACGATCCACCAGCACCACGAACCTGAGAGCGTCCGCCTGATCCCTCAAGGGTCGTACCTGACTCAGGCACAGCAGATCTATCTCCGCCACAAGTGCGCCGTACCGGGAGGGGTGGACCGACCGCAGGTGATCCAGCAGCGAACCGAAGTCATCGAGCGCGGCCCGATCCGCTCCATTCGCCAAAGCCGTCAAGTCATCATCCGTCAGGACAACTGCAGGCCGCGGGTCGCCGCGATGCCGATAGTCGGGACCCTCAATCCGAATAACATCGAAATGCGCCGCCAGACCTTGTATCTCGCGCACAAAATCGTCCGCAGCGAATCGGCCTTCGCCGAGCCGGTCCGGCAATGTGTTGCTCGTGGCCGCCAAGCGAACGCCATCGGCCACCAACCGCCCCAGAAACGTCGACATCAACATCGTGTCCCCCGGATCGTCCAACTCGAATTCGTCGAGGCAGACGAGGCGATAGCTGGCGAACTGCTTCACGGCGGATTCGAATCCGAGCGCACCGACCAGATTCGTGTATTCGACGAAGGTTCCAAACGCCTTGGGCCCCACATGGGCGTGCCAAAGAGCCGCCAGTAGGTGCGTTTTGCCGACGCCAAAGCCACCGTCGAGATAGACGCCGCTGCGATCCTCCGGTGGCGCTGACCGCCTGCGCAACCATCGGCCCGCCACCGGTGCAGGCTCGGCCGAGAATGCGCGCAGAGCCGCAAGCGCGGCAGCCTGCGAAGGCTCTGCCGGATCAGCCAGGTAGCTGTCGAACGACACGGCCGCGAACTGTCGTGCTGGCACCAAGGAGGCCAGCAATTCGTCCGGTGTCAACTCAGGATTGCGAGTTGCGAGGTGGGCGACTGGCACCCACTGACTCTAGGGCCTGGCGAGTGCGCCGCTGACAGCCGCCGACTTTGCAGCCACCCGAGACCACGGCAGCCCGCACGGGCAAGGTAGGTGTGGGTGGCGCCATTTCGCGACGAGTTGGCGCGGCGGCACTAGCATGGCCGCAGGCCGCATCCGCGGCACCTGTGACGACCTGGAGGCGACCGATGGGCGCAAGCGACGATATCAAGGGCAAGGCCGAGGAACTAGGCGCGAAAGCAACCGAGCTTGGCGGCGCGGCAGGTGCCAAGGCAACCGAACTCGGCGGCGCGGCCGGCGCCAAGGCAACCGAACTTGGCGGCGCGGCAGGTGCCAAAGCCACCGAGCTTGGCGGCGCGGCGGGCGCCAAGGCAACCGAACTTGGCGGAGCAGCAGGCGCCATGGCAACGGAGATTGCCGGCCAGGTGAAGGCCGTGGTGGGCGACTTGGTCGACAAGCATGGCGACAAGGCCGCCGATGCGGTCCAAAAGGCGACCGCCTTCGTCGATGAGAAGAGCGGCGGTAAGTCATCGGCTGTGTCTGAGAAGGTCAACGCCGCGACGCAGACGGCCGTCTCCAGCCTGAAGCCGGAAGCCACGGAAGACCCCGCCTGAAGCCTCCAACAGCCGACGGGTGGGAGCACTATGACTGACGTCGTCACGGTGTTCCCGCCGGTCGCGCCTATGCTGGCGAAGGCCGTCGGCGCCGAGGTTCCACCCCCGGATGCGGTGCCAGGGGGCCTGCTCTACGAACCAAAATGGGATGGTTTCCGGGCCATAATCTTTCGCTCGGTCGACGGGTCCATGATCCAATCCCGATCGCAACAGGACCTGTCCTACTGCTTCCCTGAAATGGTGGCGGCGGCAGACGAGTTACCTGTCGGCACGGTGCTGGATGGCGAGTTGGTCGTGGTTCAAGATCAACGGCTGGATTTCGACGCCCTGTCGTCCCGGCTGCGTCCACGGAAAGAAGCCGGTGGCGCCAACATCGCTGACCTCTCGAACCGCTACCCCACCAGATTCGTGGCCTTCGACATCCTCGCGGTACCAGGAACCGACCTTCGTGACACACCACTCGCGGAGCGGCGACGCGTACTCACCGCGCTCTCCTCGAGCTTGCCGTCGAGGATCACGATCACTCCCGCCACCACTCACCATCAGACCGCTCAGGAGTGGTTCGGAAGATTCGAAGGTGCCGGCCTCGACGGTCTCGTGGCCAAGCCGCTGACCGGGACGTACCGCCCCGGCAAACGTGATCTATGGAAGGTCAAGCACCAGCGAACCGCTGACGTGGTGGTTGCTGGCTGGCGCGCTCATCAGCACCCAGGACCCGCCGGCGAACCCGTGGTCGGCTCGCTGCTTCTGGGGCTGCACGATCACCTAGGGCGCCTCCAACACGTCGGGTCGGCCTCAGGTTTCGCTGCCGACCGGCGAGTGGAGTTGCTGTCCGAGATCTCCTCATCAGCACTCTCCGATGAGGAGATCGCAGACCACCCTTGGGCAACGCCGACGGCGGGCGTGCGAGCACCCGGAGGTCCCTCCCGGTGGCGGGCGAACGGCGGCACGGACGTTCACCTGCTGCGGCCCGAACTGGTGCTGGAAGTGCGCTACGACGCGATGGAGGGCGATCGGTTCCGGCATGTCGCGCGGTTCGACCGCTGGCGAGCCGATCGGACGGCCGACAGTTGCAGCTTCGATCAACTGCAGAGGCCCGCTTCTGTTCCGGTAGACGAACTGTTCGACCTGCGCTGAACCATCGCCGGCGAGTTCGCGCGGCGCGTCCGGCCACTGCGAAACGAGTGAGCGGATTCCGTGAGCGACACGCTCGAGACTGACTTGTGGTTGTGCCGCGGCAAGCGGGGCGCCGCACCGTGGGAATTCGGCTCCATCCAACACGGGCGGCTGGCGCAGTGAAACTGAAACTGTCGGGAGCTCGAAGTATCCTTAGAACGTAAGTTCGAGCGGGCAGGACGGTTGGCCAGGACGGTTGGCTTAGTTGATTCGGTTCTGTTGGTTCGGTTCTGTTGGTTCGGTAGTCACTTTGGTTCGGCTAGTCGCCTTGGGGGGTGAACAGTATGGAACGGTCGTCGGAGTGTAGGCCGGTGGTGGTCCAGGTGTGGCGGGACTTCGGTCTCTGGCCCGCCGCTGAGGAGGCCGCCGATGCCGAGGCCGATGCCGCCGCCGACGCCGCGGATGCGGCTGATGCCGGTGAGGGGCTGGAGGTGTCGGTGTCGGAAGGTGTGTGGGAATCGCAGTTGGCACGGGTGGTGTCGGCGTGGTGGTTGGTGTCGTGTCCGGGGTGGGTGTCG
>CAZJNU010000102.1:0-1861 GCA_964547485.1 uncultured Actinomycetes bacterium
CAACTCCTCGGTGTCGGCGTCCTCCTTGGCGAGCAGGTCGGTGATGTCGCCGATCTTCTTGCGAAGTGGGGTCGGGTCGATACCGTGCTCCGCGTTGTAGGCGACCTGTCGCTCGCGGCGTCGGTTAGTCTCATCGATCGCGGTCGCCATCGACGCGGTGATCGTGTCGGCGTACATGTGGACCTGACCGGAGACGTTGCGCGCCGCCCGACCGATCGTCTGGATCAGGCTCCGCCCGGACCGCAGGAAACCCTCCTTGTCCGCGTCCAGGATGCTGACCAGACTCACCTCTGGCAGATCCAACCCCTCCCGCAGCAGGTTGATCCCGACCAACACGTCGTAGGCACCCAGCCGGAGCTCCCGCAGCAACTCCACTCTGCGCAGCGTGTCCACCTCCGAGTGCAGGTAGCGCACCCGGACGCCCTTGTCGAGCAGGTAGTCGGTGAGGTCCTCGGCCATCTTCTTGGTCAGCGTGGTCACCAGTACCCGCTCGCCGGCGTCGGCCCGCAGTCCGATTTCGGCCAGCAGGTCGTCGATCTGACCCTTGGTCGGCTTGACGATGATCTCCGGGTCGATCAACCCGGTGGGGCGGATCACCTGCTCGACGACGTCACCCTCCACCCGGTTCAGTTCGTAGGGGCCCGGGGTAGCAGACAGGTAGACGGTCTGGCCGATTCGGTCGACGAACTCCTCCCACCGCAACGGCCGGTTGTCCATCGCACTGGGCAGTCGGAAACCGTGGTCCACCAAGTTGCGCTTGCGGGACATATCCCCCTCGTACATCCCACCGATCTGCGGCACCGTGACGTGCGACTCGTCGATTACCAGCAGGAAATCCTCGGGGAAGTAGTCGATAAGACAGTTCGGAGCGGAGCCGGAACCGCGCCCGTCGATGTGCCGGGAGTAGTTCTCGATCCCGGAGCAGAAGCCCACCTGCTGCATCATCTCGACGTCGTACTGGGTGCGCATTCGGAGCCGCTGCGCCTCCAGCAATTTGCCTTGCCGCTCGAACTCCGCCAACCGGGTTTGCAGTTCGTTCTCGATCTCCGTGATCGCCCGGTTCATCCGTTCCGGACCGGCGACATAGTGGGTAGCGGGAAAGATGTACAGCTCCGGGTCATCCGTGATGATCTCGCCCGTCACCGGATGCAGCGTCATCAGCGACTCGATCTCGTCGCCGAACATCTCGATCCGGACCGGGTGCTCCTCGTACACCGGAAACACCTCAACTGTGTCGCCGCGCACTCGGAACGTGCCACGGGTGAAGGCCAGATCGTTTCTCGCGTACTGAATCTGCACGAATTTGCGGAGCAGGGTGTTCCGGTCGATGGACTCGCCGACTTTCAACCGGACCATCCGGTCGACGTACTCCTGCGGGGTACCCAGACCGTAGATGGCCGAGACGGTGGCGACCACGATCACGTCGCGGCGGGTCAACAGCGAGTTCGTGGCGCTGTGCCGAAGCCGCTCCACCTCCTCGTTGATGGAGGAATCCTTCTCGATGAAGGTGTCCGTCTGCGGGATGTAGGCCTCGGGTTGGTAGTAGTCGTAGTAGGAGACGAAGTACTCGACGGCGTTGTTCGGCAGCAACTCCCTGAACTCGTTGGCGAGTTGGGCGGCGAGGGTCTTGTTCGGGGCCATCACCAGCGTCGGCCGCTGCAACTGCTCGACCAGCCAGGCGGTGGTGGCTGACTTGCCGGTACCGGTCGCCCCGAGCAGGACCACGTCCTTCTCGCCTGCCTGGATGCGCCTGGTGATCTCGGCAATGGCAGCGGGCTGATCGCCGGCGGGCTGGAAGTCGCTGATCACCTCAAACGGCGCGACGGTGCGTTCGAGGTCGGTGATGGGGCGAGGCATGGGC
>CAZJNU010000102.1:1961-8287 GCA_964547485.1 uncultured Actinomycetes bacterium
GTGCTCTTACCGGAACCCACTCCGCCGGTCAGGCCCAACCTGGTCATTCGGTGACCCTACGGCCGACATATGTCCGGAAACTGACCGGGACCGCCTATATTGGGGCTTCGCCCCTCGGGGGTCACGGCCAAGATGGAGAGCGATGCCCGAGGGACGCGCGTTGCCCCACCTACGCGCACTCGATGGTCTGCGGGCAGTTGCCGTGCTTCTGGTGGTTCTGTTCCACTTCGGACTCTCCTGGTTACCGGGCGGATTCCTCGGCGTGGACATGTTCTTCGTGCTGTCCGGCTTCTTGATCACCTCGCTGCTGATCCGCGAGCACTCCGCCACCGGGAAGCTGCAACTGCGACTCTTCTGGCGGGGGCGGGCCCGGCGTCTCTTCCCCGCCCTCGGACTGCTGTTGGTAGTGGTGGCACTCGTGGCCCTGAGTGACGGTGCACTCGAGCAGTTGACAGTTTTCCAACAGGGCATCGCCACCCTGCTCTATGTCAACAATTGCTGGCTCATTTTCACCGACACCCCCTACTTCAACGCCCTCCAGCAACCGTCACCGCTGCTGCACACCTGGTCACTCGGGGTGGAGGAGCAGTGGTATCTGATCTTCCCGCTGCTGATGGTGGCGGCGCTGACCATGCTGGCCCGTCGAGCCCGTCGCTCCTTCGGGTCGGTCGCCGGCACCGAACCTGGCGCTCGAGCCCCCCTCCCGTTCAGTCGCCTCGGGATCGGCCTTGGCGTGTTGGCGCTCTGCTCAACGGCGTGGGGTGCCGCCCTCGCGGCCGGCGGCGCCAGTTTCGACCGGCTCTACTTCGGTACCGATGTCCGGGCGCAGGAACTGCTGGTGGGATCAGCCCTCGCCTGCCTCTACCGAAGCCCGGACTGGGGGCGCCGGGCGGCCACAGCCCTGAGTAACAGCATCGGCGTGGCGGGCGTCAGCATCGTGGCTCTACTCGCGCTGCTCGCCAGCGAGGCCTCTCGGTGGCTGTTCTCCGGCGGGATGCTGGCGCTATCGATGGCGGTCGCCGCCATCATCTGGTCGAGCGCCCAGGCTGGCAGTCTGCTGGCGCGACCGTTGAGCTGGCGACCGATGGTGTACGTCGGCGTGATCTCCTACGGCGTCTACCTGTGGCACTGGCCACTGTCGGTCTGGCTGGGCGAGAACGGTCGAGCCTTCTCCGGTCCGGAGACGGTGGCAGCGTTGCTGCTGTCGATCGCGATCGCGAGCGCCTCCTACCACTTGTTGGAACGACCGATTCGCCGCGGGACGTGGGGCTGGGAGTCGGGCCGCCGAGGATGGGCCGCGGCGCTCGCGGTGCCGGTAGTGCTGGCCGGGCTGCTCACCGTCAGCACCCCGCAGCGCTCGGATGCAGCCCTCGCGTCGGCGGTCGCCAGCAACGCAGGATTGGTACAACCGACGAGTTTCGTCGGGTCTGGTCCGGGCGTCTTCATTGTCGGCGACTCGGTCGTGCAGAACCTTTCTGCCGCGTGGCCTACAGCCGGAGTTGTCGGCTTCGGCGTGGCCTCGTCGTTCTACCTGGGGTGTTCCCTCCACCCGGACCACGCCGGTTTCGAGGGCGAGGACGTCTCCGTGTCGAACACTGAACCATGCATGGAGTGGTATGAGCTCTGGGGTCGAAATGTCTCCACCCTCAACCCCGAACTCTCGCTCGCCTTTCTCTCCACCGGCCAGTACCACCACGACATCGTCACCGCCGATGGCCGAGTGCTGAAGTTCGGCACACCGGAATACCAAGCCCGCCTCGAGCAGGTCATCGATGAGGTCACGAGGCGACTGGCGACTGGCAGCAAGCGAGTTGCCTGGGTCGACATGACCTGCAACAAGTTGCCGTATCAGACGTCCTTCAATCGCGAGACCAACGACTATCAGCGCACGGCCTGGGTCAACCAGGTTCTGAACTCCTACGTCGCCCAACATCCCGAGGTGGGGCTGATTCCACTGTCGGAGTGGGACTGTGGCTGGGATCAGCAGACCGCTGATAGGAATGCCGGCGCACGTAAATTCGACGGGATGCACTTCACTCCCGAGGCCGCAGCCGAAGCCTGGAAGTACCTTGCGCCGCGCATCGAGGCCGAACTGGGCAAAGCGCGCGGTGCGGCCGACGGGTCGGGACCGCCGCTCTCCACCAGCGGCAACGTCCTGAACCCTGCGATGACCGCGCCTGCGCCGACCCCCACGCGCGCCCCATGACGCGGTCGGTCGGTCGCAATCCCGCGCTGGACGGCTTGCGCGGTATCGCGGTCCTGCTCGTGATGCTGTTCCATTTCGGGGCCAGCCTGCTCCCGGGGGGATTCCTGGGAGTCGATGTGTTCTTCGTCCTCTCTGGCTTCCTGATCACCGGCCTGCTGTTGAAAGAGCACCGTCGCTCCGGTCGAATCAAGCTGACCGCCTTCTGGGGAGCGCGTGCGCGTCGGCTGTTTCCCGCCTTAGCGGTGATGTTGATCGCGGTGGCGCTGGTTGCGGCGTCGATGCCCGCGCTGGAACAGCAGACTGTCTTCACGCAGGGGATCGCGACGTTGGCGTACGTCAACAACTGGCTGCTGATCGCGCAGGACACGTCGTATTTCCAGCAGTGGCAGACCCCATCACCGCTACTGCACACCTGGTCTCTCGGGGTTGAGGAACAGTTCTACCTGGTGTTCCCGCTGCTGGTTCTCGGGCTGGTGCTGGTGCTGCGGCGAAGCCGACTGTGGGGTGCGGTGGCGATGACGGCGCTGGCGTTGGCCTCAGCGGCGTGGGGCTGGTACCTCGCCAATACCGGCGCCTCGATTGACCGTCTCTATTTCGGCACCGACGTCCGCGTGCAGGAACTGCTCCTCGGTGCGGCCCTCGGGTTCCTACTCTCGGAGCGAGCAGGAGCCGCACCCGGAGGTGCTGAATCCGAGCTCGACCCCGACCCCCGACAGGGGCGGCAACCAGTCTGGCTACCGGCCGCGGTCGGGACCGCGGGGCTGGCGGTGGTTCTCGCAATGGCGGTGCTGACCGATGCCCGCTCGACCTACGTCTACCGAGGCGGGATGCTGCTGCTCTCGGTGGCGGTCTGCGCGGCGATCTGGGGAGTCACCCGCCCTGGCGGCAACCGGCTAGCGGCAGCGTTGGGGTGGCGACCCCTCGCCGCGGTCGGGGTGATTTCCTATGGCCTCTATCTGTGGCACTGGCCGCTGTTCGTCTGGTTGAGCGGCGGCCGACGACTCCTCAATGGCCCCGAGGTCGTCGCCGCAGTTGTCTTGACGTTTGCGGTCGCGATCCCCTCCTACCTCCTGATCGAGCGGCCGATTCGGCAACGCCGGTGGAGCTGGGAGTTCGGGCGAACCGGCTGGGTGGCTGCGGTCACTGCACCGTTGGCGGTGGCTGGCGCGCTGTTCCTGCTGACACCCGATCGCACTCAGGTCGCGGTGCTGTCCGGCAGCCTCGACGTCCCCGCGGCCCAGCCGTACGCAGCCGATGACCCTCGCCCGAAAGTGTTCCTGGTCGGAGACTCGCGTGCGCTGTACCTCCGAAGCCACTACCCGGAAGTACCCGACCCAGACTTCCAACTCAGCAGTCAGGCGATTCTTGGCTGCACCTTGGTGGCCGGGGACCTGCAAGCTGGCTCCGATGTGTCACCAGAGACGGGTCCCTGCGACAGATGGCGGCAGCAGTGGCGTTCCGACGTGGCAGCGCTCCGGCCCGACCTGGGCCTGTTTTCAATTCCTGCCCAGTGGCATTCCGACATCCGTCTACCCGACGGGAGGGTGTTGATCTGGGGCAGCCCGGAATACGAGGCGTGGCTGCTGACACAGCTTGACGAGACCGTGAACGCGCTGGCAGCCGGGTCCGGCAGGGTCGGCATCATCGATGACACCTGCAACTCGGTCTACGGCGACTCGGTGGTGGCGAGGAATCTCAACAACCCCGACCGCACCCAGAGATTAAACGAACTCCTGCGCGAGTACATCGCCGAGCATCCAGATGTCGCCTACCTCGACCTGTCGTCCTGGGACTGCGGCAACACCGTGGAGGAGACCGCGGCGAATGCGCGAGATCGGAAGATCGACGGACTGCACTATGGCCCCGCAGGAGCAGTGCAGGCGTGGGAATGGCTGTCGCCGCAGATTCGCGCCGCTCTCGAGAGCAACGGCAGACGGAACGGCGCATAACCGTGCGTCGACTCGAGTTCCCTCGCGTACGATGCGCAGGAACCCGAGCGACGCTGGCCAGGTCAGCGAGGCACCCGCGGCGCGGGCCGACCGAGGTGCAGGCCTACTCGGAGCTGCGGATTGCCAGTGGCAGAAGGGGTAAACGTGACGGCAGTACCGACCGAGACGGACGCCCCCGACACGCACCGGCCAAGCGCTGGATCCGATTCCCTCACCGGTTGGCCCTCGAAGGCAATCAACCAGGCAGCGTGGGCACTGGTGGGGCTGGGCATCGTGGTGCGAGGCCTCATCACGATCTCCGGGTCGTTCTACTGGGACGACTTCATCCTGCAGGGACGCGCGGCGCGGCTGAACCTCGACGGGGACTTCCTGATCCGCAGCCACGACGGACATCTGATGCCAGCCGCGGCCGCAGTGTCGTGGCTGACCGAACGCGTGGCTCCGCTCGAGTTCTGGCTGCCCGCGTTGGAACTCCTCGCATTGCAGGCGGCCTGCGCGGTGTTCGGGTGGCTGCTCATCCGCCGCATCTTCGGGATCCGCACGATGTCGTTGGTGCCGCTGTTGCTGCTCCTTTTCTCGCCCCTGACACTGCCAAGTTCAGTCTGGTGGACTGCCGGCCTGAACGCCCTGCCGTTGCAGTTGGGCATGCTCGGAGTGACGTGGGGGGCCTGGCTGCTCTGCCGACAGCAGCGGGAACGCGCTGGGCGTTGGTGGATCCTCGGCAGCGTCGTGGTTGCGTTGCTGTTCTTCGAGAAGTCGCTACTCCTTGGACTGTGGGCGGCGCTGGCGGTCTGGGTCTTTTCCGCGGACGGCACGCCTCGGGCTTGGCTGCGTGAGCAGTGGCGGCGCCGACGCTGGTTCTGGGCGGGGCTCGCAGCGCTCGCGGCCGTCTATGTCGGTGCCTATCTGACCGTCTCCGATCGCGCACCACAGGCACCTCAGCAGTTCGGCCAGACTGTGTCCGCATTCCGGATCGCACTTTTCGAGGCGATCCTGCCGTCGATGCTGGGCGGACCCGGCGCGTGGCAACCGATCGGCTGGGGGGCGGCGTTCGCTCGACCCAGCGCGTTGCTGATCCTGATCTCGCTTGTTGCGGTGTCGGCCTTGGTGGTGTTCAGCCTGCGCACCACGGCTCGAGCGCGCCGCGGTTGGACCGCAGCAGCCGTTTACATAGCGGCGGTCATCGCCCTGATGGCGTCCACCCGTCTGGCCGCCGCAGACGCGGCAGGACTGATGGCGGGCCTGCGGTATCTGGCCGACGCGATAGTCCCGCTGACCCTCGCCGTCGGACTATCGCTGATGCCAGTCGACGGTGACCCGGAGTCACCCCGGATGCTGGCCGTGCGCCGCTGGCTGGCGGCGCGCCCTCGGGTGCTCATCGGTGGGCCAGCCGCCGGCATGATCGTGACGGCCATCCTGACGATGGCCTCGTACAGCGGATTCTGGGCCATTTGGTCGTCGATCGCCGCGGAACCGTGGTTGGCCAACGCCCGCGAGACTATGACTAGCAGCGCAGACGAGGGGGTAATCCTCGACCAGGCGGCACCCGAGTTTGTCCTCGGCGGTCTGGCCCACCCCTACAACGACATCAGCTGGACGCTGGCCCCGCTACCGCTGCAGCCTGGCTTCGGGCAGGTGACCGACAATCCCCGATTCCTGCAGGAGTCGGGCGAGCTCGTGCCGGGGCGAATCGCCGGAGTGGACGCCGTGGACGGCCCGGCCAGCGGCTGCGGCTGGCGACTGCGCCCGGGCCGAAACGTCATTCCGCTGACTTCCGACGTCTTCGAGTGGGAGCACCGACTGGAGGTCGTCTACCGGGCGTCTGCGCCGACCGCCGCCACGGTGGCACTGGGTGTCGGGCGTCCCACCCCGGTCACTTTCGGCGTTGGTGACGGCAGGTTCGTGGCCCGAGTCGAAGGTGGTGGCCGATCCTTCACCATCGATGACGTTCCAGCCGGTGCGGGCATCTGCGTGAGCCGGGGGTCGGTGGGCACCTGGTACCAGATCGGACCGCCCGCCGGTTGAGGACCGAGCGGACGACGACCCTGAACGCCGGGGCTTTCCATGCCACTCGTTCTACCGCCTCGCCCTCTGAGCGACTGGTCCTCCACTCGCCCGCGCCTGATGCCCGGGTGGGTTGTCGGTGTCGGCAGCCCACCCGGGTGTCGGGT
>CAZJNU010000103.1:0-8202 GCA_964547485.1 uncultured Actinomycetes bacterium
CGGATCGTGCAGGAGACACGGCATTTCCACGAAGACGATGGCACCACCACACCGGGTCGGTCTAAGGAGCAGGCGGAGGACTACCGCTACTTCCCCGAACCCGACCTGGTACCTGTGGCCCCCGACCCGGACTGGGTGGCCCGGCTGCGCAGCGAACTGCCGGAACCGCCCGCCGAACGCCGGGAAAGGCTGCGGGCGGACTGGGGTATCTCCGAATTCGACATGTCCTCGGTCATCAACGCCGGTGCGTTGGACCTGGTAGTCGAGACGATTGTGGCCGGCAGCGACCACGCCGGTGCCAGGAAGTGGTGGTTGGGTGAACTCGCTCGGGAGGCCAACGAGCGGGGGGTCGCGCTGTCGGAGTTGCCGGTGACCCCGGTCGATGTCGCCCGGGTCGAGGAGCTGATCGCAACTGGCGCGCTTAACGACAAGCTCGCCCGACAAGTCCTCGCCGGGGTACTGGCCGGAGAGGGTGGACCGGACGAAGTGGTCTCGATGCGGGGTTTGGCCGTGATGCAGGACGAGGGCGCTTTGGTGGCTGCGATCGACGAAGTCATTGCCGCTCAACCCGAGATCGTCGAGAAGATCCGTGCTGGCAAGTCCGCTGCGGCTGGTGCGTTGATCGGTGCGGTGATGAAGGCGACTCGGGGTAAGGCTGACGCGGCCCGCGTGCGGGAGTTGCTACTGGAGCGAATCGCCGACTAGTTCGGCGGGTCGGCGCGGCGGCCACATCAGCATCGCCGAGATCAGGAACGCCAGACCGCCCAGCAGAGTGCCGAGGTTGTCCCACATCGGATGAGTCTCCTGGCCGGGCGGGATTGCATAACTGCCCACCGCAGAGATACCGAAGAGAATCGACCCGGTCAGGTTGGCAACCACGATCGCCAACGACCGGCTGTCATCGAGCAACCGGTGGCGGCGGGCCCGGCTGATGGGGTGGCAGGCGATCAGGCTGGAGATCAGGAACAGCAGCGAGCCTACAATGTCCGGCTTCCATACGTGTTGGTTGTAGTTGGCCACGGTTGTTGGGGTGACGGCGAGCGCCCACAGCGTCATGGCGTTGAAGTAGAGGGTGCCGACTAGCTGGACGACCGCCGCCAGCCAATCCGGGTTACGCAGGTCGCTCTCGGCATGCAGTCGGGCCGAGTGGAACTGCGGATGGTGATTGACCGAGGTGCGCCATTGGACGGCCGCCGCACCGGTGAAGAAGATGGCGCCGACGACAAAGACCATTGCTGCGGCCGCCACCACTGAGGAGAGCAGTGGCACGGTCAGCATGCTCATCACTGCGCCGAGCACGAAACCCACGGAGCCGAAGCCGAAACCGGCCGACATCAGCTTCAGAGCGCGCCGATCTGGTCCATCGGATTGTGTCTCGACGGTGGCCGAGGATGGGGGATTCGGCTCGGTCATGCGCCGGTGTGCACATCCCGTTCGGGACCGGTCGGCACGGTGGCGGAGTCGGTCGCTGACGTATCGCCGACCGCGCCGCCGTCGCCGGCGACCGGTGGCTGACCGCCACCTTCGACGGCCTGCGGGCCACCTTCGACCGTGGCAGGTGGGCTCCCTTCGTCATCCGTTCGTGCGAATCCGAAGACCTTGTACATCCAGAAGTCGCGCATCGGTTTCACCCGCTGCTGGATCCGGTCATAACGCGCCTGCGCCTTGGCCAGCTTCTCCGGTTTTCCGCCATACCGGAACAGCGCGAATGGGGAGTTGGGCTTCGCCAGCCGCCAGGCCCCAACCCACGCGAAGTACGGCATCCAGAGGGCCATCGCGGCAGTCAGCAGTTTGCCCTTCAACACCGTGACAGCCGTCGGGATGATCCAGAGGATGGCGAACATCAACGGTCCAACCACTCTCACCCAGGGGTCGGTCTCCGGCGGCCCGGGCGGATTGTCCGGCGCGATGACCCAGATCGTGCACCCCATCACGGCCATCGCAATCAATACCGCGTCAGCGGACAGCCGTCCCTCGTTCTGCCAGTAGACATCCTCCAGATGCAGGATCATCGCAAACTCGTCCAACACCAGGGCGGCGCCGATCCCGAACAGGATTCCGGCCAGATGGATCCAGATTCCATGTCGGGGCACTGACAGAGCCAGCATCCCGCCCACCAACACGCAGATCACACCGGGCACCATGTGATGAACGTGCAGATCGCCCGCGGAGACGTTGCCGAACGGACCCTTGCCGGAGCGGATCAGTCGGGTGATGGCGCGGGTCAGGATGAAGGTCGCGACGAACGCGACCAGGGCGAGGAAAAGCGGTTGTCGCCCGGGGTTCACGATCGTTTCCAGGTACCAGTTCAGCACGGGTCACCTCCAGCGAGCGCCCGCGGCGGGACGCCGCGCAGCCAAGTCAAGCCTATCGTTCGACGGCATGGCGGCACCGGCGTCGAGCCCGAACAGTCCAGCGGCCGCGAGCAGCTCGGCTGGTCTGGCCGTCGCTATGGGTGGGGTTGGCCGACCTCGTCAAACTCGGCCGTCTCGAGCTGGAACGTTGTGTGGAGGACCCCGTGGGATGCCTTTGCACAGGCGCAGAGTGCGACCAGCACCTGGTTCATCCGGGCAGCGTCAGCCGTCCGTGGCAAATCGGTCAGAACATGCGCCGACAGGCTGGGAGTTCCACTGGTGATGGTCCAGACATGTAGGTCGTGCACTCGCACAACGCCGGGGATTGCCTCCAGATCCGCACGCAAGGCGTCCACATCCATCCCAGGCGGGGCATTTTCCATCAGCACTCCGAAGGCATCTCGCAGCAGCAGCAGAGTACGCGGGATGATCATCAGGGCGATCAGCGCAGACGCGACGGAGTCTGCCCGTGACCATCCGGTGAGGAGCACCACCAGACCGGCGATGATCACCGCGAACGAGCCCAGCATGTCCGAGACCACCTCGAGGAAGGCGCCCTTGACCGCCAGCGACTTGCCCTGCCCGCCGCGCAGTAGCCAGAGCCCGGCCAGGTTTGCCACGACCCCGTAGGAGGCGAATAGCATCATCAGCCCTGGTTCGATGTCGGCTGGCTCTGACCAGCGCTGCACGGCTGAGTACAGGATCCAACCCGACAGCGCCAACAGCACGAAGCCATTGATGACGGTGGCGAAGATCTCCAGCCGAAACAGCCCGAACGTGCGGTGGGATCGGGTGGGGCGGTTGGCAACCGTCACGGCCGCCGCCGCCAGCCCGACACCCAGCACATCCGCGAACACGTGGCCGGCATCTGCCAGCAGTGCGAGGGAACCCGACAGCCACGACCCGACGAGCAGGACGAGCAGGATGCTCGTGCCCAGCGCCATCACCATCAACAACCGACGTCGATAGGCGAGCCCGGCGGTCGCGGGGGGACCGTGGTTACCTCCCACTACCTGCCTCCCTGGCCTCGAGGCCGAGTAGATCCGATTGGTCGAACACATCGTGGATCATGTCCAAGATCCGATCCGGATACTCCAACGGCAGCATGTGGGTGCCATGCAGGACATGCACCACAGCGTGTGGGATCTGCTCGGCGAAGGCCACGATATCGCGCATCGAGGTCATCACGTCGAACCCGCCGGCGGCGATAGTTACCGGGACCTGCACAAATGATGGATCGAGCGGTTCATGGTCGCCAGCCGCCACCCCGAGCGTGAAGTACCACTCGAAGTCATGTTCCAGAAAGGCCTTGATCCAAGGCAGGGTGTCGTCGGGATCCGTGTGCGGCATCATGAAACCGCTCCACCGAAGGACATCTGCAAAAGACCGACTCTTGGGCACCGCCCGGGCCAGTGCGGTCAACGGCGCGCCAAGCAACCGACCGCCATGAACGACGCCCCGGGCGAGGTGGCGCCGCAGCGGCTTTGGCACCATCAACGAAGCGAAACTTGCCTCGAACGTGCCGCCCGGCACACCGGCCAGGGCGACAATCCCGGCAACCCGGTCCGGTTCCTGCGCCGCCATCTCAAATGCCACATTGACGCCGATCGACCAGCCCACCAACACCGCCCGATCCCACCCCATCGCGTCCATCAACGCCAGTGCGTCATCGACGTGGTCGTGCACGGTGATTCGCGCCGGATCGGCTGGACGGTCCGAACCCAGGCCGCCACGGTGATTCCAACCTGCGACGTGGTAGTCTGGATGTTCGCTCAACAGTCGCGGCCATGCCTCGGGCGGTGTGCCTAGGCCGTTGCACACCAGCAGTGGCGGCCCGTCTGCGTCATTGGTCCAGCCGACGATGCCGGTGCCGTCGTAGCTGGTGAACCGGAAGCGCCGATAGTTCAGCAGTGGGTCCACTGTTCCATTGTGGACATCCTGATTTGCGCTACCTTTCCCGGGTGGGTCGACAACGCACCGTGCTGATGCCTTCCTGGCTGGCCGATCCGGGTCTTCCGGGACTGCGCGTCGCGAGCTGGGACGGTTTCGGCAGCGCCGCCCAGTCGGAGGTGCCGGATCAGTCCACCCTGGACCAGGTGGAGTTCTTCGTGCTGCCCTACATGGGTCCGCCCAGGGATGTCGAGCTGACGGCGCGAATGCCCCGGTTGCAGGCGGTGCAGACGTTGACGGCCGGGGTTGACGGCATCCCGGAACGGTTGCCGCCGGGCGTCGCGCTGTTCTCAGCCGAAGGGGTGCACGACGCGAGCACTGCCGAGCTGGCGGTCGGTCTGATGATCGCCTGTCAACGAGGCATTGACCTCGCCGCCCGCGACACCCCCGCGGGTCGGTGGCGACACGAACGTCGCAGATCGCTGGCCGATTCCAGGGTGGTCGTCGTCGGCTGGGGTGGTGTCGGACGTGCCATCGGTCGGCGGCTGGCCGGGTTCGAGGTTGAGGTCGTGCCGGTGGCCGGAACCGCTCGGGATGGGGTGCTTGGTACCGCTGACCTGGATGGCGAACTGGCACGGGCGGACATCGTGGTGCTGGCCGTGCCGCTTACTGCCGCCACCCGCGGGCTGATCGATGCCAGGCGGTTGGCGCTGCTGCCCGACGGGTGCCTGCTGGTGAACGTCTCGCGCGGTCCAGTGGTGGTCACTGAAGCCCTGACAGCCGAGTTGGTCGCGGGGCGGCTCCGGGCGGCGCTGGACGTCAGCGACCCCGAACCGCTGCCGCCGGACCACCCGCTCTGGCGCGCGCCCGGAGTCCTCATCACGTCACATGTCGGCGGGAATTCGGCGGCGTTCCCACCTCGCGCCGAGGCCTTGGTGGCGGCCCAACTTCGTCGCTGGTGCGACGGTGCGCCGCTGGTAGGGGCCGTCACCGCGGCGCCGCAGGCTCAGACCTGAAACGGTCGACACTAGGGTGTCGCCATGGCTGATATGAAACCGCGCAGCAAGGTTGTCACCGAGGGTCTGGAGCGGGCCGCCGCCCGCGGGATGTTGCGAGCGGTCGGGATGACCGACGCCGATTGGCCGAAAGCGCAGATCGGGGTGGCGTCCTCCTGGAATGAGATCACCCCGTGCAATCTCAGCCTCGAGCGGCTGGCGAAGGCGGCCAAGGAGGGAGTGCACTCCGCTGGTGGCTTCCCGATGCAATTCGGCACCATCTCGGTCTCGGATGGCATCTCGATGGGCCACGAGGGGATGCACTTCTCGCTCGTCTCCAGGGAGATCATCGCCGATTCGGTGGAGGCTGTGATGCAGGCCGAGCGACTCGACGGGATGGTTACTTTCGCAGGCTGCGATAAGAGTCTGCCGGGTATGTTGATGGCCGCAGCCCGGCTCGACGTTGCCAGCGTGTTCGTCTACGCCGGGTCGATCCTGCCGGGCCGGGTGGGCGACAAGGACGTCACGATCATCGACGCGTTCGAGGCAGTTGGCGCCTGTTCCCGCGGGCTGATCAGCCGAGACGAGGTTGACACGATCGAGCGGGCGATCTGTCCGGGGGAGGGCGCGTGTGGCGGTATGTACACCGCGAACACGATGGCGAGCGCGGCCGAGGCGATGGGGATGTCGCTGCCCGGATCAGCTGCACCGCCAGCCGTCGACCGGCGCCGGGACGGTATTGCCAGGGCCTCCGGCGCGGCGGTCGTTGAACTGATCCGGTCGGGGATCACGACCCGCGACATCATCACCCGTGAGTCGATGCTGAACGCGATCGCCGTCGTGATGGCCTTCGGTGGATCCACGAATGCAGTCCTGCACCTGCTCGCGATCGCGCACGAGGCTGAGGTCGAGTTGACGATGGAGGACTTCCACGCCGTCGGGTCCAAGGTGCCCCTGTTGGCCGACGTCAAACCCTTCGGGCGCTACGTGATGAGCGATGTCGACCGGGTGGGCGGGGTGCCAGTGGTGATGCGGGCACTGCTGGATGCCGGCCTGCTGAACGGCGACTGCCTGACGGTCACGGGCCGGACCGTGGCAGAGAACCTGGCCGAGCTGGATTCCCCCGACCCTGACGGTGACATCCTGCGGGCGATCGCCACCCCGATGGACGCCAGCGGGGGGATCACGGTGCTCGCCGGCTCCCTCGCACCGGAAGGCGCAGTCTGCAAGAACGCCGGGGTGCACGTGACCAACTTCGAGGGTCGGGCGCGGGTGTTCGAACGGGAACAGCCAGCGATGGCTGCGCTCGAAGATGGCACCATCACCGCCGGCGACGTGGTCGTGATCCGCTACGAGGGACCCAAGGGCGGGCCGGGAATGCGCGAGATGCTGATGATAACCGGTGCCATCAAGGGGGCCGGGCTGGGCCGCGATGTGATGTTGCTGACCGACGGGCGCTTCTCAGGCGGCACCACCGGCCTGTGCGTCGGTCACGTGGCACCGGAGGCTTCCGACGGCGGTCCGATCGCGCTGGTCGCCGACGGCGACCTGATCAGTATCGACCTGGCCGCCCGCACCCTCGAACTGCACGTGGACGAGGACGAACTGAGCCGCCGACGCGCGGCCTGGACACCATTGCCGCCGAGGTACACCCGCGGTGTGCTGCACAAGTACGCCCGGCTGGTCGGCTCGGCCTCCCGCGGGGCGGTCTGCGACTGAGCGAGGCTGCGACTCGGCCGGCCAGCCAGGCTGGCCGGGCTTCGAGGTGCAAGGCCAGGGCGCAGTCCGTCGAGGTGCAGGGCCAGGGTCGGTCGTCGAGGCATTCCTGGGTGGGGCTACATTGTCGTTGTGACCTTGTTTCTCGTACCCAATCCGCGCGTCGGCTAGCATCTCAGCCGCCGCGCGGACCCCTCCTTCCCTGATCGGGAACGAGGGGTTTTTCGTTGGCACCGCCCGCCCTATCCGCACCGACCGCACCGCCAGCACCGACCGCCCTATCCGCACCGCACCTGCGAGGACCAGATGACCGGAATAGATGACGCCAACATGAACGGCGCGGCCAGCCTCATCCGATCGTTGGAGGAGGTGGGCGCGGACACCGTCTTTGGCATCCCCGGCGGCGCAATTCTGCCGGCTTACGACCCGCTGATGGACTCCACCAGGCTCCGCCACATCCTTGTCCGCCACGAACAGGGTGCAGGCCACGCGGCCGAGGGGTACGCGGCGGCCTCCGGTCGCACCGGCGTCTGCATGGCGACTTCCGGCCCTGGCGCGACGAACCTGGTGACGCCGCTGGCGGACGCCTACATGGACTCGGTTCCGATCGTTGCGATCACCGGCCAGGTTCCATCCGCCGCGATCGGCACGGATGCCTTCCAAGAGGCGGACATCCGTGGCATCACCATGCCCGTCACCAAGCACAACTTCCTGATCACCGACCCGGCGGATATTCCGCAGGCTGTGCGGGAGGCGTTCCACATCGCGAGTACGGGCCGACCGGGTCCGGTGCTGGTGGACATCAGCAAGGACGCGCTGCAGGCACCCACCACGTTCGAATGGTCCGACCGGATGGATCTGCCCGGCTACCGCCCGACAACACGGCCGCATTCCAAGCAGATCCGGGAGGCCGCGCGGATGATCCTGGCGGCGCGTAAACCCGTCCTGTACATCGGCGGAGGTGTGATCCGAGCCGGTGGCAGCCAGGAGTTGCGCCAGCTGGCCGAACTCACCGGAATCCCGGTTGTCACGACCTTGATGGCTCGGGGGGCCTTCCCGGACAGCCACCCGCTGAACCTGGGGATGCCCGGTATGCACGGCACTGTTCCCGCCGTGGCCTCGCTGCAGGCGAGCGACCTGCTGATCGCGCTCGGCACCCGGTTTGACGACCGGGTGACGGGCCGGCTGGACTCCTTTGCGCCGAACGCGCTGGTGATCCACGCAGACATTGACCCGGCGGAGATCGG
>CAZJNU010000104.1:0-8198 GCA_964547485.1 uncultured Actinomycetes bacterium
CCCGAAATGAACTGTTTCGGCTGCGGCCCAGCCAATCCCAAGGGTCTGAAACTGCGAAGTTTCGCGGCTGACGTCGGCACGGTGGCCACCTTCAACCCTTGGCCTGAACACGACAATGGCCTGGGATACCTCAACGGCGGGATCATCTGCACCGTGCTGGACTGCCACAGCGCCACACCGATGATCCTTGAGGCCGAGCGCCTCGGTTTGGCCGAACACGCTGGACTACTGCCCTTCGTCACCGCCGGCCTCGATGTCCGATACTTGCGCCCGACTCCGTTGGACCGCCCATCGCACCTGCACGCCGAAGTCGTCGAGGTCACCGATTCGGCCATCACCATCACCGTGGAGCTGACGTGCGACGGCAAGACGCGGGCCGCTGCAACGGCGCTCTGGAAGCGTTGGCGGCCGCGCTGATCGCAGATCCACCTCATCCCACCTCTGACCTGGGGCCTCTACCATTGGGCAGGACGTCAGCCTGCTCGGCTAACGAACCTGGGAGTCCAACAATGACCACTACGTCCGCAGCACCGCCACCTACGCGTCCCGGCCACCGAGCGGACAATGCCGGCCATTCGGCGCGGGGCTTTCGCAACCGGGCGAGCAGCGCGGGCCTCGTCGCTGCCGCGCTCCTCCTCGCCGGGTGTTCCACCAGCGCGGGGACCGGCGATTCGTCGGCGTCGGCTGGCACGGCGGGTTCGGCCGGCACGGCCTCGTCATCCCGGGACGCGGCTTCGATTGCCACTGCCCCAGCCACCTCAGGGACGGCGGACGCGGCTACCCGCGCCGCCATCGAACAGGCACTGGCCGCCGCGATGGCCAAGTATCAGTTGAAGGCCGTGATCGTTCGGGTGACCAAGGGTGACCAAAACGTCTATACGGCAGCTCGGGGTGAGTCAATGACAGGGGTCCCGGCCACCCCTGCCATGCACTTCCGCAGCGGCGCCTTCGGCTTCATGTACATCGGCCAGATCTTCGCCAAACTCGTCGACGCAAAACAGGTGAGCCTCGACGACAAGTTGTCCAACTGGTTCCCCGACTATCCACGGGCCGACCAAATCACCATCAAGAACCTGCTGAATATGACTTCCGGCTACGCGGACTATGTGTACCAGCCCGCCATGCTGGCCAGCTCCGACCGCGACCCTTTCAGGCAGTGGACCGACGACGAACTCATCGCGCTCGGGCTGAACGGCCCCGAGCAGTTCGCCCCCGGCACGAACTGGGGCTACAGCCACACCAACTATGTGATCCTCGCGAAGGTGCTCGAGAAACTGACCGGTAAGCCGATGGTGGACGTGATGTCGGAATATGTCCTCGAGCCGATGAAACTGGCTCAAACCGGCAGCAACGCGGGCACACCCGCGATCCCGGAACCGGCGCTGCATGCGTTCACCTCCGAGCGTGCCGAGTACTTCAAGGTGTCCGCCGGAACGCCGTTCTACGAGGAGGCGACCTACTGGAACCCCTCCTGGACGACCGCCAAGGGAGCCGTCATCACCACCGACATCGCAGATATGTCGACTTCAATGCAGATCGTCGGCTCAGGCTCGCAAGTCTCCCCCGAGATGTACGCCGCGCAGACCGGTCCGAACCTGGTCGGCTTCGGAACCAAGGATCCGACCGGAACCTGCTCGTCATGTCGACCCAACACCGCCCAAATGTCCTACGGGCTCGGCGTGTGGCGGCTCGGAGCATGGCTCGCACAGAACGCGAGTTTTGCCGGGCTCGCCTCCACCAGCGGATACCTGCCCGCTGAGAAGTTGACGGTCTCGGTGGCGATGACCTACCTGCCGGCCGCTTTCCTGAATGCGGAGGCGTACGGCACGTCAAGTTGGTCGACGTTTGCCGCCTTGGCGGGGGCCGTCGCACCCGGCCAAGCCCCGAAGAAGGCGAGCTGAGCCAGGCCGCCAGCTGCCCGGTCCGAATCACCCGGGGCTGCGGTTAGCGGCCAGCCACCGCCGGCTCCCAACCGAAAGTGATGCTGAGCCAGCCGCCGAAGGTGCCTGCCTCAACCCAGGCACCCGCTGGTGCGGCCTGCGAGATCGTCTCCCAATAGGCCACCGAGCGATCGTCGGCCACCAACGCCGGAGTGGCCGGGCCGCTGCAGACGAGCTGTCCGCCGACGCCGTCGTCAAGAACCAGAATCTCGCACTCGCCGGCAACGTCGGAGGCCACAATGCGCTGCAGGTTGGTCGCGAGCCAGGTGGTCACGCCGGCGGACGGTTCGGGCACCTCGGCGAGTGAGACAGTCAACGCCACTCCGCCTTGTCGAGCGGCGGCCGCCAGTTCCGCCAGGAGGGCGGCCAGCGCCGATGTACCGATGGAGTCGGCAAGGCCGATCATCGTCCGTAGGTAGGCCTCGTCTGCACCCGCCTCCGCGACCACCTTGGGATCGCGGAGGTTGGCCGAGCCATCCGCCAAGGACGCGAGCAGTGGCCGACAGCAGACGACCGCCTCACGCAGATAGGTCGCGCGAACGCGGGCTCGGACCAACTCCCGAGCACTGTCAACCTGCTCCTCCTTCGCGTAGGCGTAGTCGGTGGTGGCAGCAGCCGCGGATCGCTCGATCGTCAATCGGAGAAACGCCATCGCCAACAGCACGGCGGTGTTCATGATCAGGCCGGGAGCCGCCGTATCGATGCAACTCCCAGGTTGCTGGCCGACAATGATGACGACCATCCCGGTCGAGACGGCGAACAGGATGGTCCCGGCCACCCCCCACCACAGTGAGTCGGCCAGCATCACCACCAGCAGCAGCACGAGCAGTGCGGCGTCCGGCCCCCAGCGGCCAAGTGACGGACCACCGCAACCAGCAGCACCCAACCCGGGGTACACCGCCAACAGCGGGGTCGCCAACAGCAGGATCACAATGACCCACCTGCGGACGGGCCATCGCCGCTGAGCCGCCCAGGCCGCCATCGCGCACAGGCCGCCGACGACGACCAGATCCAGCAGGCCGATGGCGACTACCTCCAACGGAGTCGCGCCCCGTAGAACCGCCACCGACAACCTCACCAGGCACATCAAGGTGAGCCATCCGACCATTCGGGCCACAGCGGGTCGAACCGCTGCCGCAAACGCATCGCGTTCCTGCGTCGAGTCGCCAGTGACGTTGGTCGTCATCGGTTCCCAGGTGACACTTACGGTGGTACCGGCGGCCCCGGACACGAATGAGTCCGTGAGACCGCCGGGAGCCGCGTAGGAGTCCCGGAATTTGGCGGCCAGTCGCCGTCGCACCGCCGCATCTCGAATGCCAGGGCCACTGTCGGAGACAGAGACGTTCAATCGTGGCCGAGGACCGTCCTCAGCGACAGTGACGTGGACCGCCACGGTCGCGCCCGGGGCGTGCTTCGAAGCGTTGTTGAGAGCCTCCGTCACAGTTGCACAGATGGCCTCGACAGCATCTCTGGGAATCTCCCCGAGCCGCCGAAGGCCATCGTCGTCCGCTGCCAGCTCAACGGTCGCTTCCGTCCGAGTGTTGACGATCTCTCGAAGGTCGTGAGCCAGATTGAACCCCGGGAATGCCGGCTCCGCCACGCTGATCGGAGCGGTGAACCGTTCCCCATCGATTCGGAGCAAATCGTCCCGACAGCGGGCGCGAACGGTCGCCGCCCGGTCATCGACCACCCCAGCTCGCAGCAGACCGAGGGTGTTGACGACAGTGTCATGGATAGTGCGGGCGACCCGGACGCGGTCCTCGGCATCCTGCCGAGCCTCGGCCCGTCGAACACTCTCGGTGATTCGGGCTGCGGCGGCTCGATCCTCGCGGCGGACAACGGCCAATCCGAGCCGGGCAGTGGCCGCCGCAATCATCCCGGCAGCCAGGATGTAGACCACCCGGACGACTGCGCTGCCCCATTGCGCGGACGGCACCGCCTGCCACAGCAGCGCCGCTGCGTAGCTGACAGTGGCCGCAATCGTCAGGGCGACGACGCCGCGCGCGGCTGCCGACGGCCGCACCAACAGACCGATGCTGATCGCCACCATCGTCAAAACCGTGGTGGGCACCCACACGAGGATGTCGACGTGATCCGTGTTGAGTACCTGCACCAGACCCACCACCGACATCGCCAGCAGGTACCCCCGCACTTGCAACCAGCCCGCGGCCCGGGCCACCCAGATCAGCACCAGCACAACAAGCAGCGCAAGCGCGAGCAGCCATGATGCGAAGACGTGCCAGTCGCGGACGGTCGCCACTGCCAGCCCCACCAACCACACCCCGGCCACAATCAGGGCCGTCGTGCGCAGCGCCCGCTCAGCGTGTCGCTGGGCCGGGCCCGTGCGGGTGAAATCCTGGGACCACCTGGTGGCCCGGTCAGCGGACACCTGGCTCCGGCGGCTGTTCGTCGAGGCTGAGCAAGCCGTCGCGAAGCGCTTCGCGGTAGAGCCCACTCTTGCTGCGGGCATCCCGGCCGATGGCGTCATACTTTGCGCGAACCCGCTTCAGGTAGCCAGCAGCGGTGTCCACTGAAATGTGCATCTTCTCCGCCACCGCGGGAAGCGGCATCCCTGCGGCGTAGTCGCGCACCAGCCGCAGTTCCTGCGACGACAACTGCGGACGCTGCGGTCCCGATTCGGCCAGCAGGATCCGTGCCACGGTGGGGGATGTCCAGGTGTCGCCGGCCACAACGGCACGGATCCCCGCGAGCAGCGAGTCCGTCGAATCCCGCTTCGCGCAGATACCCGCCGAGCCGGCGGCAAGCATGACGCGTCCGAGAGCGGGGTCCGCGAGTGCCGACATCACAATCACGTCACAGTCGCCACGTTTCAGGATCGCCTCGACGTCGCCCGGCGCCGCGATTCGTCCACCCAGATCCAGATCCAACAGGACCACGCGTGGCGGTGGGTCGATGAGCAGCACCTCATCCGGTGACTGGCCGGCCCACACGACCGTCATGTCCGGCTGCTCACTGATCGTGCGCACCACGCCTTCTCGAACCAGCAAGTGGTCATCCACCACAGCGACAGTTATCACCGGTCACCTCCTGCCGATCACGCTAGCGGCGCCGGAGCCGCTGTGCGTGCCGGAAGCGATGGCTGGGCCCCGGACCTCGCAGGTCCAACGCGTTCCATTGTGCGTTGAGTGCGGAATATCCACCCTGGGTGCACAGGCCCAGGGAATCGGAGGCTGACACTCGACCTACCAACCGGTGGTGCTCAGCCGGCGCCGGCCGCGGCCACCACCGGCTCCCCGGCACCCGCCGGACCGCCCGGCTTGCCATGGGGGAGGTTCCTGGTGGAGGACAGCGACAGCAGGACCAGCAGTCCGGCGGCGAGCAATCCGGCCTTGAGAGCTTTCACTTGGGCCTGTTGGTAGTCATCGATGATGGCATCGGTGGTGGGTTGATCCAGTCCCGCCTGGTCTGCCGCAGTCTCCAACTGCTCGACGGAGACGAAATCGATGCCGGTGCCAGCCGCGACGCCAAGCTGGGTCGATACCTCCGCACTGATCCGTGGGTCGGAGGTCACATTGGAGACGAATACGCTCGTCAACCCGGTGAGCACTATGGCACCTATCAGTGCCACGCCCAACGACGACCCGAGCTGCTGTCCGGTGTACTGCAGACCGCCCGCCTCGCCGCGACCCGAGGCGTCCACCGAAGACTGGACCACGTTGCCCAGCTGGGACGCGATCAGCCCCATCCCGATACCCAACAAACCCATCGCCCAGGCAAAGGACGACTCGTTGAGCGTGGGCTGGATCGTCGCCAGCAGGACGAAGATGGCAAGCACACTGAAGATCAACCCGGCCCGCACAATGGACCGCACGGGATAGCGCGAGGAGAGTCGCGACCCAACCGCCGACGCCAGGAACATCGCGATGGACACCGGCAGCATCTTGAGGCCTGTCTGCAGCGCATCAAGTCCCAGCACCATCTGCAGATACAGCGGAACCACGAAGAACACGCCCATCAGGATCAGATTCTGGGTGAACAGACCTACCAGGCCCGCGCGCAGCGGGAGCACCTTGAGCAGATCGAGGTGGACCAGCGGGTCGGACCCCGAGACCTCACGATGACGCTGCCACGCGACGAACGCCCAGATGAGCATCGCACCGCCAGCGATGACGAAGATCGTCAACGAAAAGCCGAACGGCTCGATCGGGGAATTCTTGGGTTGCACCCATCCCCAGGTACTGGACTGCAAGGTGCCCAGCACGATGGCACCGAGACCCACGGCGGAAAGCGCCGAACCGACGAAGTCGAGTTTCGGCGGCCGACCGCTGCGCTTGGCATCGGCAAGTAGCCGCGACATCGCTAACACGATCAGAACGAGCGCCACCTCCCCGACAAAGACAATTCGCCAGCTGAGCACGCTCGTCGCCCAGCCACCAAGGATTGGCCCGATCGCGATCCCCGCGCCCGCCACACCGCCGATCACTGCGTAGGCGGCCTTGCGTTCCTTACCCTCGAAGTTCCCGGCGATCAAGGCGGCAAGGGCAGGCAACACCAAGGCGGCACCGAGGCCCTCCATCACCGACCAGCCCAGCGCCAACACCCCCACCGTGGGGGCGACTGCGGTGACGGCCGAACCGCAGGCGTAAATCACCAGCCCGATCACGAACGCGCGCCGACGACCGATCTTGTCCCCGATCTTGGCGCCGGTGAGCATGAACATGGCCATCACCAGGCAGTACAGGGTGATGACCCCCTGAATCGTCGTGACCGTCGTGTCGAAGTCAGCCACCAACGCGCTTATCGACACGTTCATCACCGACTGGTCCAGCACCATCACGAACTGCGCGATAGCCAGGGCGACTAGCGGACCCCAACGTTTCACCTGCACCACACCCCTCACTCACGGACCAGGCCCGAGCCTCGCACCTCAGTTAGACACGAAGTTACCAAATGGTCGCGGTCTGCGGCGTTGAAGAAGACGATCCCGCTACCCCTCAGATTGAACAGAATCGGTCAGGATGGCGCGCATCGCGGCCGCCATCTGCTCGGCGGGCAGGCCCTCAGGAAGGTCCACGGCCTTGCGGAACCGCTGCTCCATGATGATCCACCCCAGCGGAAGAGCGGCCAGGAACGTGGCGAGAGCGGCCGCCTCCTGACTCGCCGACTGGCTTCCGTCAGCAGCTATCACGGCCCGCATCGCGTCCAGCGACAGTGGCCACTCGACCATGGCATCGGGGTTGGTCAGCACCTCCAGAGCAAGCAGACGTACCACGCCACGAAGCCTGTACAACTCCGCCAGCAAAGATTCGAATCCCGCCGCCAAATCCACCATGCTGCTGGGAATCAGCATCGCGAACTCTTGCGACGCGCGAGCCACCGCCAACTGGTGCAGTTGCTCCTTCGAATCCACATAACGATAGATATCCGCGTGCGAGATCCCGGCCTCCCGTGCGATGTCACGGATGCTGATGGTCGCCATTGGCTGGTCGGTCATCAGGCGGACCGCGGCCGACACCAACATGTCGCGGTTGGTTGCATTCCGGGTACCTTCGGTGATCCGGTCTGCGCGCCGGTCCTGCCACGACAGGATGTCCCCCGCGCGCCACCGTTGCGGCCGCTCGTTGGCCCCCGTGACTGGACGAGGGAAGTCGGGGTACCGCCGGCGGTAGGTGGCAACGCTGTTCCGGTGCGAAAGTCCCAGCATCGGAGCCACTTCGGCCGCATCGATCAGCGCTTCAGGATCGACAGTCGCCACCACCGGAGTCTAGCCGCGAGCGATCCAGATCAGAGACCGATGAAGATCGCCTTCGGACCCACCGCCGAGGTCGCCGAACCGGTGGCGGGTGCAGCGAGCCGCCAGGCCCAACGACCCTTCCGCATCGGCAGGGCGAACTTCGCCCGGCCTGTCGCGTCCGTGGTTTTCACGGATTGGGTGGCCCAAGCGCGGGCCCGGGTGTTGAAGTACTGCAGGCGCAGTTGCCGCTGATTACCCGGTGAGACTCGAAGCGTCATCACCCGCGCACTACCGGTGCGCCCGGAATATGACGGGTACTTCCACGGAGTGACCTGGCTGGTCGCCTTTCCTCCCACCACGGGATTCGACCCGCCTGGAGAGACCAACCGGAAGTACCAGGAGTTGCTGAAGGAGTAGTTGCCGAACCACGCCACGTTCACGTTGCTCGGGGAACCCCCGCCAGACTGGATCACCCGACCGTTGCCCAGATTCAGCTGGGCGTGACCGGCATTACCGGCCGACTGGGACGGGTCGCGGCCGTTGAACTGGATGATGATGTCCCC
>CAZJNU010000105.1:0-1966 GCA_964547485.1 uncultured Actinomycetes bacterium
AGGCCAGGCAGCTCGCCGTTTCCGATCCGGGCCAGGTCGAGCCGGGGCAGTGCCTCGATATCGTCCAGCTGCGCAACTCGCATCCGAGTGGCGCCTGGGCCACAGGATGACAGCCACACGCGACGGCTGGTGGCGCCCTGATCCGATCGGAACTCCGGTCGGCGGGCCAGCAGCACGCCGGTGCCGCTGCCCGCCTTGGCCGCGTCGATTCGCTGTCCGACTGCGATCGGAAGGCGACTCTCGGTGAGGGCGTGCTCGCCGTAGGAACCGTCCTGTTCGATCACTATCCAGCTTCGATTGCGTGGCGCTGTGCCCGGCAGGGGTTCGCCAGCGATCTCCGCTTCATCGGAGCAATACGACATCAGACACCCGCCTGATCCACTGATACCGGCTGGAGGGCGCCACCGACGTGAGCGAGCCTCGATGACACCGGCACCCCGGAACCATCGCGGCGCGGGTCCGCCGCGGGTAGGGCAACTGCAGCACCGGCACGATCACAGCCGCCGACGTCCACCGCGACTGCGGCCGCCATGATTCCCACCTCACCTTTGAGGAGGCGCTGGCACCGGACGCCACCCGTTCCGCGACCCTTCTGCGGGAAGGCGCCCAGCGGCGTCACCTTGGCAGAGGAAGGCTTGCCGGCGACGCCGGCGATTGAGACCACCGAGGCCAGTTCGTCGGCGGTCACCACGGAGAAGCTCACAGCGTGGGCGTTGGCAGCCAACCTGATACCTGCCATTCCGGCCGCGCTGCGGCCCTGTGGTCGTACGGCGGTGGCCGGAAAGGCCAGGAGTTGGGCATCACTGCTGATGAAGGCCAGGGTATCGGTGTCGCGACAGTCTGCCGCGCCGATGACCTGGTCGCCATCGCGCAGCGCAACGATATCCCAGCTGTCCCGATTGCCCGGGCTGTCCGGCAGCACTCGTTTGACGTATCCCAGTCGAGTTCCGAGGGCGAGCCCCGGCGCGTCCTCGCCGAGCTGCGCCACCGCCACCGGACGTTCCCCCGCTGCCAGCGTCAGGAACTCCGCCACCGACGTCGCCCCGACCAACGTGGCATAGCCGGCGGTGGCCGGTAACGACGGCAGATCCACCACCGGGATTCGGATCATCCGGCCGAGGTTGGTCAGCACCCCGACATCCGACCGGGTGGAGGTGACGGTGCTGGCGGCGATGACGTCGTTTGCGGCCCGCGGCCCGGTCGGGTTGGCGGTCGGCAGCGGCAATCGAGCGGTCAACCCGCAGACGTCCAGCGCGACCACACACGGCTCGTCGCTGACCTCCAACGTCAGCTGGCCGGCCGCCTTGCCGAGCACCGCGTCGGCCTCCAACAGTGCGGTCCGTCGGGGAGTCGAATGGGCCGCAGCGACATCGGCGAGTTCTTCTGAGGCCACCCCGGACAGCACCGCCGGGTCGGCCAGGATCCGGTCCAATTCCGCGATCGTGGCGAGCAAGGTGTCCCGCTCGGACTCCAATTCAAGCCGTGAGAACTTGGTCAGCCGCCGGAGCGGCATCTCCAGGATGTAGTTGGTCTGGGCATCTGACAGGTCGAAGATCTCCATCAGCCGGACCTTGGCGGCGGCGGCGTCGTCGCTGCCACGGATCACCTGAATCACCTCGTCGATGTCCAGGATGGCGACCAACAGGCCCTCGACCAGGTGCAATCGGTCGGCTGCCTTCGCTCGTCGGAAACCGCTGCGCCGCCGGACCACCTCCAGCCGATGGTCCAGGAATACTCGCAGCAACTGGATCAGGCCCAACGTCACGGGTCGACCTTCGACCAGCGCGACGGCGTTGATATTGAACTGCTCCTCCAGCGGCGACAGACGGTACAACTGCTCGAGCAGGGCCTCCGGATTGATCCCGCTCTTGATCTCGATCACCAGGTGCAGTCCCTGGTCGCCATCGGTCAGGTCGGTCATCCCGGCAATGCCCTGCACCTTCTTGCTGTTGTGCAGATCCTTGAC
>CAZJNU010000105.1:2066-8179 GCA_964547485.1 uncultured Actinomycetes bacterium
CCGAAGTTGCCGTGACCATCGATGAACGGCAACCGCAGTGAGAAGGGTTGGGACATCCGCACCAGCGCGTCGTAGATCGCACCCTCACCGTGGGGATGGAGTCGACCCATCACCTCGCCGACTACCCGGGCGCTCTTCACGTGACCGCGGTCGGGCCGCAGCCCCATCTCGCCGGCCTGGTAGAGGATGCGCCGCTGCACCGGTTTCATCCCATCGCGGGCGTCCGGCAGAGCGCGGGAGTAGATCACCGAGTAGGCGTACTCCAGGAACGAGCCGCGCATCTCCTCGCCGACGTCGATGTCGACTATCCGCTCGGGGACCTCCGGCGAGGGCGGCAATGTCGTGGATCCTCTGGCCATCCGCCCATTGTGGACCGGAACCCACCGGCCGAGGTGTTCCGGCACGGCTTTCCCGCTAGCGTGTTCTGGTGACCGAAGCCGGCTATCCCCAGCATTGGGAGGCCGATGTACTCCTGCGAGACGGTCGTCCCTGCCACCTGCGACCGATCCGGGCCGATGACGCTGCCGCGCTGGTCGAATTCCACTCCTCACTGTCGGCCAAGACCATCTACTACCGCTTCTTCGCTCCCTACCCCGAACTCAGTGAGCGTGATGTCGAGCGGTTCACCCGGGTCGACTACCACGACCGGGTAGCTCTGGTGGCGACCCAGAGTGGCGAGATGATCGGGGTGGGTCGATATGACCTGATCAGTGCCGGCGAGGCGGAGATCGCCTTCACCGTCCGGGATGACCATCAGGGCCGTGGTGTCGGGTCGGTGCTGCTGGAGCATCTGGCCGCGGTCGCCCGGGAGAACGGGATCGAACGTTTCTACGCGGAAGTGCTGCCGGACAATCGCCGGATGATCGCCACCTTCGCGGAGGCCGGTTACCGGCCGTCGCAGAAGATGTCGGACGGCGTCGTGCACATGGAATTCGACATCGAGCCGACGCTGGCCAACTCCACCGTGATGCTCGCCCGCGAGCACGCCGCGGAAGCTCGGTCGGTGGAGGCGCTGTTCTACCCGTCGAAGATTGTGGTGGTCGGAGTCAGCCGGCGCGAGGACTCGCTCGGGCAACTGGTGGTGCGCAATCTGAAGGCAGCGGGGTTCACCGGCTCCATCTACGCCGTTCACCCGGAGGTGACCGAGGTCGCCGGGCTGCGTGCCTACCCGAGCGTGGCGGATGCTCCGGGTCCGATCGACTTGGCGATCATCGCGGCGCCCATTACTTCCGTGCCGCAGATCGTCGACGATTGCGCCACCGCCGGGGTTCGCGCGATCGAGGTGATTGCGACCGGCTTCTCGGTGATGGATCCCGAAGGTCCTGCCCGCCGTCGTGACTTGGTGTCCCGGGCTCGCGAGGCGGGCATCAGAATCATCGGGCCGGAGGCGATGGGGATCATCAACACCGACCCTCGGACCTCGTTGAACGCGAGTTTGGCCGATATCGTGCCGGGCCGGGGTCGGATCGGCTTCTTCTGCGAGTCAGGCACCCTTGGAGCGACGGTGCTGGAGGAGATGGCGGGCCGCGGGCTGGGTCTGACCACGTTCGTCTCGGCCGGGGTGCGGGCGGACGTGTCGGTGAACGACCTGCTGCAGTATTGGGATTCGGACGGCTCTACTTCGGTGGTGCTGCTCTACCTTCAGACGCTCGGGAACCCCCGGAAATTCGCTCGGATTGCTCGACGGTTGTCTCGTCGGAAGCCTGTGATCGCGGTGCTCGCAGGGCGGGCCGATGGCGCCTGGCCGCCGATGGAGTTGACGAACACCACTCGGCTGGATGCCGGGGTGGTCGACCAACTGCTCGCCCAGAACGGGATCCTGCAGACCCACACGCTGGCCGGGATGCTCGACGCCGCCGGACTGCTGGCGCTGCAGCCGGTACCGCGCGGACCGCGGGTGGCGCTGGTGTCGAATTCGGCGGCGCTGCTGCTGCTGTCGGCGGATTTGGTCGCTGCCGCAGGGATGACCGTGGTCGAGCGACCCTACCGGGTGGAGTGGAACGCCACTGGCGAGCAATTGGCGGCGGTGCTGTCGGAGGCGCTGTCGGCCGGCGATGTGCATTCGGTGCTGGTGATCCACGTGCCGCCGGTGCGGGCGGCATCGGACGAGATCAACGAGGTACTTCACGATGCCGCGAGCACTGCTACCAAGCCATTGCTGGCAGTGCTGCCGCACTCCACCGGATTGACCGGTCGGTCGTCACTGGTGACCAACCCCGGTCCGCACGGCCTACCCGGTCCCGGTAGCGTCCCGATCTTCGGCGAGCCGGCGGCAGCGATCTCGGCGCTGACGTTAGCTGTCCAGCACTCCGCCTGGCTGCGGGAGCCGGTTGGGTCGGAATCGACGCCGGCCGGGGTTGATCCGGACACCGCCGAACTCATCATCTCTGCCCGCGTCGGTGAGTTGCTGCCGAACGAGGACGCGATGACCACCACCGGTGGACCCGAAGCCGGTGGATCCACTGGCGAGGTCGCCGGTGCGGGCGGCGATCTGGAGGGAACTCAGCCGCTGCCGCGGATCCATGTACTGGGATCGGCAGCAGTGCTCGATCAGGACACGACGGCGGAACTGCTCGGCTGCTACGGACTCGAACTCTGGCCGCATTACCCGGTCCACTCGGAGGAGGAAGCAGCCGAAATTGCGGATCGGCTCGGATATCCCGTCGTGTTGAAGACGCTGGCCCACCGGTTGGCGCACCGGGCCGACCTGGGTGGGGTGCGGCTCAGTCTGGAGAACGAGCGGTCACTGCGGACCGCCTACCTGTCTATTGCGGCGCAGCATCCGCAGGATGTCCGCGAGGCTCTCGTGGTGCAGCGGATGGCGCCGGCCGGTGTCGCCTGTCGGGCCATCACCCGCGAAGACCCGGCATTCGGGCCGGTGATGGGGTTCTCGATCGGCGGTTTCATGTCCGACCTGATCGACGACTGGACCTGGTGGATGCCACCGCTGACGGGGGTGGAGGCGGCCGCGTTGGTACGGGCTCCCAAAACCGCACCGCTGCTGTTCGGGTACCGAGGGGCAGACCACGCCGACGTCGACGCGTTGGCGGACGTACTGCACCGGGTGGCGGCACTGGCCGGGGACTTCCCGCAGATTGCCAAGTTGGAGCTCAATCCGATCCTGGCCACCAGCTCGGGCTGCTATCTGCTGGGTGCGCAGGCGGAGTTGGCGACCGCAGTCGAACGTCAGGAAGTGCGCCCTAGGCGGCTCTAGCCGGTGCTCGGCGCAGCGCCGACCACCGGTTGGTGGCGATGGCGGCGGTGTCACCGTGTTGTCAGCCCATGGCAGGATGTCCCCATGCCTGACACGCTCGCCACAGAGGATCGCCTTCGGGCGGAGATCCACCGCACCGGCTACTACCCGGACCTTGTGCTCGACTCCTTACGCACCGCGTTGGGAGGCGAGGCGATCCGGAGTTTCCTGGTGCACCACGAGGCGACCTTTGACCGGGACGAATTGCGTCGCCACATCACGGTGCTGGCGCTGACCCACTCACGGTTGATCGTGGCCCACGTCGACGAGCATCCGCCCGAAGAGGGGAGCACCGAACTCGCGCACGCGTCCTCCTCGACCGAGGCGGTTCGGATCGACCAGATCGGCTCGGTTGTGGTGACCAGGGTGATCGCAGACCCCGCCGCCTACCTGCCGGAGATGCAGCCCGCCGAAGTGGTGCTGACGCTCGGCTGGGGGGCCGTGAACCGGATCGATCTGGAGCCGGCGCGCTGCGCGGATCCCAATTGCGAGGCTGACCACGGCTACAGCGGCACGTCGGCAAACGACGACTTCACCGTCCGTGTCTCCGCAGCCGCGGACGGCGCCCCAGTGGTCGCGCAGGCGCTGGATTTCGCCGCAGCCCTGTCGCAGGCCTCGGCCGGCGGCCACGCCTGACGCTGGCACCGGCACGCGCGTGCAAGCCCCATCGAGCGGGTCGTTGGGTCCGTCAGGAGTCTGACGGACCGCGGTTGGACTCTTCCTTCGGTGCATCCGGGCGGCCACTGCCGAACAGGATTTCGTCCCAGGACGGGACGTCCTCCCGGCTCGTGGACCGGCGGCGTGCGGCGAGTCGGCGCGCTGCCCGACGGGACAACGGTTTGCCGCCGGGTCCATTCGGATTAGGGTTGCTCGCCACGCTGTCGGCTTTCGTGCCGGCATCGCCAGGGCTAGGGCCAGGGCCAGTGCCGGCGTCGACGGCGTCGTTCGCCGCTGATTGAGAGGCTGCCTCGGCCTCAGCCCGCGCCCGGGCAGCGCGAGCCGCTGGATGCGCCTGGTCCCAGTCCGGGTTGACGGCCGTGCTGGGCACCCGGATCGCTTCCACCACCGGCGCGTCCGTCAACCATCTGGCCGCGTCGTCGTCGGCCTCCAGGGCGCGGATCGGCACATCGAACAGCCAACTGGCGCTCTCCTCGGACTGGGACACCGATGCCAGATCGCTGGCGTACCGAACCATCACCCGCCAGCGTCCGTCAGGCTCTCGCCAGGCGTCCCAGGAGGGTTCCTCGGTGACTCCGCGAGCCGCCAGTCGGTGCAGCACTGACTCGGCCAAGGTTCCGCCGGCATCGACCTCGCACCGTTTCGCGAGATCCGCCACGTAGCTGCGTTCGGCCAGCACCGGGGTGGCGTAGGCCTCCAGCCGGTCCAGTGGCATTCCGGCCTCGGCCGCCAAGTCCGTCAGCTCGGTACCGTGCCGTAGCCGATGCTGCACGTCCCGAGGCGTCAGCGGGCCGTCGACGGGCAGTCTCATCTGGAGTTGGGCCGTAGCGGGGGCCGGATCCAGTGCGTTCCGCAGCCGATCGTCGACCTTGACGCGGTACTCCGACCCGTCGTCGCCGACCAGCAGCAGGTGGCTACCGTCGCCGGCCGCTGCCACGAACTCGAGTTGTTGCATCACATCTCCCGATTCGACTCGAGTCCGGATTCGACTCGAACCGTAGTGTCGCAGACGCAGGCTCAGTCTCCGAGTACCCGCGCCAGGTAGTCGTTACCGAACCTGCGGTCTGGGTCGACCCGGTTGCGGACCCGCTGGACGTCTGCGAACCGCGGGTAACGGGCCGCCAGTTGTTCGGCCGCTAGTGACTGGGCCGTACCCAACCGCGGTCGTGCGTCCAGTTCAGTGAGGACGGCTTCGGCGGTGTCGAAGTACCGCTGGTACGGGCTCCGGTGGAACACCCGCAGGCAGATGTACACGGTCGCGCGGCCCTCCGCAGGCGCCAACCAGGCATCCTCGGCCGGACCGGTGCGCACCAGCACGGGCAAGGTGACACGCTCCGGCCCGTCTTCGATCGCCCGACGCACCATCGTCAGAGCCGGCCGCAGCATCGGCCGGGGGAGGGCGTACTCGAGTTCCACGAATCGCACCTTCGGAGCTGTCGGGAGCACCCGCCACCACTGGTCGGTTGCCTCTCGCGACCTCTGAACTGCGGCGGTGAGTCGGTTCAGTCCGGGCACGGCAGGGGGTAGCGAACGCCCGATCCTGGCCAGCCCGCCGTCGGTCGCGGTGGCCAGGATCGGCCCGCGGGGCCGCAGTCGGGACCCGCCCGCGTTGGCGACTGGTCCGGCGCTGCGGTCGAACTGGCGCACCACCGTGCGATCGGTGTGGGGGTACCAGTCGAATTCCACCATGTCGTGGTCGGAATCCCAGTCGTCGAAGGTCGACGCGGTGTTCTCGAACCGGTCCGAGAAGGTGTGTGCGTGCAGCAGGTAGGTCGGCACTGTGGCCAGGGTGAGGCTGGTGACGACCCCGAAGCCGCCCAGCCCCGCCTTCGCAGCCTGGAACAGATCCCCGTCCTGCGCCGCATCCACCGTCACCACCTCCCCGTCCGCGAGCACCATCTCCAACTCCCGGACTCCGGCCGACAAGGAGGGCGTCTCTCGGCCGCTGCCGTGGCTACCGGTCAGCACGGCACCGGCGACCGTCTCGGCGCGGATATCGCCCATGGCTGGTAACGCAAGGCCCAGTTGGTCCAGCTCGTGGCACAACTGATCAAGGGTGGTACCAGGTCGCACCCGGACTTCGGTATCGGAGACTTGCTCGACGCCGACCATTGCGTCGCTGGTCAGCATCACCCCGGACGTGGCCGCCGCCGGGGAGCAGGCGTGACCGGCGCCAGCCATT
>CAZJNU010000106.1:0-7994 GCA_964547485.1 uncultured Actinomycetes bacterium
TTCGGTCACGTATTGCGGTGTGCTGCTCATCGTGCTCCCAATTTGATCGGCCGTGCTGGTTCGTCCTCGGTCACCGGTCAAGGACCGGGGGTCCTGACCGTAGGGCTCAGCGTGTGCCCCAGGTATAGATCTGCTTCTTCAGTTTCAGGTAGACGAAGGTCTCCGTCCGCAACACCCCGGGTAGCACCCGGATCCTTCGATTGATCACGTCCAGTAGGTGGTCATCGTCCTCGCAGACTAGTTCCACCAGCAAGTCGAAGCCGCCCGCTGTGATGATCATGTAGGCGACCTCTGACATTTCAGTGAGTTCCGCCGCCACCGCCTCCACATCGCCGGTCACGACAACGCCGACCATGGCGGCCCGGCGAAATCCGACCTGCATCGGATCCGTGACCGCGGTGATCTGGATAACTCCGGATTCGATCAGCCGGCCCACTCGCTGTCGGACCGCGGCTTCGGACAGACCGACGGCCGAACTGATCGCTGCATAGGAGCGGCGGCCATCCTGCTGCAGTTGATCGATGATGGCTTTGGATACGTCATCGAGGGTCGTGGCTTGCAGTTCTCGACCCGACATAGCGGCAAGTCTGCCGGTTCCGTTGACCCCACGCAAGGGATTCCGCAGCCGGAGGCCCATATTTATGCGGAATTGGTGAAAAGTCGAGATTGCACCGGTTGAAACGAGCCGACCGAACCCCCTAGAGTTCGCCCATGGCTGAACTGAATCTGAGCAACTACATCAATGGCGAGTCCGTCACGTCTGCGTCTGGGGAGCGGATCGACTTGGTCGACCCTTCCACCGGCGACATCTTCGGCAGCGCGCCCGTGTCCGGCGCAGAGGACATCGATGCGGCCTACCGCGCCGCCTCCGATGCATTCCCCGGCTGGCGCGATGCCACTCCGAGTGCCCGACAGAAGGCAATGCTCGCCATCGCCGACGTGCTCGAAGAGCACGCTGAGGAGCTAGTCGACCTGGAGAGCCTCAACACCGGCAAACCGGTGGCGGTCACCATGTCGGAGGAGATTCCGCCGATGATCGACCAGATTCGATTCTTCGCAGGGGCCGCCCGGCTGTTGGAAGGTCGTGGGTCTGCCGAATACATGGAGGGATTCACCTCCTGGATCCGGCGCGAACCGGTCGGCGTGATCGGCCAGGTGGCTCCCTGGAATTACCCGATGATGATGGCCGTCTGGAAGTTCGCGCCGGCGATCGCGGCCGGCAACACTGTTGTGATCAAGCCCAGCGACACCACACCGGTGAGCACGATCCGGATGGCCGAACTGATCGGTGACATTCTTCCCGCCGGCGTCCTGAATGTGGTGGCCGGCGATCGGGAGACGGGTCGCGCGCTGGTGGAGCACAAGCGGCCCGACATGGTCGCGATCACCGGCTCGGTGCGGGCGGGTATGCAGGTCGCCGAGTCGGCGGCCCGGGACGTCAAGCGGGTCCACTTGGAGCTTGGCGGGAAGGCCCCTGTGGTGATCTTCGACGACGCCGACATCGAGGCCGCGGCGGAGTGGTTGGCGGTCGCCGGATTCTTCAACGCCGGCCAGGACTGCACCGCGGCCACCCGGGTGTTGGCCGCGCCAGGTGCCTACGACGATTTCGTGGCAGCTCTCGCCGAGCAGGCCAAGAACACCGCGACTACCTTCGAGAACGGTCGGTTGGACGAGGACGCTTTGGTGCCGCCGGTGAACAACGTCAACCAGCTGGAGAAGGTGCTCGGGTTCATCGAACGGGCCCCGTCTCATGCTCAGATCGTGGCTGGCGGTGCCCGGCAGGGCGATCGCGGCTTTTACATCGCCCCGACAGTGGTCGCTGACCTGCGCCAGGACGACGAGATGATCCAGAACGAGATCTTCGGACCCTGCATGACGGTTCAGCGGTTCACCGATGAAGACGAGGCGCTGCGGTGGGCCAACGGGGTCGAGTACGGCCTTGCCTCCAGCGTCTGGACCCGCGATATCGGTCGGGCACTGCGGATGGCGAAGGGGTTGGACTTCGGCTGCGTGTGGATCAACACTCACATCCCGCTGGTGGCCGAAATGCCCCACGGCGGCTTCCGACACTCGGGATATGGCAAAGACCTGTCCATGTACGGATTCGAGGACTACACCCGGATCAAGCACGTGATGGCAAGCCTCGAATCGTGACGGCTGGTCAATGGATTGACGGGCGGGCAAGCGCGGGTTCGTCCGGTGAGTCGCTCGAGGTGATCAACCCGGCCACGGGTGCGGTCATCGAGACGGTGGGGTTGGCATCGCCCGTCGACGTGGATGCTGCCGTGTGCGCAGCTGACCGAGCTTTCCGGGAATGGTCGACAGCGCCCCCAGTCGTCCGGAGCGAGGTGCTGTCGGCGCTTGCGGGCCGGCTCACAGCTCGGGCCGCGGAGTATGCCAGCGTGGAGTCCCAGCAGGCGGGTAAGCCAATCCGCCTAGCTACCGGATTCGATGTGCCGGGGTCCATCGACAACGCGGCGTACTTCGCCGGGGCCGCCCGGCACTTGCAGGGATCCGCCGCGGCGGAGTGGGACGGGACGCACAGTTCAACCGTCCGACGGGAGGCGATCGGGGTCGTCGGCTCGATCGCACCATGGAACTACCCGCTGCAGATGGCCATGTGGAAGATGCTGCCGGCGGTCGCGGCGGGCAACACGGTGGTGCTCAAACCCAGCGAGTTGACACCCTTGACGGCATTGATGTTGGCCGAGGACTGCGCGGCCGCAGGAATGCCGCCGGGGGTGTTCAATGTGCTGACCGGGACGGGCCCGGTGGCAGGTGAAGCATTGTTGGCCCACCCGCTGGTGCGGATGATCTCCTTCACCGGTTCGACCGCGGTTGGGCATCGGGTCGCCGAAGTAGCGGTGGCGGGTCTGAAAAGGCTCCACCTGGAACTTGGCGGCAAGGCGCCGTTCGTGGTGTTTGACGACGCCGACCTCGACGCCGCCATCCAGGGCGCCGTGGCAGGCAGCCTGATCAACACCGGGCAGGACTGCACTGCCGCCACCCGTGCGTACATCCACTCCTCGAAGTTCGCGGATTTCGTCGCAGGCGTCGCCGACTTGATGGCAACGGTGACCCTCGGCGACACGTCGGCGGAGACGTCTGACCTGGGCCCGCTGATCTCGGGAAACCAGCAGCAGAAAGTCGCGGCGATGGTTGGCCGAGCTGTCGCGGGCGGCGCCCGCGCAGTGACCGGCGGCGAGATTCCCACTGGCCCGCTCGCGGTCGGAAGCTACTACCGGCCGACGCTGATCACCGGCGCGGCCCAGGACAGCGAAATTGTGCAGGAAGAAGTCTTCGGTCCGGTGTTGGTTGCGCTGCCGTTCGACACTGACGACGAGGCCATCGCGCTGGCCAATGACACGCCCTATGGTCTGGCCGCTTCCGCATGGACCACTGATGTTGTCCGCAGTCAGCGTGCGAGTCGAGAGATCCAGGCCGGCTGCGTGTGGATCAACGACCACATCCCGATCGTCTCCGAGATGCCCCATGGTGGCTACAAGGCCTCCGGATTCGGTAAGGACATGAGCATGTACTCATTTGAGGAGTACACCCAGGTCAAGCACGTCAGTGTCGATGTGTCCGGTGTCGCAAGGAAGGAATGGCATCGCACGATCTTCCGTAATCCCGGGCCGGATCGGGTAGTTTGACGATCAGCCAGCCATCGCAACCGAGCCGACCGGTCAACCCCCACGGCAGTCGGCCATGAGACGACAGACCCAGCCCCAGACCGGACCGAAGTCCAGAGAAGAAGGACAGCGAAGATGACATCTGAAAACGTCGATCCCCGACTCGCCCAACTGAAGCGGGCCATGTCCCGGCGCGGATTCCTGGCTGCGGCAGGTGCAACCGGCGCGGCGGCAGCCCTGGCAGCCTGCGGCACTGGTGGCAGCAAGTCCAGCAGCAGCAGCAGTGCGCCAGCGACGGCGGCGCCGGTCGCCACACCGGTCGACAAGTCCGATTCGGAGAAGAAGCTGGTCTGGGCCAACTGGACGCTGTACCTCGACTATGACAAGGAAAAGAAGGTCTACCCTTCGCTGGTCGAATTCGAGAAGCAGACGGGTATCCAGGTCGAGTACAAGGAAGACATCGAGGACAACAACACTTTCAACGGCAAGGTCTCCGGCCAACTCAGTAATGGTCAAGACATCGGCTACGACTTGGTGACACCCACGGACTGGCTGGTCGCCCAGTGGATCAGGCAAGGTTTCGCGGCGAAGATCGACGCCGCAAATGTCCCCAACAAGAAGAACATCCTGCCGAAGCTCAGCAACATCGAGTACGACCCGGGCCGGGAGTATTCGCTGACCTGGCAGTCCGGTTTCGCTGGCCTGGCCTGGAACAAGGAGAAGGTTCCGAACGGGCTGAAGACCATGGATGACCTGTGGGACCCAGCGCTCAAGGGCAAGGTCGTCGTGCTGTCAGAGATGCGCGACACGGTGGGCCTGATCATGATGAGTCAAGGTGTCGACATCAGTGGACCGTTCACCAACGACCAGTTCATGGCTGCGCTGGACGTCCTGCAGAAGCAGGTTGACTCGGGTCAGATCAAGCAGGTGAAAGGAAACTCCTACAAGGAGGACCTGATCAACGGCCAGGCCTACGCTGCGATCGGCTGGAGTGGGGACATCTTCCAGATCAATGCCGAGAACGGTGACAAGTGGGGCTTCGCCCTACCTGAGTCCGGAGGCACTCTGTGGTCGGACAATCTCCTCATCCCGGCGACGGCGACTCACAAGAAGAACGCCGAGATGCTGATGAACTACTACTATCAGCCGACCGTCGCGGCTCAGGTGGCCGCCTATGTCAACTACATCTGCCCGGTGCAAGGTGCGCAGGCGGAGATGCAGAAACTGGACCCGGAATTGGCCAAGAGCAACTGGATCTTCCCCAATGAGGCGACCTTGAACAATTCCCAGGTGTTCCGGCCGCTCACTCCGCAGGAGCAGGCCGAGTACTCCAAGGCCTTCGGCAACGTCATTCAGGGCTGACGGCGATGGCCAAAGGCACGGATGCAACTAAGGCGGAAGGTGACCTGTTCCTTGAGCACCTGACCAAGTCGTACGGGGACTTCAAGGCGGTTGATGATCTTTCGCTGCAGGTTCCGCAGGGGTCGTTCTTCGCCTTGCTGGGACCGAGCGGCTGCGGGAAGACGACCACGCTGCGGATGGTTGCTGGTCTGGAGGAACCCACCGGTGGATCGATCCGGATCGGCAGCCAGGACATCACCTACGCCAAGCCGTATCAGCGGCCGGTCAACACGGTGTTCCAGAACTACGCCTTGTTCCCGCACATGAGCATCTTTGAAAACGTCGCCTTCGGACTGCGTCGGCGCGGGGTCAAGGACGTCAAATCGCAGGTCGAGGATGCACTGGAACTGATCGAGTTGTCGCAGGTCGCCAGTCGGAAGCCGGGTCAACTTTCCGGTGGGCAGCAGCAACGAGTTGCGCTGGCCCGGGCCATCGTGAACCGGCCGGCCGTGCTGCTGCTCGATGAGCCGCTTGGGGCGTTGGATTTGAAACTTCGCCGGACCATGCAGTTGGAGTTGAAGCGGATCCAGACCGAAGTGGGCCTCACCTTCATCCACGTCACCCATGACCAGGAGGAGGCCATGACGATGGCCGACACCGTGGCGGTGATGAACCAGGGCGTGATCGAACAGATGGGCGCGCCGCTAGATCTGTATGAGCACCCGCACACCGCATTCGTGGCGAACTTCTTGGGGCAGTCAAACCTGTTCCCGGCCGTGGTCGTGGAGCGAGCCGGTGACGAGATTGAACTGGAGGACCCGGACGGGGTGTTCCGAATGCCGATGGCGCGGGTGGCGAAGTCGGTGGACACCCAGCGTGGTGCCCGGGTCCTGGTCGGGGTGCGGCCGGAGAAGATCCACATCGAGCGCCGGACCGAGGCCCACGAGGCCCCCAGTTCCGGGAATTTCGTGGATGGTGTCGTCCTCAGTGCAAGTTTCCTTGGAGTGAGCACCCAATACGAGGTGCGGACGCCGGCCGGTGAACTGATCGACGTATTCGCCCAGAACCTCTCCGGGCGCGGCTTGATCCCCGCCGGGGAGCAGGTGCGGCTCACCTGGGCGGCAAGCCACGGATTCGTGCTCGACGGTCGGCAGGATGTCAATGCCGGCGTCGAGATCGACCCCGAAGCGGAAGCGGCGGGCTGACCGATGGCAATCGCCCAGGCCATCGGCGACACGATCGAGGATAGCGGGCGCGGCGAGGATGGCGGAAGTAAGAAGAAGGGCCGGGCGGTCCCGTATCTGCTGATGCTGCCCGGGCTGCTCTGGCTGTCGATCTTCTTCCTGGTACCGCTGGTTTCGCTGTTCCTGACCAGTCTCCAAACCCCGGTCATCGGGGGCGAGGTCGGCGAATTCGAGCAGACCTTCAACTTCGCCAATTACGTCGATGTCCTCACGGACAAGACCTACTACGTTCCGCTGATTCGGTCATTCGTGTACTCCGGGATCGCGACGATCCTGGCCCTGCTGATCGGCTATCCGCTGGCCTACGCGATCGCCTTCAAGGCTGGCAAGTGGCGCAATCTGCTGCTGGTGATGGTGGTGGCGCCGTTCTTCGTGTCGTTTATCCTGCGGACGATCGCCTGGCGGCAGATCCTGGCCGATGAAGGCCCAGTGGTCGCCATCCTGCGCTCCTTCGGGATGGTTGGCGAGACCGGCGGAATCTACCCCTCCGCAACCGCCGTCGTGCTGGGCCTGACCTATAACTTCCTACCTTTCATGACGTTGCCGATCTACTCCAGTCTGGAACGGGTGGATCCGAAGTTGGTGGAAGCGTCCGGTGACCTATACGCCCGGCCGTTCACGGGATTCCGAAAGGTCACCTTTCCGCTGTCGATGCCGGGGGTCGTGGCCGGCACCCTGCTGACCTTCATCCCGGCGGCCGGCGACTACGTCAACGCGGCATTGCTGGGCAATTCAAAGAACTCCATGATCGGCAACCGGATTGAATATGCCTTCTTGAACTCGAACGACTATCCGACTGCCGCTGTGCTGTCGTTCGTCTTGATGGCATGCATCCTGATCATGGTGCTGTTCTACGTGCGCAAAGTCGGAACGGAGGACCTGGTATGAGCACCTCAACCGGCGGCGCCAGCATGGCGCACCCGACCGACTATCAGCCGCCGCAGCGGTCAGGTGGAGCCAAGGTCCGTGACTGGTTCGGTCGCAACCTGATCCGGATCTACGCGGTCCTGGCGTTCATCTACCTGTTGTTGCCGGTGGTCTATACCTTTGCCTTCTCGTTCAATGATGCCGGCAGGTCGAACCTGACCTGGGAGGGATTCACTTTCAAGAACTGGCTGAATCCGTGCGGGGCTCCGGAGGTCTGTCCATCGCTGGTGAATTCGATCGCGATCGGTTTCGTGGTGACGCTGGCCGCCACCATCCTCGGAACGCTGATCGCGTTCTCGCTGGTGCGATACCGATTCCGAGGTCGCGCCACCACGAACCTGTTGATCTTCCTGCCGATGGCCACCCCTGAGGTGGTGATGGGTTCCTCGCTGTTGGCGCTGTTCCTGAACCTTTTCGTTCCGTTGGGGTTCGTCACCATCGTGATCGCCCACATCATGTTCTGCATCAGCTTCGTGGTTGTGACGGTGAAGGCCCGGTTGGCCAGCCTCGATCCCCGGCTCGAGCAGGCGGCCATGGACCTGTACGCCGACGAGAGATCAGCCTTCCGTCGAATCACCTTGCCGCTGGTCGCCCCCGGAATCGCCGCCGCGGGCCTGCTGGCGTTCTCGCTGAGCTTCGACGACTTCATCATCACGAACTTCAACTCCGGCCAATTCGTGACGTTCCCGAAGTTCATCTACGTTTCGGCCAACCGTGGCATCCCGCCGCAGGCGAATGTCTGGGCGTCGGCAATGTTCATGGTGGCTCTGGCGATCGTCCTGATCAGCCAGGCTGTCGGCCGGCGGCGCAAGGAGGGGTAGTGGGATTCGCGCAGGAACCCGGGGCGTGG
>CAZJNU010000107.1:0-7928 GCA_964547485.1 uncultured Actinomycetes bacterium
CTAAGCCGGCTACGCCACCGCCCAGGAGGGCTCCATTGTGATGTCTGCGAGGGAACGAATGAGCATCATCTCCGCCTACCAGCAGGTGGGCACTTACCGTGGGGCTGCAGCGATCTGCGGGACCACGCACAAGACGGTCAAGCGGGTTGTGCAGCGTGCGGAGGCCGGCGAGCCGCCGCCGGTGCGTGAGCGGCGGCCGTCGAACTACGAGGGTGTGCGCGCTTTGGTCGGCCAGGCGGTGACGAGTACGGAAGGGCGGATCAGCGCGAAGCGGTTGCTGCCGCGGGCCCGGGCGCAGGGGTACACCGGCTCGGACCGGAACTTCCGTCGTCTGGTCGCGCAGGAGAAGAAGGCGTGGCGTCGTGAGAACGGTCGGGGCCGGCGGCCGGCGGTGTGGAGCCCGGGTGAGCACCTGGTCATCGACTGGGCGTCATCGCCGGGGTCCACGTCTTCTGCGCGGTGCTGGCGTGGTCGCGGGTGCGGTTCGTACGGTTCGCAGCCGATGAGAAGGCGGCCACGACGCTGGCGCTGCTCGCGGAGTGCTTCGAAGCCCTGGGTGGGGTGCCCAAGGTCGTGCTGGCCGACCGGATGGGGTGCCTCAAGGGTGGCGTGGTCGCCAACCGGGTGGTCCCCACGGCCGAGTACGTCCGGTTCGCCACGCACTACCGGTTCCGGCCGGACTTCTGCGAGGCGGCCGACCCGCAGTCCAAGGGCATCGTGGAGAACCTCGTCGGGTACGGCAAGGAGGACCTGCTGCGCCCGCTGCTCCTTGACCACATCTTGGACGCCGGGGGTGAGGCGACCGGTGGCGGTCAGTCCCACTCTGCCGCAGCGATTTTGGGTGACCTGTCCGTGGCGAACGCGCACGCCCGGGCGTGGTGTGAGGAGGTCAACGCCGCTGTTCACTCCCAAACGTGCGCCGTCCCGGCGCAGCGGCTGGCCGTCGAGGTCGAGCTGCTCACACCGTTGCCGTCGCTGCGCCCTCACATCGGGCCGCCGCCGATCATGCGCAAGGTCGACAAGCTGTCCACGGTACGGGTCGGCTCAGCCCGATACTCGGTACCGGTGAGGCTGCGCGGGAGCGCGGTGGCGGTGCTCGTGGACGGGCCGCGGGTGCTGATCCTGGACCCGGGCAGCGGGGTCGTGCATGCGCAGCACCCGCTCAAGGCACCCGGCGAGGCCTCCATCCTGGACGAGCACTACGGCGGACCCAGGCTGTGGCTTGCGCCGTTAAATGGCGGGGTTCTGTAGGTGATATGTGGCGGGCCCCGGTCAACTGACGCCGATGACGAGAGTGCTGGCGGCGGCTTCGATGACGTCGTTGGTGATGGTGTCGAGTTCGTTGATCTTCAGGACGCGCTCGATCTGGGGGAAGAGTCGTTCCAGAAGCCGGAAGTTACCTCGGGTGATCCGGGCGATGGCGGCGATGGCTTGGGCGTCGGTGAAGTCCTCTGGGTCGAGGATCTTACCGAGGGCGCGCCAATGCCGTTGCAGGACGAAGAGCAGTTCCTCCTTGCCCAGGGGCCGGTACTGGTGGGCGAAGCCGACGCGGCTGTAGAACTGGGGATAGTGGCTGAACTGCTTCTCCAGACCGGGCATGCCGATCAGGATGAGGGCAAGGTTTTCTCGGTCGTAGCGATCGCGCAGCAGTTCCATTGCGGTGGGGCGGAGGCGTTCGGACTCATCGACGATGACCAGCTCCACGTAGTTCCTGCTGTGGCGCCATCCGCGCGTCTCTGGCGTGACCTGCCCGGCCGGCGCGAGGTGCTGCTCGATGCAGATGTTGGTGCGGGTGATGACCTGGTCGAGTTCGTCCTTCAAGGCTCGTGGCGTGGTCAGCACGCTGGGGGTGTAGAGCACGGTGCGGCTCTTGGCCAGCGCAGCGTAGACCTGCGCGTCACTGTCGGAGCGCGGTCCCCAGTAGGTCAGCAGGTCGTGGACCTTGTCCCAGCGGGCGTAGCGGCGCGCGGAGAGCGTCTTGCCCACGCCGGCTGGGCCAAAGCACAGGCCGATGGTGTGCCCGCGCCGCACGGCGTCGGCGAACTCGGTGAAGCGGCGGTGTTCTTTGGTCACGATGAAGCGCTGACTCACCTTAGGTCCTCTCTGTAAACCTTCAACTTCCGCCGTGGCGCCGGTGGCGGCGCCTCGGTCGCTGGTGGCGTTTCGGTGGTGTGGGTGGCCACGACGGCGATCCGCTCGTTGATGCCCTCCCGCAACGCCCGGCGCCGGGCGTTGCGGGAGGCCTGGACCTCCTTGAGGCTGACCTTCTGGTCGTGGTGGTCCTGGTTGATGGCCTTACAGACGAACTCCTCGTGGTCGAACACGCGGATCTCGGTGATGTCCCTGGGGTCGTAACGGATCACGACCGCCCGGCCGACATAGCCAGCCAGGGTCGGGGAGATGTAGCGCAGGCCCTGGAAGTGGATGCCATCGCGGCGCACCACCCTGGTCTGGGCGACGGTGAGCAGCAGCCCGTCGAGGTCCTCCAGGCTCTCCGGCATGCGCGGTAGCCAGCCATCGGCGATCCAGGCAGCGCGCGGGGAGGTGCCGAGCTCGCTGTGAGTCCGGTCGTTGTAGGTGATCACGAACTCCTCCAGCGCAGCGTCGAGCTCAGCCAGGGACAGCTTTGGCGTTGGCCAGGGGTGGCCCTCGGCGATGTACCCAGGCAGACCAGCCAGCAGCTCGGTGTTCACGGTCCCGAAGATCCTCTCCACCTTGCCGCGACCCTGAGGACGAGCGACAGCAGAGTGGATGAGCCGGATATGCAGGTCCACGGCTGTGCCGGTGAGTTGGTTGCTGATGAAGTCGCTGCCGTGATCGACGTAGAGCACATCGGGCAGGCCGCACATCGGCCAGGAGAGGACGGCCTTGTGCCAGATCGCCTGGCGCAGCGCCAAGGCGGTGTTCATCGCCGAGGGCGCGCCGAGGAAGACGGTGTAACCGCAGATCGCCCGGGAGTGGTCATCGATGATCGTGGTCAGCCATGGCCGGGCAGGCTTGCCGTCGGTGCCCACCACGAGGATGTCGAGCATCGTGTGGTCGGCCTGCCACATCGCATTGGGGTGCTCGGCCTGCCGTCGCAGCGCCAGTTCGTACTTGTCGCGATACGACGTCGGCCCTTCCAGGGCAAGGGTGACCATGCCCGGGTCGAGGTCGGCGATGATCGCGCGCACCACGCCATAGGAGGGCGCCGGCCATCCCCCCTCCTCGCAGATGGCGCTGATCTTGCGGTGGATGGTGATGATCGTCGGGCGGGGCTTGCTCAATGCCAGCCCCTCGATCAAGGACACGAGCTCGGAGGGCAGGTGATGGCTGCCGGCATCAGCGCGTCTTCGCGTACCGAGGCCCGTGTACCCCTCGGTGCGGTAGCGGGCGTGCCAGCGCTCCAGGGTGCGCAGCCCGACACCGGTGTCCCGGGCCAGGGCGGCGAGCGGGATCTGGTCCTCGACGTGAAGCCTGAGGATCTGCCAGCGCCCGGCCGCGTCCATGACCTACACGGCGCTTCTCGACTGTCGTGGTTCGACCACTGGGACACTTTGGCGGTTGAGCGCGCGGTAGATGGTGGCGCGGCTGACGCCCAGGACCGCACCGATCTTCGCCACCGTCATCTCATTCTGCTCATACATCCGACGGGCCGCCTTGACCTGGTCCGGCGACAGTGCGGGCGGTCGCCCGCCTTTGCGGCCACGGGCCCGGGCGGCGGCCAGTCCTGCGTTGGTGCGCTCACGGATCAGGTCACGTTCGAACTCGGCCAGCGCGGCGAAGACGTGGAACACCAGCCGCCCGCCCGAGGAGGTCGTGTCGATCGTCTCCTGCAAGGAGCGGAACCCCACGCCCTGCTCGGACAAGATCTGCAGCTGGTCGATAAGATGCCGGATCGAGCGACCCAACCGGTCCAGCCGCCACACCACCAGCGTGTCCCCCGGGCGCAACTGGTCCATCAGCTTCGTCAGCTCGGGACGGTGATCCAGGGAGCCAGAGATCGTGTCGACGAAGACCCGGTAACACCCCGCGGCAGTCAGCGCATCGACCTGCAGCGCAGCGTCCTGATCAGTCGTCGACACACGCGCATAACCCAGCAGATGCCCCACGGTACTGACTGTAGCGATACTCATCCAGCACTGGAAGTATCGAGCCATAGAATCCGGCACTGAGTTCCGCTACAAACGCCGTGGGTTGAGAGCCGCGAAGCGTCAAGCATCCTGGACAGGGCAACGCACCCTCGTCATCGCTGTAGCGGAATCGTTCGTTTACGGGACGACAGGCCGTCCCATATGACGCACCGTCACCGGACAACCCTTCTCGGGCGGTCTTGCGAACATTCGGGCGTGGGTTTCCGCCGATGACCTGCACCGCCTCCGCAACGGGTTCCTCCTACGGGACGGACAACTGGACCGACCGCAACCGCTGCGAGGGCGGACCACTGAGCGTTAGGGGGTCCCGTCCGGCTCCGATGCCCTCTCCAGGCTTCGGACCGCTGCCAGGCGGTGGAGCTCAGACCGTCGGATGAGGAGTGCGGCAACGGGCGCCCGCGATCGCGCTGGCGGCGTGATGATTGGTCGTCATTCGCGCCCTTTGGTTCCTTCGCGCACCATCCGACGATGTTCGCCGCGGCCGGCGGCGTGCCCGCGTTGCGGGCGGAGTCGTTCAGTCGCGAGCGATGTGAAGGGCGACCCAGAGCGCGCACCTTCGGCAGATGTAGGCCGGTTCGCTCCCGAGTGCGTGGAGCGACCTTCGTGGCCGCTGGCGGCCGCAGCACGAGCATCGTTGCTGGGTGTCATCGGCCATGTCGCGATGGTGCCACGGGCCGGTGACCTTCGCGGGTCACAGGTAGCGGCAGACGTCCTCGGGGGAGCATGTGGCCGGGTCGCCGGTGGTGGCGTGCTCGCGCAGGATGGCGATCGTGGTGCGTAGCTGCGCGAGCTCGGCGAGCTGCCGGTCGATGACCGCGAGGCGGGTGTCGAGCAGGTCGGTGACGTGCTGGCAGGGGGCCTGGCCCCGGTCTCGGATGGCCAGCACCTGGCCGATCTGGGCCAGGGTCAGCCCGGCGGCTTGGCCCCGGCGGATGAAGTGCAGCCGGTCGAGCACCTCGGGGCCGTAGTCCCGGTACCCCGCCGGGCTGCGGTCGGGGTCGGGGAGGAGTCCGACGTCCTCGTAGTACCGCAGGGTCTTAGCTGTCGTGCCCGACGCCTGAGCCACCTCACCGATCCGCATGCCACTCATTCTGCCTTGACCTTCCAGTGCACTGGAAGGTCGATCCTGGTCCTGAGGCGCGGCAACAAGGGAGGACTTATGACGGCAACGGACAAGGGCAGGTCGTATGACCTGGCAGTGATCGGGTCCGGTGGGGCGGCGTTCGCGGCCGCGATCCGCGCCACCACCCTGGGCAAGCGGGTGGTGATGATCGAGCGCGGCACCATCGGCGGTACCTGCGTGAACACCGGGTGTGTGCCCTCCAAAGCCCTGCTCGCGGCCGCCGAGGCCCGCCACGTCACACTCGACGCCGCCCGGTTCCCCGGTCTGCCACTCCCCGACGCCCCACCGGTCGACATGCCCGCCATGGTCGCCGGCAAGGACAAGCTCGTCGGATCGCTGCGCAGCGAGAAGTACGCGGCCCTGGCCGCCGAGTACGGGTGGGCCCTCCACCCCGGCGAGGCCACCTTCGTCGGCACACCGACTGAGCCGGCACTCCGCGTGACCGGCCCGGACGGCACGGCGGAAACCGTCCGGGCCGCGCACCACCTCATCGCTACCGGCTCCACGCCCTGGGCGCCGCCGGTCCCCGGCCTGCAGGAGGCCGGTTATCTGACCTCGACGACCGCGATGGAGCTGGACCACGTCCCGGAGTCGCTGCTGGTCATCGGCGGCGGCTACGTCGCCATGGAGCAGGCCCAGCTCTTCTCCCGCCTCGGTGCCCAGGTCACCATGCTCGTCCGCTCACGGCTGGCCTCCCACGAGGAACCCGAGGCCGCCACCGCCCTGGAAGAAATCCTCGCCGACGAAGGCATCGAGATCATCCGCGGCGCGGTGCCCACCGCGGTGCGCCGCGACCCGGCCACCGGCGAGGTCACGGTCACCGCCACCACCGCCGACGGCTCACACGAGCTCCGCGCGGCCGAGCTCCTCGTTGCCACCGGCCGCCGCCCGGTCACCGGCACGCTCGGCCTCGACACCATCGGCGTGCGCGCCGGCAAGCGCGGCGAGGTCATCATCGACAGCCACCTGCGCACCACGAACCCGCGGATCTGGGCCGCGGGTGACGTCACCGCCCACCCGCAGTTCGTGTACGTCGCCGCGGCCCACGGCGCCCTGGTCGCCGACAACGCCCTCACCGGAGCCGGCCGGGAGGTCGACTACCGCCACCTGCCCCGGGTCGTGTTCACCAGCCCCGCCCTGGCCTCCGTCGGAATGACCGACCAGCAGGCCCGCACTGCCGGGATCCGCTGCGACAGCCGCGTCCTGCCCCTGGCGCACGTCCCGCGCGCCATCGTCAACCGTGACACCCGCGGGCTCATCAAGATCGTCACCGACGCCGACACCGGCCGCATCATCGGCATCACCGCCCTCGCCCAGGACGCCGGTGACCTCGCCGCCGCCGGCGTCTACATCCTCGAGGCCGGCATGACCACCGACCAGGTCGCCAACCTCTGGAGCCCCTACCTGACCATGGCCGAAGGCCTCAAACTCACCGCCCAAACCTTCACCACCGACATCACCAAACTCTCCTGCTGCGCAGCATGAACCCGCACAGGGATCCCTATACCGGAGCGTCGAGCCTGGCGACCTCTCTCGTTCGCTTTGGCTCCGTCAGAGACCGAACGCTCCTCCGCTGACGAGGATGACGATGCCGAGGCCGATCAGGACGATGGGGAACAGGATGTGTTCCCAGCGCTCGAGGACTTCAGCGATCGGCGGCCGGGTGGCAACGAACTTGGCGACTACGACCAGGACCGCGACGAGCGCGAGGAAGACGAGGCAGTAGGCGACCACTGCGATGGGTTCCACGCTGAGGAAGACGGGGACATAGACGCCGATGTTGTCTCCGCCGTTGGCGAAGGTGACTCCTGCGACGGTCCACGCGCTGACCTTCGTGCCCGTGACCTTGGCGTCATCGTCGTCATCGTCTCCGCGCCAGGCTTGCCATGCAGCCCAGAGACCGAGGGCCAGGGGGATGAGCCCGAAGTACGGGATAGCTGCTGAGGGCAGGAATGCTCCGGCTCCGATAGTCACCAGCACAGCGGCACCGAGGATGCAGGCGAACCCCACGTACTGGCCGACCAAGATGCGGGTGGTCGTCCCGCGTTGGCCCGCGCCGCGGGCGAAGAACAAGGAGAGCACGATGATGTCGTCGATGTTGGTCGCGATGAACAGGCCGATTGCCTGCAGGACCGCAGCCAGGATCACGCGCCCGCCTCTGCTGCGTCGCATCCGTGCACCGAGCAGGCAGGATCGATGCACGGGGCGTTCTCGTCAACCGCGAGGGTGACGTCAACCAGGGCGGTCAGCGCCTGCGTCAGGTGGGGATCGGCGATCTCGTAGCGCGTCTTGCGGCCCTCGGGTTCGGCAGCAACGATGCCGCAGTCGCGCAGGCACGCCAGATGATTGGACACGTTGGAGCGTGTGAGGTCCAGATCGCGGGCCAGCTCTGCCGGGTAGGCCGGCCGGTCGAGCAGCGTCAGGATGATCCGGGACCTGGTCGGGTCGGCCAGCGCGCGGCCCAACCGGTTCATCACGTCCAGGCGAGAAGCAATGGTCAGCATGCGCTGAACTATACAGCGAGGACTGAAGTGGTTTTACGCAGCCCGGAGTCGCTAAGCGTGCGAACGAGGCTGTGTCAGTTGGGGATCGACCCACGGGACGATTCGCCCGATCATCAGGGAACTCACGAAGCGGCGACAGAACCCCGCCACATAACGGCCAAGGCCACA
>CAZJNU010000108.1:0-6393 GCA_964547485.1 uncultured Actinomycetes bacterium
TGTTCATATCACTCACTCACCACGTATTCGGGGCTGACCAGGGCCAGCGCGACGACTCGCTCGGGTCCCTGCGTCACCTCTGCGAGGACCCTCGCTGTGCTGGGGTGGAAGGCCACAACCCCGAGTAGGTCCGCCAGGTAGGGGGCCCTTGCGCCAGCGGGCAGGGACGCCACCGCACCGAGATCGGCGCTGGCAGCGATTCGGGCGGCCAAACCGATCCTTTTCTGGGCCGCGACCGTCGTCAACCAGCCCGCCGCCGCAGGCCAACCGCCGACGCTGGGCGGCTGGAACGGCACCTGCCCCATCGCGGCCAGGGTGGACAGGATATTCCCACCCTCGATCGTTGTCGGTGTCACCGATAGTGCTCGGCAGGCGCCGACGAACCACTCAACCGGCGCCTTGACCATTTGATGTGCCGGGTTGGCGAACTCCGGATCGAGGACCAGCGCCCGCAGCGCTTCGTCGGTGCGGCGATTCGCCCCGAACGCGGAGACCACCCGGGCGCGGACCGCTGCCGGCATCGGGGTGGAACTCGAGACGTATCGGAACCACAGTCGCGCAGCGAGGAATTCCGGGCACTCCGCTCTGGCCACCAGCAGTTCGGCGAGGTCCTCGGCACTCATCTGGGCAGTGGTCCCCAACACCGTGACCGATGCCGAATCGTGGCGTCTGGGGTCGAAACTGGCCTCCAGCAGGGCATCGGGCGCGGGGCGGACGAGGCGCCAACCCGTCAACGCGCGAGCGGCCTCCCGCACGTCGTTCTCCGAGTAGTGGCCGACCCCGACGGTGAACAGCTCCATGAATTCCCGAGCGAGGTTCTCATTGGGCTGGCCGGCCTTGTTCTTCTGACCGTCGAGCCACTGGATCAGGGCGGCGTCGGTGACCATCGCCCGGGCCAGCTCACCGAACGGCCCGCGCGCCGCCGCACGCAGCGCCTCATTCTGGCGGGCCATCAACCCGATCTCGTCGACCTTCTTGTCACTGGTGGCCCAATGGCCATGCCAGAACCAGGTCAACCGCTCGATGGCGGCCGACTCGGCTGCGACCATCCGGTCCAGCCACCAGAGTTTGAGACCCTCGCGCTGGCGCCGTTGCGCTTGCCGGTAACTCTCAAGGTCTGCCGACCCGGCGCTCGGCCGCCGACCGAGGTAGGGGAAGTCGGGAATCGGCGTGGCCCGCACCCCCGGATCGGGGACGCCCGCCAGAAGTCCGGTCACCAGTGCGTCGGCGGACGAGCGCTGCGCTGCACTGAATTGACCGCGGCGAGGCCCCAGACCGACCCGGTGCAGGATCCGCGCCGCCCGAAGGCGTTCTTCGTGGGTAGCCATTGTTCGACGCTACGGCCCCACACCGCGCACGTCACGCAGGGTCAACAGGTTCTTACCCGAATGCCACGTTCTGCGGCTGGTGTGGGTGCGCTCACTCCCCGACGGGCGGGGACCCTGCGGCCGCGAGTTGCTTGTCTTCCTCCGAGTCGGTTCGGCCAGGCGGATCCTTGGGAAGCCCTAGCGAGACCAGTAGGCCGAAGAAGACGAACATGCCCGCCACGAAGGCCGTGTCGCGAGCGGCCGTCGTGTAGCCCTCCTTGGCCGCGGCCACCTCAGGCCCCAGTTGCGGCAGCTTCTCCATCGAGACAATGGCCTGGCCCGCGGAACCCCGCACCGAATTGACGATCTGCTCCTGCTGCTCCTGCGGCAGATTGGAGACACCCTTGAGGTCTTCAGTCATGAACGTGCCCAAGCCCGTGAACAGGACTGCCCCGAGGATGGCGGCGCCCAGCGCCGAGCCCAGTTGCCGGAACGTCGAGGTCATGGCCGAGGCTCGACCGGACTTGTCCGGCGGCACATCGGACAACACCACGTTCGTCAACTGGGCCGACGCCAACCCCAAACCGAGGCCGTAGATGACCAGCGGCACACACAGCCACCACGGATTCCGGGTGGTGGAGAAGGTCAGCCCGATGCCCAGGATGCCCACGATCTCCAGCACCATGCCGAGCCGAACCACCATCGTGGCGCCGATCGCAGACGAGAGCCGTCGAGCGAGACCACCGGATAGCAGCGCGCCGAACGCCAGGCTCGCCAGGATCACCCCGGTCGACATCGGATCCCGACCTGCGACGCTTTGCAGCCACAGCGGCAGCACGAACAGGATGCCGAACTCACCAAGGCTGACCACCAGCGCCACCACGTTGCCGTAGCCGTACCGGCGGATCTTGAACAGGGACAGGTCGATCATGGTGGTGCGACCTGCGTTCGTCTGATGCTTCGACCACCAGATCAGGGCTCCGACCAGGATCAGCCCGGTCACGATCGCCACTGGTACCACCGAGATCCCGGGCTCGTCGATGTGAATCGGTCCGGCGTGGAAGTCCGCGATCGCCTTGTACCAGCCGTATTGCTGGCCCTCGATCAGCCCGAAGACGATCAGCCCGAGGCCGGCGGCAGACAACACGAAACCGACTGGGTCCAGCCCGTCGACACCCTTGATCTTGGACTCCGGCACGTTGGAGAGCACCAGAATCGCCGAAATGATGGCAACGGGCACGTTGATGTAGAACGCCCACCGCCAGGAGAAGTCCTGGGTCAGCCAACCGCCGAGCAACGGTCCCAGCGCCGCGGCGCCGCCGAATACTGCGCCCCAGAGACCGAAGGCCACGGCCCGCTGCTTGCCGACGAACATCACGTTGATGATCGCGATGCTGCTGGGCAGCATCATCGAGGCGCCGACCGCCTGCACCGCCCGAGCCGAAATCAGCCACTCCGAGGACTGGGAGGCACCCGCCGCGAGCGACCCGAGCAGGAAGATCAGGCTGCCCAAAAGGAACAGTTTGCGCCGACCGTACTTATCGGCGATCAGGCCCACCGGGATCAGCAGCGCGGCGAACAACAGCGAGTAGATGGAGTTGACCCACAGCACATCGGTGGAGCTGAGTTTCAGGTCCCGCACCATATCGGGCAGCAGGACGTTCACCACGGATCCGTCGATCACGATCATCGAAAGTCCGAGCAGAAGGGATACTAGGGCGAGCCACGGATGCTTGGATTGGTTACCGATTCGCGGGGGCTCGACAGTCGCTGTGGCCATACCTGCAGGCTACGGCGATCGGCGTCACCACACCGGCCATCGCGCAATCCCAGCACTGCTAAAACAACGTCTTCGGGGTCCGCCGCGCGTGTCCAGGCCAGAGACGGCACGATGACTACAACACCGCCCAATTCGGGCGGTCGCGACGGTAGAACCGGGAGCACACATGCGGACTGAAGCGGGGGGCAACCCCAGCACCCATGACGGTGAGGTCGTGATGGACCTCGCGGACATCATCGCCAGTCTGCAGGACCTCGACGACGAGGAGCTCAAGCTTCGGGGGATGTCCGTCGAGGGCACCCTGGACGAGATGGACGACCCGGTCCTACTTGGTCCCGACGGCACCCCGGTCAACACCTGGCTGGAGGGATACCCGTACGACGAGCGGATGTCTCGGCACGAATACGAGGTCACCAAGCGACTTCTGCAGATCGAACTGCTGAAGGTGCAGAGTTGGATCAAAGAGACCGGCCAACGGATCGTGATGGTGTTCGAGGGTCGCGACGCCGCCGGCAAGGGCGGCACCATCAAGAGGTTCATGGAACACCTCAATCCACGCGGGGCGACCGTGGTGGCGTTGACGAAGCCCACCAAGGAAGAGTCCGGCCAGTGGTACTTCCAGCGCTACATCAAGCATCTACCCACTCGCGGCGAACTGGTGATGTTCGACCGATCTTGGTACAACCGGGCTGGCGTCGAGCGGGTGATGGGGTTCTGCAGCCCCAGCCAGTACGACGAGTTCATGCAGCAGGCACCCGAGTTCGAGCGGATGCTGGTCCGGGACGGCATCATCCTGTTCAAATTCTGGTTCTCGGTGTCGCGCAAGGAACAGTTGACGCGATTCACCATTCGCCGGATCGATCCGGTGCGGCAGTGGAAACTCTCCCCGATGGACCTCGCCTCGCTCGACCGCTGGGATGACTACTCGGACGCCAAAGAGGCGATGATCGAGCACACCGACACCGACTGGGCGCCGTGGACGGTGGTGCGCAGCAACGACAAGAAGCGGGGCCGGGTGGAGGCGATGCGATGGGTGCTCGCCGCCCTCGACTACCCCGGCAAGGACCCCGCAATCGTCGGCACCCCCGACTCCTCGATCGTGGGACCACCGGAAGTCGTCTACGAATTCGACGAGGGAACCGGCAGGCGATCGCCCAAGCGCAGCTGAGGCGCCGGGCCCGCCAGCCGATTGCCGCCCGCAACCCTGCACTGGTCTTCGATTCGAGCTGACGACTCCAGTACGTTGGCTTCCATGGTGCGCCTGGTGTTACCCCGTTTCTTCGGCCGCCTCGCCACCGGTGCAACTCTGCCCGCGGTGAGAGCCGGCGTCGTCGGCGCGGCGGTGTCTGTCGCCGGCTCCTACAGCCGCGGTCTGTTACCCCGCAGCGCCAAGGACCAAGCCCTCGCGACCGGCGTCACTGCGGCCTGCCACTACCTCGTGACGGCAACAGCGGCGGCCGCTGCGGAATCGATCGCCCTCTACGCCAGCGGCGACCACACCGTCCGCGATCGAAAGGCGCCCTCGACGGCGCTGGTCGCCACCGATCTGGGAATGGTGCTCACCGGCATCCTGGTGGAACGGGCGCTGCCGCCGCACCCGGACGAACCGATGCAACGCTCCCTGACCCGGTTCGTCGCGCACTTCGCGATGATGGGCGGCACGGCCAGCAGCATCGTGACCGTGATTGACGAGGTCCTCCGAGTCGTTCCCGGCGGCAGGTACGTACGCAACAGGTCGCTGCTGATCGACGCCCTGGCCGGCGCGGTGCTGGCCACCGTCGCCGTCAACGGCCGGCATCGACGAGCCGCCCGGTTCGGCCTGGTCGACCCCGATCGCCCCGCTGTCACTCGGGCGAGCGTCGGCGATACCGCACGCGCGGCCGGTATCGGCGTCAGCGCGGGGGCAGGGCTGCTGGCTGTTGCTGCCGCCGAGCAGTTCATCGCACACCAGGCCTCCCGGGCCCTCTTCGGGCACGTCGGCAGTGTCGAGATTGGCAGCCCGCTGTCCGGTCATGCGGTGGCACTGGGGCTCTTCGGGGCTACCGGTCTGGCCGCTTTCGTGGTCGTCAAGCGCCGCACCGAGCGGCACGGCGATGTGGTCGAGGCCGCCTATCCCGAACCGCCGACGAACCCTTGGGTCACCGCCGGCCCACGCTCCCTGATCGACTTCGACGCGATCGGCAAGGAGGGGCGCCGGTTCGTGCTGATGGCTCTCACCGCGGACGAGATCGAAGCGGTAATGGGGGAGCCGGCCGAGAATCCGGTGCGGGTCGTTGCCGGCTACGAGGCGGCCGGCACCACGGCCCAGCGGGCCGAGTTGTGCCTGTTGGAGATGGAAGCCGTGGGCGCCTTCGAGCGCTCGGTCATCTGCGTGGCGTCTCCCACTGGGGTGGGTTATGTGTCCTACGTCTTCGCCGAGTCACTGGAGTATCTGACCCTCGGCGACTGCGCAATCGTGATGCCGCAGTACGCGCTGGTGCCGTCGGCGTTGGCCCTGTCCGACACCGGCGACGGCGCGGAGCTACAGCGGTTGGTGCTGGCCGGCATCAACGCCAAGCTCTCGCAGTTGCCCGTCGGCCATCGGCCGAAGGTGGTGCAGTTCGGCGAGAGTCTGGGAGCCCAGGTGGCGCTGGACATCGCCCACCCGCAGGGCGCGAAGGTGTATCAGGCCTTGGGCGTTGACGCCGGGCTCTACCTGGGCGTCCCGTTCCGAACAGAAGCCTGGAACACCTGGATCCACCACCGCGAACGGTTCGACCCGGACCTTACGCTGGTCGCGGTTTCCGAACCGGGTTCGCTGGCATCGCTGGGCGCGGACCGGCGCAGCTCGATGCGCCATCTGATGGTCGTCCACCACGACGACCCGGTGAACAAGTTCGGCTACCGGGTGGCGGTCCGGCCACCATGGTGGATGGGAAAGCCGGAGACCCGGCCGCCGAAGGTGCCGCGTGAGGTGCTCTGGCGACCCATCACCACCTTCATTCTCACGCTCGTGGATTTGAAGAACGGCATGCAATTCACACCCGGGTCATTTGTCCGCCGGGGCCACGATTACCGGATAGATACTGCCGAGGCCGTACGTGCGGCGTTTGGCCTGGAATGCAGCCCGGAACAGGCAGTCGCGATCGAGAATGCCCTGCGGGAGCGAGAGGTCGATTGGGCCCGTCGACGACTCGTCGCCCGAAAGTTCGCGGCCGCGCGGGACAGCATCAACTCCACCCTGTCCAAGTGGGGTGTGAACCTGCCCAAGACGTCGCTGATCCCCGATTCGATCCCCAACATGGACCTCAGCGGCTACCTGGACTC
>CAZJNU010000108.1:6493-7914 GCA_964547485.1 uncultured Actinomycetes bacterium
ATCAACGAGCACCGCCCCCGGCCGCAACACCCGCAGTCTCTCGCCGGTGGCGTCGACGATGGTCGACTCGAGCCCTACCCGACACTCCCCGCCATCGAGGATGAGGTCAGCTGGCCCCAGTCGGCCCCCGAGGCTGGCCATTACGTCTGCCGCCGAGGTCGGGCTGACCCGTCCGAACGCGTTGGCGCTGGGAGCGACCAGACCGCATGGGCCAGCCAGCCCCAGGCCGACTAGTGCCAGCACCCGCGCGGTCAGTGGGTGATCCGGTACCCGGAGGGCGACTGTGGGCTGGCCGCCGGTGACCTCATCGGGCACCCACGGCGCCCGCGGCAGCACCAACGTCAGCGGACCGGGCCAGTACCGGCGGGCGAGATCTGCGGCGGGTTCGGGGAACTCCAGCACCCACTGCCGGGCGCTCGCCAACGACTCGACATGCACGATCAACGGGTGGTCGGCCGGTCGCCGCTTAACCTCGAAGACGCGCGCCACCGCAGTTCGGTCGGACGCCACCGCTGCCAGCCCGTAGACGGTCTCGGTGGGCAGTGCCACCAGCGAGCCGGCCAGCAGAGCTGCCGCGGCACGGGCCGGGTCGGTGCTGAACTGTGGTCCACCCGAGGGGTGGCGAGCAGGCATCAGGTGTAGATAAGGACAGGCGTCCACGTCGGTGTGTTGGCGAACAGCGCCGCTGCCTGCGATCGGATCCTGGTGTTGACACAGCCCGCCGAGGCACCATAGTAGCCGTCAGCCGCGAAACCGAACGAATAGTGGATGGCCTGGCCACCGCTGAAGTACATCGAGTACAGCATGGGCACGTTGTAGAGCCGCGAGTAGTCGTCCGCCACCTTCGCGAAGACGTGGAACAGACCTTCTCTCGTCTCTTTTCCGGGTGCGCCGAATCGGGCGTCCATCGCCATCACGACCCGGCCGTCGCGTACCAGCCGCAGCATCCGCTGGGTCTTGTCTACGCAGATGACCAAGCCGGTTCGGCAGGGGGCGGGGAGGACGGATCCACGGTAGGTGATGCCCAGCAGCAACTGGTAGGTGTACTTGTTGACCCGGCCACTCTCGTTGTAGAGGAACTTCTCCTGCAGTCTGGTGACAGCGTTGACCGTGGCGTTGTCGTAAACGCCGTGGGCGCGTCCGAAGTACAGGCCCGCGTGCTGCAACCGCATCTGAACCACTGCGACCGGCATCCCGCGATCCCCGGCCCGCAGCACTGTCTTTCCAGCGAGCACATCCGACAGCCGCTTCGGCCCCGGCACTTTCACCGCAGAACTGGCGCTGGTGGTGCTGGTTGTGGCGGCGGGTTCGGCTGCGATAGCGCTCGGGGAGGTGGCCAGCCCAGCCAACACCACGACGGAGGCCGCCGTAGTCGTCGCAGCAAACCTGCGAATCCTCATACAGGTCTCCTCCGTCGTCGC
>CAZJNU010000109.1:0-7891 GCA_964547485.1 uncultured Actinomycetes bacterium
ATGGCACGCGGTCACGGGGCACGCGCGGGCCGTTGGCAACCGCGCGTCCGGGGGTAGGCGGCGGTCAGGCGCAACAACACATGCAACACGGACACAGAACCTCGGCGACACCAGGTGCCACCAGTCGGGTCTGAAAGTCCATGCGGGGATCCTGCCATACCTCCGGACGGAATCCGCATCGGGTCCCCGGCAGGCTGACATTCACCTTGCGGAATTCGCGCCTCACACTCGGGGACCCGCTTTACAGAACGCTGACATCAAGTCCACCCCCCACCAACCTCCGAATGCGAGGGTCGAAGGGCGAACTTGGCAGCCACCCGGCTGCGAACCAGCCACGGTTCACGGCGACCCGATGAAAGGCATGGTGAATGGACAACCCTTCGACCAGCACGGGTCGAGTCGCCAAGGCTGCAGCTCTCGTCGGCGCAGGGGCTCTCGGTGCGACCATGCTGTCCGGCGTCGGGTATACAGACGCCGCTGCCAGCCAGGTAGCCAGCACGTCAGAGAACCTCGACGGTGCACCGGACGCGCGCGACGAGACTCTGCGTGCCGGCGGGGCACTCGGCCCCTCCCAGCGGACGAGATACGACACACGTTCCGTCTCCGGCGAAGTCAGCTCGGTGACTGCCACGACCGTCACGATCCAAGCACCCGACGGATTCAGTCAGCGATTTGTGGTTGATTCCGCCACCAGCATCCGCCGCAATGGGGATCCGGTGGGAATTGCCGAGGTGAGAGTCGGCGACAAGGCCCGGATCACCGGAATCGTCGCAGGTGGCTCAGTGATTGCGAAGAGGATCGGGACCTTGACCCCGGAAGAGGCGACGATGAAACAGACCGAGCGCGCTCAGCAGATACGCAAGCGCCTCTCCGGGTCGAAGTCGACCCGACTCAGTTCACCGGCGCGGTAGCACCGCCGGCGCGAGCGACAGGTCAACCTCCGACCTGACCTCACGAATAGACCCCCGAACTCCTCCTCGGGGGTCTATTCGATTTCCCTCCGCCCTCAAATACTGCGGCGGCTAGCCTGCACCTGTGACGACAGCTGATTTCGGGCACGAGGGCGAATTCCATGACCACGGCGACCTGGGCGAACGCTCCAACAAGATCCGGGCGGCAGTGCTGGGCGCCAATGACGGCATCGTGTCGATCGCTGGCATGGTGATCGGCGTCGCCGGTGCGAAAGCCGATACCGCCGCGATCGCGACGGCCGGTGTGGCCGGACTCGTGGCAGGCGCGCTCAGCATGGCTGTCGGGGAGTACGTGTCCGTCTCATCCCAACGGGACACCGAGCGGGCGGCGGTCGCCCTGGAGACGAAGGAGTTGGCAGAGGACCCGGACGGTGAGTTGCGGGAGTTGGCAGGCCTGTTCGAAGCTCGCGGACTCAGTTCAACGACAGCGATGACGGTGGCGCTGGAACTCACGGAGCGCGACGCGCTCGCAGCTCATAGCCGAGAGGAACTCGGAATCGAGCCCGGCCAATACGTCAACCCATGGGCAGCCGCGATCTCCTCCTGCATCTCCTTCACGATCGGGGCTGCGTTGCCGCTGGTCGCCATCCTCGCAGCGCCAGCCAACATCCGGCTGTGGGTAACGGCGGTGGCCGTCGCGATAGCGCTGTTCATCACAGGTTTCCTCAGTGCCCGGCTCGTCTCTGCGCCGCTGGGCAGGGCAATCCTGCGGAACGTGGGCGGAGGGTTGTTGGCGATGGCCGTCACCTACCTCATCGGGCACCTGCTGGGCGCAGCGATCTGACCGTGATGATCCCGACCAAGCCGCGTTGCGTGCGGAACTGAGATGAGTACGGGCTACGCGACTGCGCGTCCGAAACGTTGGTGGCTGCGACCTGCCGGCGGGGTCGTGCTGGCGTACCTCATTGTGCTCGCCATTGGCACGGTGCTGCTGCTGCTTCCCATCGCCAGGAGCGGCCCCGGCGGCGCCAACCTGCTGCAGGCGGCGTTCACCTCAACCTCGGTGGTCTGCGTGACCGGGTTGGCGGTGGTCGACACTGCCACCTACTGGTCGGGGTTCGGCCATGTCGTCATCTTGCTACTGGCGCAGGTCGGGGGTTTGGGCGTCATGACGTTGACGTCCCTGATCACCCTCCGGCTGGCCAACCGACTGGGCCTGCGGCAACGGCTGTCCACCAGTGAGGAGACGCACTCCCTTGGCCCGGGTAGCGTCCGGCAAGTCGTTCGCGCGGTGGTCGTCTCGGCGCTGATCGTCGAGTCGGTGCTGACGGTCGTGATGGCGCTGCGACTCTGGCTGCACTACGACGAACCCCTGCTGCGAGCGATCTGGTTGGCCCTGTTCCAATCGGTGTCGGCCTTCAACAACCTGGGATACGCCCTGTACAGCGACAATCTGATGGGGTTCGTGTCCGACTGGTGGATCTGCATCCCGATCTGCGTGGGAGTGATCGTGGGTGGCCTCGGGCTGCCGGTCCTGCGCGAACTCTGGCACCATCGACACCTGCCGCAGCAGGCTCTCGCCAGTTGGTGGGCGACGCGTGGGGTGGGCCCCCGAGCCCGTCGCCGCGGTATCCATCGACAGCACACCCGTTGGTCCATCCACACGCGGATGATGCTGACCGGCACGGCCGCGCTGCTCGTCGGCGGCTTCGGTTACCTACTCGCGGCCGAATGGAGTAATCCGGGCACCCTCGGCCCGCTGTCGGTGCCGAGCAAGGTGCTCGCCTCGATAACCCTGTCGGTGGTGCCGCGAACAGGGGGCTTCAACTCCGTCAATGTTGCCGAGTTGCGCACCGAGTCGTGGTTCATCACCGACCTGCTGATGCTCGTGGGGGCGGGGCCAGGAGGCACCGCAGGCGGCCTGAAGATCACCACGGTCGGAGTCTTGGCGGCCATCGCGATCACCGAGATCCGTGGAAACCGGCGCACCAGGGTGTTCGATCGGACCATCCCCAGCCGCACTCAGCGCACCGCGGTCGCCGTGTCCTTCGTGTTCATCTCGGTCATGTTGGTGAGCACCGCGCTGTTGCTCACCTGGAGCCCATTCGCCCTCGAACCCGTGTTGACCGAGGTGATCTCCGCACTCTCCACCGTCGGACTCAGCACCGGCATCACTCCCCAGCTGAATCCGGCCGGCCAGATCCTGCTGATGGTGCTGATGTTCATTGGACGACTGGGTCCGATCACGCTCGCCGCGGCGCTGGCCGTCAATACCAAGGCCACGCACTACACCCTTCCGGAAGAGAGGCCCTACATTGGCTAGGAATCCAGCACATCGGCTACCGCACAAGATCGCCACCAGCAATGCGGCGGCCGTGATCGGTCTCGGCCGATTCGGCAGCGCGGTGGCCATCGGATTGGAACAGTCCGGGGTGTCGGTACTCGGGGTCGATGCGTCGTCGGACATCGTGGCCGAATATGCCGATCGACTCACCTTCGCAGCCCAGGCCGACACCACTCATCGCCTCGCTCTGGAACAACTCGCCATTCCGGACTTCGACCGGGTGGTTCTCGGGATCGGTACCCACCTGGAGGCGAGTATCGTGACCGCCTCGCACTTGGTGGATATGGGGATCGCGAACCTCTGGGCAAAAGCTTTGACCGACGACCACGCCCGGATCCTGCGACAGCTGGGGGTCGTCAATGTGATCCAACCGGAGGCGGAGATGGGCGCTCACCTCGCCCAGAAGCTCGCCGACCTCGGCTGAGTTCTCGCCCCGTGGCGGATCCGCTCAGCCGGTTGCCCCGGACCTCGCCCGATCGGCGTTCGCGTTAATGGCGTCGTGCACGAACTGGGCCAGGCCCGGAGCCGCTTCGTCATAGTGGGCCTTGAATCGTGGATCGGCGATGTACATCTCCGCGAGGCCGCGATGCATCTCAGGTGTCAACGGGTAGAACCACTCATCGATGAATCTCCGGGCCTCTTCGGCAGCCGCCATCGACTCCTCACTATCGGGCGCCGCACCGGCGGTGAGGAGTGAGGCGAACCGCACGAGTTGCTCGCGCTGTGCCGCAGCAATCCGCGCCCAGTCGGCCTTGCCATACCGGGCCGACCTGCGGGCCGACTCCCGGTACTCGTCAGTGTCACCCCAGCGTTCCCGCGCCTCCTGCGCGTATTCGTCCACGTCAGGCAACTTGTCGAAACTCTCCGTTGTCATGGTCAACCGTCCTTCCGGTTCCTGCAGAATCCGATCGATGAGTTCGATCCGCTGTTGCTGAAGTGCCAACCTCTGCGCAGTCAGTTCCCGCTGCGCGCGCAGCACCGCCACCCTCGCCGCACGCGGCGATCGGCGAGCATCGCCGTCGTCGCCGTAGTGGCCGTCGTCGTCGTCGAGAAGCTGGCCGACCTGCTCGAGGGTGAGGCCGAGATTGCGGAACACCAGGATGTCCCGGAGCCGTTCGGCGTCGTCGGCTGTGTAGAGCCGATAACCCGCCGCACTGCGCGAGGTCGGCCGAAGCAGTCCGATCGCGTCATAGTGGTGCAGGGTTCGGACGCTCACGCCGGACATCTCCGACAGCGACCCCACCGTCATCGGGACTCGACCCGCGTTGCGCTCCGTCATACCACCGACGGTAGAACCTCACGCCGCGTGAGGGTCAAGAGTCGAGGGCGGAGACCACCGCACGGAACTGGTCGGCGGTCATCGCAGCCCCCTCGCGTCTCACCGCCGACGGCGAGACCGCCAACAGCCTGTCGGTCCGCACGAAGCTCGCGCGCCGGTCGCGATCCCAATCGCCCGTCCCGATCCCCACCCAACCGCGCTGCCCGGAGTGGTCCTTGCTCGACACCATCAGGACTGCGAAGTCGCCCTCGGTGTCGTCGGCGCGGCCGAGCACCACGACGGGTCGATCCTTGCCCCGGGTGGGGTCTTCCTGATACGGCACCCAGGCCCAGACAATCTCGCCTGGGTCGAGTTCGCCGTCGAGTTCGGGAGCGTACTGGATGGTCACCGAGCCGTCGAAGGCGTAGGCACCACCGATCCGCGGACGGGGGTCCAGTTCGGGGTCCATCGCCATTCCGCCGACCATACCGGCAGCTCCGGACCCCGGCCGACCTACACTCAACTCGGACCGCGAGAGGGGCACATTGATGAGGGCACATGCCGTCTGCTGAGAACTCCGACGAGGAGATGTGGGCGGAATTGGACGAAGCCCAGGGACCGCGCCGGGCGGAGATCCTGCTGGAGTTGGCCGATCGCAGTTACCACCGCGACGACATGTCCCAGTTCGCCACGCTGGTCGAGGCCGCTGCAGAGGCCGCGGAGGCCTCCGAGGACCACAGGTTGGCCGCCTTCGCGCGCTTCAATCAGGCCCAAGGCCTGATGGAGACGGATCACCCCGGTGAGGCAATCGACCACTTCCTGCAGGCGGCGACGTTCTTCACCCTGCTCGGGGATCAGGACGATATCGCGCTCTGCCACCACCGCGCCGCCGACGCGTTGGCCCTGCTGGAGAGAGCTGACGAAGCGCTGGCCCACTGGGACGATGCCATTCGGCTCTACGAGGCCGAAGCGGACGAGCACTCGATCGGGCGAGTGAAGATGGCCATTGGTGGGCTCCGGATGAGCAGCGGCTCCCCCTCGTTGGCGGTCGAAGCCTTCCGGGAAGCCCGGGACCGATTCCGCCGCACGCATTCACCGCATCACGTCGCCTGGGCCGACGATGCCGCCGCGGAGGGGCTCATCCAACAGGGCCGACCTGACGAAGCCGTGCCGCTACTGCGGTCCTGTCTGGATATCGCGCGGGTGGGTTCGGACGACTCCGCGCGCGCCTACGCTGCCCTGCGGCTCGGCCTGGTGTTGCGAATCCTGGGGGAGCACACCGAGGCGCTGGCCCATCTGAAGGCCGCCCGCGATGACTACCAGGGCGACGACAACCTGATGGGGGTGGCCAGATGCGATCTAGAGGCCGCCAACGCCCTTCGAGCGCTGGACGAGAGTGAGGAGGCCGAGACGCTCTACATCGGCGCCCGTTCGGTCTTCGATGCCGTCGGAGCCGACGACTACCTGCTACTGGCCGACCGGATGCGGGCGACTCTGTATTCGGAGCAAGGTCGCACCGCCGAGGCTGTCGGCCTGGCCCGAGCGACGCTGGGTCGAGCGAATGAACTGGGGCAAAACCGGATAGTGAATCCGCTCGTCCCGCTGATCGCCGACGACCTGCTCGACCTCGACGACGCGGCCTCGGCACTCGAGGTAATCGAAGCCAACCCGGTGACGGGCGGCGAGTTGGACGAGATGGAACGGGCGATCCGCGACGCCGTGACTGCCCGTGCACTGTTGGCCAACGACCGGGTCCCAGAGGCCCTTGCGCTCACTGAGCAGGCCCTCGCCATTACCGAGGCCCGCCCCAATCTCGCGCTGCAGGCGGCCCTGTATGAGTTGCGTTCGCGAGCTCGCCGCGACAACGACCCGGCGTTGGCCGACCGTGACCTCGCACATGCGATCGCGCTCTTCCTCGCCGTCGGGATGAGCGAACGTGCGACCGCGCTGTCCGCACACTTCCTGCCGGACGAGCAACCGTCCTCCGTGCGACGTGAGGACCTGTTCGCGCTCCGCGGCCTCACTAGGCCGCTGCTCGATGATCCACTGCGGACCCCTGGATCGTCGACCGAGTGACCCCTGAAGAGCCTCCGACGGCGTCGCCGCAGCCGTCGTCGGACCCACGTCCCGGAGAGCCTCCGCTGGGTCCTGGCGAGTTCCACCGGCAAGTCGGCGTGCCGCCCCTTCCGGCGCCGTGGCCGGCCGATCCACGATTGGATCCTGAACTCCTCGCGAACGGGGATCGCCGCAACGTCGTTGACCGATTCCGCTACTGGCAGGTGTCGGCAGTATCTGCAGCGTTGGATGAAGACCGCAGTCCGCTACACATCGCCATCGAAAACTGGCAGCACGATTTGAACATCGGCTCCATCGTTCGAACCGCGAACGCATTCAATGTCGCCGGAGTGCACATCGTCGGACGTCGGGACTGGAACAAGCGCGGAGCGATGGTGACCGACCGATACCTCCACGTCTTTCACCACGCCGACGTCGACGCACTGTCCCGTTGGGCCGCCGGCGAAGGGCTACCCCTGATCGGGCTGGACAATATCGACGGCAGTGTGCCGATCGAGGGTTTCCCGATTCCCCGCCGGTGCCTGCTGCTGCTGGGCCAGGAAGGACCGGGCTTGACACCGGAGGCGGCCACCGCCTGCGAGGCCGTTCTCGCGATCACGCAGTACGGCTCAACTCGGTCGCTGAACGCATCCGCAGCCGGCGCCATCGCCATGTTCGCCTGGTCCCTGCAACACCGGCCCTGACGGAGGTCGTCCCGGGTCCGGACGGAGGTCCTCCTGGGTCTGGCTGAGGTCGTCCCGGGTCTGGCTGAGGTCAGTCCGTCTCGAGTTTGCCCGCGAACTCCTCGAGTTGGCCGTACGTCACCGTTCCGGTGACGATCGTCGTTGCCTCGGGCGAGGTCAGCACCAGCGAATACTGCGAACCGTCGGCGGCCCGGTACTGCTGCCAACTCCGACCATCGATGGTGACAGTCGCCTGTTGGACTCCGTCCTTGGTCTGGTCCTTGACGAAGCTCTTGACGTCGTGGTCGCTCTGAGCCACCGCCACAAACTGGTTGTCTGGCGTGACGTACCCGTTGAACCAGGTTCCGGTACCGGGATCCGGACCCGGTTCGAAGCGAGCGCTCGTCGCGCGCCAACCCGAGGCCAATCCGGTCGGAACTGCGATCGGGAACACGTCAGCACTCCGGGCGACGGCGGCCGGGCCCGGCACGTCGACGGTCTTCACGGCCTCAGGCATCGGCCGCAGCACGATCAGGTAGAGGAATGCGACGAAGCCACCCACCACCAACATCGACAGCACTAGGTCGCGTACCGTCTGCGAACTGCGCGGCTTGGTTGCGGTTGCCATTCCGACATCCTC
>CAZJNU010000110.1:0-7706 GCA_964547485.1 uncultured Actinomycetes bacterium
TCGGCCGGCGGCGCAAGGAGGGGTAGTGGGATTCGCGCAGGAACCCGGGGCGTGGGCTCGCGCGGCGATCTCCGGGGCCTGCCACGACTCAGTGTGGTTGGCCGGGCCGGAGCGGCCACCGGCGAGGGCACCGGTCGAGTCGGCAGTCGACACGGACCTGCTGGTCATCGGCGGTGGCTTCTCCGGACTGTGGACGGCTCTGATCGCGAAGGAGCGCGAACCTGACCGGGACGTCGTGTTGGTCGAAGGGCGCCGCATCGCCTCCGCGGCCACGGGCCGCAACGGAGGCTTCGTGGCCGCCTCGATCACGCACGGCGCGGCCAACGGGATCGAAAGATGGCCGCACGACTACGGTCAACTCCATCGACTCGGACAGGCCAACTTGGCCGGTATCGAGACGACCATCGACCGTTATCGGATCGACTGCGGCTATGTTCGCGCCGGCGAACTGGATGTGGCCTGCGAGCCCTACCAGCTCACCCACCTTGCCGAACACGTCGCAGCCCTTCGTCGGTATGGCATCGAACACGAGATGCTCGATGCAGAGCAGACCAGGGCACTGGTCAATTCCGCCACCTATGTGGGGTCTGCCATCGATCCGGACGTGGGAACCGTCGATCCGGCCCGGCTGGCCTGGGGACTCGCAGCTGCGGCCGCATCGCTGGGGGTGCGGATCTTTGAGGGCACCGAGGTCACGGAGGTCCACCGAGAAGGCGCGTCGTTGCTGGCTCATACGGCCGGTGGTCGGATCCGGGCCCGGCGGATTGCCCTCGGTACGGCCGCGCACCTGCCGCTGCTGCGCAGGATCAAGCACTTCGTCATCCCCGTGTTCGACCATGTCGTGGCCACTGCCCCGCTACCCGCGGACGTCCTCGCCGAGATCGGCTGGGCTGGTCGACAGGGAATCGGCGATTCCGGCAACCAGTTCCACTACTACCGCCTGACCCCGGACAACCGGATCCTCTGGGGCGGCTATGACGCGGTCTACGCTCGCGGCGAGCGTCCAGGGTCCAGCCTTGAACGTGACGATTTCCTCAGTGCCCGGCTGGTGCAACATCTGCACGATACCTTCCCACAGGTTCGCGACGTCCCGATCGAGTATCAGTGGGCCGGCGCGATCGACACCTGCTCGAGGTTCTCCGGCTTCTGGGGCAAGGCATTCGCGGGACAACTCGTCTATGGGCTGGGCTACACCGGGCTTGGCGTGGGTGCCTCCCGGTTCGGCGCCGAGGTCATGCTCGACCTAGCCGACGGACTCAACACCGAGCGCACCCGGCTGCGGATGGTCTCCAGCAAGCCGCTGCCATTCCCGCCGGAACCGATCAAGTCAATCGGTATCAACATCACGCGGGCATCCCTGGCCAGAGCCGATGCGGAGGACGGTCGCCGAAACTTGTGGTTGAGGACCCTCGATCGAGTAGGTCTGGGCTTCGATAGCTAGCCCGGCAGTAATAGCCGTCGGGCGATGCCGCGACGTGAGACCCCGCAACTTGACCAGACCGGATCGAGCCAGATGGAGAGTGTAGAGATGGGCAGCGAGCAGCGAGTCAGCCATTGGATCGACGGCGAGAATTGGACAGGTCCACCCGGGCGCACCGGCGACATCTTCGATCCGGCGACCGGCGCGGTGACGCGGGTCGTGGACCTGGCCGAGTCAGCGACCGTCGATGCGGCGGTGGCGGCGGCCACCCGCGCCTTCAGCAGCTGGGGTCGAGCGACTCTGACGAAGCGAATGCAAGTGCTGTTCAGGTTCCGAGAACTGATGGCCGAACATGCCGCCGACATCGCCGCGCTAATCACCGCGGAACACGGCAAGGTGCTCTCGGATGCCCTGGGGGAGGTAACGCGGGGCCTGGAGGTGGTCGAATTCGCGTGTGGAAACGCCCATCTACTCAAGGGCGGGTACTCGGAGAGCGTCTCGACCGGGGTGGATGTCTACTCTCTGCGGCAGCCGTTGGGCGTGGTCGGAATCATCAGCCCGTTCAACTTCCCAGCGATGGTGCCGATGTGGTTCTTCCCGATTGCGATCGCGGCCGGCAACACGGTGGTGTTGAAGCCGAGCGAGAAGGACCCGAGCGCAGCGATGCTGATGGCCGAACTCTGGCAGCAGGCTGGCCTGCCAGACGGTGTCTTCAACGTGGTGCACGGTGACAAGGAGGCAGTCGATCGGTTGCTGCAGCATCCGGACGTGGCAGCCATCAGCTTCGTCGGCTCCACCCCTATCGCGCGGTACGTGTACGAGACAGGTACCCAGGCGGGAAAGCGGGTACAGGCTCTCGGCGGGGCGAAGAACCACATGCTGGTGTTGCCCGACGCAGATCTGGAGTTGGCCGCCGATTCCGCGGTGAACGCCGGATTCGGGTCAGCTGGCGAAAGGTGTATGGCGATATCGGTGCTGGTGGTGGTTGAGCCGGTCGCGGACGAGTTGATCGCCAAGATCGCCGGCCGAATGGCGACGCTGCGGGTCGGCGACGGTCGCCGAGGCTCGGATATGGGTCCGTTGGTGACGGCCGCTCATCGAGACAAGGTTCGAGGCTACGTCGACGCCGGGGTCGAGGCTGGAGCCACGCTGGTGGTCGACGGTCGCGACATCGCGGTCGACGGCGAGGCCGGCGGCTTCTGGCTGGGTCCGACGCTGTTCGATCGGGTCACTCCCGAGATGAGCATCTACTCCGAGGAGATCTTCGGTCCGGTGCTCTCGGTTGTCAGGGTCGCCTCGTATCAGCAGGGCCTGGAGTTGATCAACTCTCATCCGTACGGCAACGGCACGGCGATCTTCACCTGCGACGGGGGCGCCGCCAGGCGATTCCAGCACGAGGTTTCGGTGGGCATGATCGGGATCAATGTGCCGATTCCAGTACCGATGGCGTACTACTCGTTCGGAGGCTGGAAGGCATCCCTGTTCGGTGACACGCATGCTCACGGTGCGGAGGGATTTCACTTCTTCACCCGCGGCAAAGTTGTCACAAGTCGATGGCCGGATCCGTCCCATGGCGGAATCAATCTAGGTTTCCCGACCCACGGCTAGCTTCGGCCACTCAGCAGTCCCTTTTCGACGGATTTCGACCAGGAGGTTTTCGATGGCCCGATATGGCGCTCAATTCGGACCCGACATCACCTTTCTCGGAGTACCGCAATGCGATCATGCCGAACCGGAGACGTATGTCGACTCCGATGTGGTGATCATCGGGGCACCGTTCGACGGTGGCACCTCCGCTCGACCCGGGGCGCGATTCGGACCGAAGGCACTGCGGGAGGCCTGCTACCTGGGAATGGATGGGCAGCGACCGAGCCTGGCCATGCGGGTAGATGGCCTGACGGACCTCAACGTCCGCGACGCCGGTGATGTGGAGATGTTCTCCGGTGATGCGCAGACGTCGTGTGCCGCCTTGCAGGCCGTAGTCGAGACCGTGGCTCAGAGTGGAGCGGTCCCGCTGATCCTCGGCGGAGACCACACGGTCACCTGGCCCGATGTCACCGGTGTCGCCCGGGCGGTCGGCTGGGGGCGGGTGTCGGTGATTCATTTCGATGCGCATGCGGACACTGGAAAGATCGAGTTCGGCTCCCTGATCGGGCATGGCCAGCCCATGAGGTTGCTGATCGACAGCGGCGCGGCCCGCGGCGATCGCTTCCTGCAGGTTGGGCTGCGTGGCTACTGGCCCCCGCCGGATGTGCTTGCCTGGATGGCAGAGCAGGGGATGCGGTCGTTCGAGATGACCGAGATCGGCGTTCGGGGGCTCGACGATGTCCTCACCGAAGCGATGTCCATCGCAATGGATGACTGCGACGGCGTCTTCCTGTCGGTCGATATCGACGTCGCCGATCCCGGTCACGCGCCTGGCACAGGGACTCCGGAACCCGGTGGTCTGTCATCGCGGGCACTGTTGGACGCGGTCCGCCGGATCTGCTACGAGGTGCCGATTGTCGGGATGGACGTGGTGGAAGTCTCCCCGCCATACGACCATTCCGACATCACGGCGATGTTGGGTAACCGGGTGGTGCTGGAGGCTTTGACGGCGATGGCCCGGGCGAAGGCGGACGCTGCCACCGGATCTCGATGGGACCCGGGCCTCCCGTTGCTGGCGAACCGGCCCGGGGCCACCGGCGACTAGCCGGTCCGACAATCAGTCGTCCGGGACCAACACCGGGGTTTCTGCGCTGAGTGTTTCGCCGCGGAAGTAGGCCGGCATGAACATGCTCGTGATGAACATCAGGACCGCTCCCAGCAGCAAGGAACCGACGCCGATGACAAATACTCCGCCGACGCCGGCGATCGAGGTGAGGCCGTAATCGGGGGAGAACGAATCCACCGCGCTGATCACGAGCGCGCCGGTCAGGATGATCGCGCCCAGCAGGGGGAAGAGGAACTTGTTGAAGAACGCCTTCCGGGACGTAAACGACTGCTTTCGGAAGTACCAGACCGCTGACCAGCCAGTGAGGCCGTAGTAGAAGGCGATTGCGAGGCTGGTCGAACTGACCGTGTCCTCCAGCACATTCTCGCTGACGATGCTCAGTCCGATGAACAGCGACACCGAAACGACCCCGATCATCAGGGTGGAGAAGGCAGGCGTCAGATAGCGAGGATGAACAACTGCGAACCGACCGGGGATCGCCTTGTAGACGGCCATCGCCAGCGTCCCGCGGGCCGTCGGCAGGATGGTCGTCATCATCGCCGAGGCCGCCGAGACCAGAACAGTGAAGGCCAGTAGTTTCGCACCCCAGGTACCCAGCACCGGTTCGGCCCACTGCACAAAGATGTCGTTGACGTTTTGTTGTTCCTCGGGGGAATCGAGCAGCCCGACGTAGGCGACGGCCGCGACGGTGACGATCACATAGATCAGCATCAGCAGGATGGTCGCGATGACCGCTGCGCGGCCTGGTGTCTTCTCCGCGTCGTCGCACTCCTCGTTGACAGCGAGTGCGGTGTCGAACCCCCAGTAGATGAATAGGCACAGCAGAATGCCCTGTACGAACGCACTCCAGGAGCTCACCTCGAAGGGGTTGAACCACGACAGGCTGGGTGTGAGCGAGTCGGCCTCTCCTGACCCGGTGTAGACCCGGATCAGGGACACCACTGCCAGGAGTAGCAGCGACGCGAACTGCAGGCCCACCATGGCGTATTGCAGCCGGGCTGCCCCCTGGATGCCGCGGTAGGTGATGTACGTCATGACCGCGATGAAGACGCACCCGACTCCGATCACCACCGCCTTGTTCAGATCGTTCGTATCGACCCCGAAGATCGAGAAGAGGTAGGTAGCGCTGACCTCGGCGGCGCTGGACATGAAGATGATGCCGGCGATGGCGACCCCCCAGCCACCCATCCAGCCGGTCCGGGGACCGAACGCCTTGGCCGCCCAGGTGAAGGTTGTGCCGCAGTCGGGAACGGACTGGTTAAGTTCCCGGTAGGCCACCGCCGTCAACCACATCGGTACGAATGCGAGCAGCATCACCGCCGGCGCCTGCACACCGACAGCGATCACGACCAGAGCGATCGTCGCTGCCAAGGAGTATGCGGGTCCGGTGGACGCCAACCCGAGGGTGACAGTCGACCAGAGCCCTAGCGCTCCCTTGCGCAGACCCTTGTCGACTGCAAGATCGCCCTCGCCGCCGGTGACTCCCTGAACAGTCATGGCTGCACGGTATGACAGTTCATGGAGGGATGGCTGGCTATAGGCTGATTTCCCCCGGCCACAGCGAGAGAGAGTCAGTCATGCGGGTACTTTCCATCGGCGCCGGCGGCGTCGGATCATCAGCAGCCAAGATCGCCGCCCGCCGCAGTTTCTTCGAACGCTGGGTTGTGGCCGACTACGACGTTGGCCGTGCTTCGACGTTGGTGGCAGAGCTGGCCGACGAGCGATTCGTTCCGGCCCAGGTGGATGCATCGGATGCCGACGCCGTGGCCGCCCTTTGCGAGGCCGAAGAGATAACGCATGTGCTGAACGTGGTGGATCCGCGATTCGTGATGCCCATCTTCGATGGCGCCCTCAAGGCGGGCGTCGACTACTTGGACACCGCGATGAGCCTGTCAGCGCGGCATCCTGCCGAGCCGCACTCACAAGTGGGTGTGAAGCTCGGGGACCAGCAATTCGAGCAGGAGGCCAGTTGGCAACAGGCCGGCCGACTCGCGCTTGTCGGTATCGGCGTGGAGCCCGGCCTGGCCGACGTTTTCGCCCGCTACGCGGCGGACCACTTGTTCTCCGAAATCGACGAGCTGGGCGTGCGAGATGCGTCGGACATGGTGGTGACTGGTCACCATTTCGCTCCTTCGTTCTCCATCTGGACCGTGATCGAAGAGTGCCTCAACCCGCCGGTCATCTGGGAGCGGGACAAGGGGTGGTACACGACCGAACCGTTCTCCGGCGCGGAGGTGTTCGACTTCCCGGAAGGGATCGGACCGGTGGAGGTCGTCAACGTCGAGCACGAGGAAGTACTGCTGATGCCGAGGTGGGTCGCCTGTAACAAGGTGACGTTCAAGTTTGGCCTCGGCGACGAGTTCATCGACGTCCTCAAGACTCTCAACAAGCTGGGACTCGACCGGACCGAGCCTGTGACCGTCAAGGGGGTTTCGGTGAGCCCGCGGGACGTGGTGGCGGCCTGCCTGCCGGACCCGGCAACCCTCGGCGATCGCATCACCGGCAAGACCTGCGCCGGGCTGTACGTGACCGGGAAGGGCAAGGACGGTTCCCCTCGCGCGGTGTACCTCTATCACGTTGCCGACAACGACTGGACGATGTCTGAATACGGCACTCAGGCCGTGGTGTGGCAGACAGCGATGAACCCGGTGGTGGCACTTGAATTGCTGGCTGCGGGGACCTGGGCGGGCACCGGAGTGCTGGGGCCTGAGGCCTTCGACGCGGTGCCATTCCTCGACTTGCTGCGTGACGGTTACGGGCAACGCTGGCAGATGGAGGAACGAGCCGCTCCCTAGGGGGTTATCAGCCTCATAGTGCCCGGATAGTTGCGCGCCTTGTGAACGTACATGGTGACGCCGGGTGTGATCATGTCCTCGGTCACTGAGTCCGGTCTGATCCGGGCAGGGACACCCAGTGCCATGGCCCGGGACGGCACCTCAAGGTCGGGTTGGACCAGAGCCTGAGCTCCTACCAGTGCCCAACTGTGGATGACAGCACGGTGCAACACGACTGACCCGGAGCCGACCAGGGCGTCATCGTGAATGGTGCAGCCCTCAAGGTGAGCGTTGTGCCCTACCACACAGCGGGCCCCGATGACCGTGGCAAGTTCCTCTGTGCAGTGGACGATGGTGCCGTCCTGAACCGAGGTTTGATCTCCGACCGAGATTCGGTTGTTGTCGCCCCGAAGGACAGCGCCAGGCCAGACGCTCGCCTCCGCCCCAAGTACGACATCACCAATTAGCACTGCATCAGGGTGCACAAAGGCCGACGGGTGGATGGTCGGAACAAGATCTCCCAGGGCGTAGATCGGCATGGGCACAAGGTAGTGGACTCAGGGCAAACTCGGAGAAGAAGGGCGTCCTTGAAAGCTGCCGTTCGCCTCATTCCGGTCGCCGTAGGGGACCACCTGCCGCGCACCTCCGCTCACCCCTCGTGCCGACCCGCCCGCCCCTCGTGCCGACCCGCCCGCCCCACCCCTGCGACCGGTTAGGGGTCGAGGGGTGGGTTGGGTGTGTCGCGGTAGGTGAGGCCGCTGGGCATGGTCCAGGTCCATCCCGGCCCGGCCGTCCCCGG
>CAZJNU010000111.1:0-6056 GCA_964547485.1 uncultured Actinomycetes bacterium
TCTCCCGCAGCGGTGCCTGGCGGGCCCTCGAGGTACGACGCGGTGATCGGCAGGCTGAAATCATTGGCCAAGACCAGGATCAGTACCAGCTGCAGCAGGTGGAAACAGCCCGCCACGATGTTCCAGATCCGCAGCCGGCCGATAGCGGGAGCGGCCGCGGCCGCATCGACGTCGGGCACTGCCGTGGTTTGGGCCATGTCCAACCCTTACACGACCACGCTGCACCCGCACTTTCGCAGTCTCCGAATATGGCTCTGCGCAGGTCGTGACCGATGGCTGTGCCCGGCCACCTGAGCTGCTGACCCGCAAGAATCAACGCTGCACTATTCTACACAGAGAGCACGCTCTGTATAGAATAGTGCAGGAATGGAGGTGGATCATGGCCCGCCAACTCACACCCTCGCACGACACGATTGAGCGGCTGCCTGCTGCCTTCACACGTGAGGCCGCCCTCGAATCTGGAATCACCCGCTCGCTGCTGGATCGACTGATCCGCGACGGTCAGCTCGAAAGATTTGGACATGGACTGCTGCTTCGCCCAGTTGCCACTGCAGAAGCAGACCTGAACCTCCTCGAGGCGGTTCTGCGGTCTCCCCAGGCGACGATGTGCCTGTCGTCGGCCTTGGCCTACCACGACCTGACTGACGAGATCCCGTCAGCGACGCACCTGGCAATACCCCGCGGCGCTCACCGTCTCACCGGTCCGGCCAGCGTCACCTGGCACACCTTCGACCCGGAGACCTTCGAGGTCGGGCGAACAGAGCTTCCGATCTCGAGTGGGGTCGCACTCGGGCTGTATGGCCCCGAGCGGAGCATCATTGATGCATTCAACCCACGCATCGGGTCAGGCTCAGATCTAGCTGTGGAGGCACTTCGTCGCTGGCTGGCCACGACAGGCTCTCAACCCGGTAGCCTGCTGCGCATGGCCGAGCCGTGGCCGCACGCTCGGGCTCCGCTTCTACGTGCCATGCAGATCCTGTTGTGAACACGGTCAGCCGGCACAGCCGGGCAGGTCAGGTGTTCGGCGACCTGCGGAAGAAGGCCAAAGAGCAGTCCCGCCCAGTCTCCGAACTACTGACCTTGTACGCACTCGAAGGATTCCTCGGCCGGCTCTCGGAGTCGGCCGAGGACCGGGGGACGTTCGTGCTCAAAGGGGGAGTGTTGCTCGGTGCATATGACTCACGTCGACCCACCCGTGATGCTGACCTACTCGGGCAGGACTTGAGCAACGAAGCTGAGTCGATCCACAGGCGAGTCACCGCCATCGCCGCACGAGTGCGCGACGACGGTCTCATCCTCGACACATCAACCATCACAGCCGAGGTGGTCCGCGACGAGGACGACTATTCCGGGGTCCGGGTTAGCCTCACCTACGGACTCGCCTCCGCCGTTCTGCGTTTCCACGTCGACGTGAGCGTCGGCGACCCAGTCTGGCCACCGCCGCAGGAGGTCCTCCTACCAGGCCTGCTGGAGGGCGAGATCTCGCTGAGGGGCTATCCGCTAACTGCTGCCCTCGCTGAGAAGACAGTCACCGCGGTCCAACGCGGTGAAGCCAACACCCGCTGGCGGGACTACGCGGACATCTACAACCTCTCGGGAACCCACTCGTTCAGCGGCGCCGAACTGACATCAGCCATTGACGTCGTCGCAGAACACCGCAAGGCCGAACTTGAACCGCTGGCCGGGCTGCTCGAAAGCTACCCGGGACTGGCCCAAACAAGGTGGGCAGCCTGGCGTTCCAGGCAGTCGCACCGTGCGGCGTTGCCTCCTGACTTCGAGACGATCCTTGCCGCGGTAGCGCACTTCGTCGACCCGGTATCCGCCGGCCTCGCCGCTGGTCAATTCTGGGACCCGGCCCAGCGGATTTGGGCCTAGGTTCGAGGCAGAGCCGTGACACCGCGTGCCCGGTCAACTGGGATCCACTTCGCGTAGGCGAACGTTGCTCAATTACACAGAGTGAGGGAATTCAGGCCGGAATAACAACGCCTCATCCCTACCTTCCGCGGCCTCAAGACGGGATGAAGACGGTGCTGAACAGAACTCGCTCCTTGCCCTCGGCAGGGGTCAGGTAGGGCACGAGAGCCTCCCGGACCCCGGAAGCCAGGGCGACGATGTCCTCCTCGTCCAGATACATCGCCAGGGCCCGATACCCGGCCTGCAACTGCGGCGCGTTGTGCAGAACCTTCCACTCCTCGGTGGCATTGAACAGCGGGGAGGTTTTCGTCTCGCTGTCCTTTCGGGTCAGGTAGCCGTCATACGCAGCGATGAGGCTCGCGGCGAACACGCCGAACGCGGCGCTCTTCTCCTCCGTTGTCATCTCCGCTGCGGCGGCGCTGTCCACCAACGCGGCACCCTGGTGCAGCGCGAACGTCCGCTCGACGGCACCCCGCACTCGCCGTTCGGACACGACATCCAGCACCCCCGCCTTCGACAGGGCGGCGATGTGACGGTACAGGGTGGCGGTGGGGACGTCAGGCATCTCGGCCGCGATCTCGGCGGTGGTCAACTCACGGTCGCCCACTAGAGCCAGCACCACTCGGAGACGGATGGGATGTGCCAACACAGCAGGTCGCGCCATGCCCCGAACCTAGCACTGGCCCAGCCGAGGTTGGGAAAGATCGCCGACGTGAGAATGGAACCGCCGCAGTCACCGCCAGGTGGAGGCGGGATCGTCACCACCCGGCCTCGGTGGCCCCTCCGTTAGCCAACGGTCCGCCGTTCCGTCAGGATTCCCATGTGACCGCTTACCGCTCGGATCGACGGGCGGCGCTGCCGCTGCCAGCTTCGGGGCTCGCTCTGGCCGTCGGGGCCCTGGCTGCCGCGGACCGACGCCGCCGTAAGCGTCACCACGCGAGCCTGGAGCCAGAGGACCGGGAAGTTCAAAATGACCTGCCCGGGGAGTCCTGCCGGATTGTCTCCGCCGATGGCGGCGACCTGTTCGTGACCAGATCAGGGCCAGCGCAGGGGGCTGTCGTCGTGCTCGCGCACTGCTGGACCGGGTCACGGCAGACCTGGGCACCGGTAGCTCGCCGATTGGTGGCAGCCGGTTGCCAGGTGGTCCGCTGGGATCAGCGTGGCCACGGGCGGTCCATCGCGGGATCCCGCGGATACACAATCGAGGCGCTGGCAGACGACCTGGCAGCGATCGTGACCGAGTTGGGAGTCCGGCGGGCTGTCCTGGCGGGGCATTCGATGGGCGGGATGACCGCGCAAGCATTCGCCGGCTACCACCGGGAGCTGTTTGACGACCGGGTGACGGGCCTGGTGTTGGTGTCCACCGCGGCGGCCGGTGTCGCCAGCGTGGCACTTGATCGAGCCGCCCCGGTGATCGGTAGCGCCGCTTTGGAACGGATCGCCGAGCGGCCGGTGATCGGCATGTCGGTGGTCCGCGCCTCGTTTGGCCCGTGGGCCTATTGGAACCACCTGCAACTGGTGAGCCGGAACTTCATCGACACCCCCCGCTCGGTGCGAACTCAGTTCGCCGAAGCCATGCTTCACATGGATCTGCGGGCGGATATCACCGGCATCCGAGTTCCGACGACGATTCTGGTCGGAACACACGACACCCTCACGCCCTCACCCCGGGCCCGCCTGATGGCTGAGTTGATCCCGAGCGCCCGGTTACGCCTGATCGGCGGCGTCGGCCACATGCTGCCGCTGGAGAACGGCGGGCTGGTGGCTGACGCGATCCTGGCGCAGGTCGCGCGCGAGATGATTCACGACCAACCGATCAGATCACCGACAGAGTTGCCGTCGACGATCCAGCCGGTGCGGTTGTAGGCGCCGTCGCCGGTGTTCGAGTAGAACGCGGTGGCCGGCCCGGCGGAGATGTTGAAGGCGTCGAACTTGAGCCGTTGATTGACTCCCCCGGAATTGATCACGCCAGCATTTCGCGAGGCGGTGGACCGGGTGTTGGTGATCTTGACGTTGGTCAGGGTGATGTCGGAGTTGACCGTGCCGGGTTGGGAGTTGTAGATCAGCACCGCCCCGTGATCGACGGCGGACTCGGTGTTCGAGTTGACCAGGGTGGCGCCGTTGAAGGTCACGTTGGTGGCATTCCAGGTGTCCCACTCCGATTCGGCGGCCACATAGATGGCGGCCGCGTTGGAGTTCTCGGCGTACACGTTGTTCCACCTGATCGAGTCGCCACCCACCACCGAGAAGGCGCGGCCCCAGCTCTGACCGTAGAACTTCGGGTTGTTGATGGTGATATTCGAGTTGATCGGGTCGTTGCGGTAGGACACCACGGCGAAACCGTCGTCACCGGAGTTCGTCGCTGTGCAGTCATTGACCACACCGTCGTGGGAGCCGCCGGTGATGTGGATCGCATCCGACCAGCTGTTCCGTACGTTGACCCTGGTGGCGGTGAAGTTCGAGGCGCCGCCAATGTAGAAGCCGGCCCCCGCAGGGCCATCCACCGTCACGTCTGTGACCGACACCCCGGTGTGGGCGCCGATCCGCAGCCCCATCGCTTCGAACGGCGCCGCCCGCGCCGTGACCCCGGTCGTCTTGAAGGTCAGATTGTCGACCGCCACGTTGTCGGCATGGAGGTAGAACTCAGAGGTCGCTGGCGCCGTCGCGAGCAACGTGCCGCCGCCTGTGATCCGGACATTCGGCGTCACAACGGTGAGGACTCGACCAGGTACCCACGGGTTGACGTTGGTACTCACCGCGGTATGCCGGAACGTGTACCCAGCCGGGAACACCAGCGTGTCACCCGCCTTCATCGCGTACAACGCGCGCTGGATCGCGTCGGCGTCGTCGGTCACGCCGTCTCCTACTGCGCCAAACGCGCGAACATCGGTGACGGTGGTCGGACTTGCCGCGGCGAAGACGAAGTCGGTCAAGTAGCTGGCGGTGTCGGAGCCGACCGTCCCGGTGCGATCCTTCCGCCAGACAGTGGCCCTGGCGGGCGTATCGAAGTTGCCGATCGTCCTCGCCGACGTGAAGGACCCATCGATTCGAGCGTTGCAGTTGTGCGGCAGCCGACGCGTGATGGTGTAGCGCGTACCGGCCGTCACCGTCAACGGTGTCGCGAACTTCAACGTCTGCCAGCCGATGGGGGTCGTTGTCTGGCGGAAGTTCACCGCAGAGGTGGTCCCCAACTTGACGGCTCCGGGCTGGAAGGCATCGCCGCGGTAGAGCATTCCGTAGACAGTGCCGTAGTCGCATTTGGTGGCGCGGTAGAAGCGCATCGCTGAGATGGTGCCGCTGACCCGCGGCGTGAACAAGGTCCCGATCTCGTAAGCGTCGGTGTTGGGTTTGTCGTATTTGGTGGTGGTGACGTTGCCGAACAGGGAGTCAGTTCCGGGCGTCGCCGCGGAAGTCTGGCCCGCAACGGACACAACTACCGTCACCGCGACTGCGGCGACGGTCAGCAGCGAGCTGTAACGCTTGAACATGTGACCCGCTTTCCGGACGCGGCAGTAGTGTCAACCTAGTCAGCAGCCCGGCGAACTGTCTAGGTGTTTGGTCGATCACAGAAAGTGTTGACTGTCGCTTAATCTAGCGGTGTCCAGGTGGCAGCCGGGCCCATCCGTTGCGACCCTCGACAACCCGTCATCCGGGATACACTGCAGCACCGAGGCGACCGGGACAGGCCCCGAGACGGTACCGGCCAAGACAGGAAGAGATGTGCGATGAAGGTGGCGTCCGGGGTCAACACCCCAACCGACAGCGAGAGTTACTACGCGGGCCGATGCTCGGAGTTGACCATGCTCGACCAGACCCGCGCCCTTCCTTCGGCCACAGGCGGCCTCATCCGCCGCCGGGATGCCTCAGTGGAGGAGTTGCTGTGGTCGCTGGACTATCTGGAGCGGGAGGCCGAAAGTTTCAGTGCCAAACGGGTCGCTGAAATGCGTCCCGAAGCAGAAGAGATCGCGCACGCAATGGGCGAGGCGACCTACCACACGCAGTTGGAGGCACTGACCAACCAGCATGACGTGATGCTGGCACGGATCGCCGCTGTGGAGCAACGCCCCGTGCTCTGGGTCCAGTCCACCCGGCTCTACCGCCGCATCCTCAAGGACGTCAACAAGAAGCTGTTCGGTCGGAGC
>CAZJNU010000111.1:6156-7700 GCA_964547485.1 uncultured Actinomycetes bacterium
GGCGTGGACCACTACATGGTGCGCGTGAACGACGGTCAGCGTGACACCAACTATGTCGTGCCCGCCAGCGCGACGACCTTGGTCCACCACGGCCAGGGCAACTGCACCCGGTACCGGGTGATCGTGACCTCAGTGCTGACCGGCGGCACCGTGATCAACTCCACGCCTACCTATGTGCAGTCCCTGGCGCCGGGCAGCGTCAACGCGCTGACCGGCGGGCGCAACGACCAGGGGACCGAGGGAACCGTCAACTGGAAGGCTCCGAGCGCCACCGGCCGGACCCCGATCTCGCGCTACGACCTCGTTGTCACCCGACAGGCCGACGGCGCAGTGGTCGCCAGGAAGTCCGGTCTTGATACTTCCGCAGTTGCAGCCGGACTCGATCCGAACCTGATGTACACGGCCAAGGTGACACCCTTCAACTCGTTCGGCTCCTGCATCACGAGCACTCACGTGTTCGGTTCGTTCCGACCCAACCCGCCAGCTTTCACAGTTGCCCGCGACAACGTGCAGCCGGGCACCGCCAAGCTCACCTGGACCGACCCGAGTTGGCGCGGACCGGGCGCGGTGACGTCGTTCCTGGTCGGCTACAAGCGGTCCGTGGCCAGGGACTTCACCTGGGTCACGACCGACGCAGCCACCCACGCCCTGACCGTCGCACAACTCGACCCGACCGTGGACTGGCAGTTCGTGATGCGCGCGAACACCAGCTACCAGGGCAAGCCCTACACCGGCCTGCTGTCGAAGGTTGTCGTCCTCCGCGGCAGTGGCTACACCCCCAAGAACGCCGCGGTCACTGTCACCGGCGGCGATGACGCGATCACGGTCGACTTCTCCGCACCGGTGGGATCCAGCGTCAACTACCCGAAGGCCGTTGTAACAGTCGCTCGCGCCAACGGCACGGGCGGCTGGACCGATACCCACACGGTCCGCAACGGCGCGGGTCAGGTGTTGTTCGTCCCGGTTCCGTGTGGAACGTGGACGGTCACCGTCACCGGTGTCGGCGACACCCAGACCACCCAGCTGGTGAAGACAACCGCTCGGGTCTGTGAGCAGGCGCCCGAGTGCTTCGTGTCCACCCTCTCCAATGGCGGGTTCGAAGCCCCGGTGCTGCCGGCCAAGACCTACCGGTTCGTCCCCTCCTCGACAGCCGGCCTCAGCTGGCAGAACACCGCCGAGAATGTGGTCGAGCTGTGGTCAACCGGTTTCCAAGGAGTGGCCGCGCCCGAGGGCAAACAGTTCGCCGAACTCAACGCCAACAAGGCCGGCACCCTCTTCCAGGACCTGCCGACCACCCCGGGAACGACGATGCGCTGGCACCTCAAGCACCGGGGCCGCAGCGGTACCGACACGATGCGGGTGATGATCGGCGCACCGACCGCGGCCCTGGGTCAGTCGGGATCCAACCTGGTGACCGGCAACCAGGCCTGGCAGCAATACACCGGGACCTACACCATCCCGGCCGGCCAGACCGTCACCCGGTTCGCCTTCCAGGCAGTCAATCAGGGTTCCTACGGCAACTTCCTCGATGACGTGGTCTTCAC
>CAZJNU010000112.1:0-7665 GCA_964547485.1 uncultured Actinomycetes bacterium
AGATGAAGACCGGTGAGGGTAAGACCCTGGTCGCCACCCTGCCGAGTTACCTGAACGCGCTCAGCGGTGACGGTGTCCACATCGTGACCGTGAACGACTATCTGGCCGAGCGTGACTCGCAGTGGATGGGCCGGGTGCACCGCTTCCTCGGCCTCGACGTAGCGTGCATCCTCGCCCAGATGAGCCCGGCCGAGCGGCGGGTCGCGTACGCCGCCGACATCACCTACGGCACCAACAACGAGTTCGGCTTCGACTACCTGCGCGACAATATGGCGTGGTCGCTGGACGAACTCGTCCAGCGCGGACACAACTTCGCCATCGTCGACGAGGTCGACTCGATCCTGGTCGACGAGGCACGAACCCCGCTGATCATCTCCGGGCCCGCCGACCACGAGCCGAAGTGGTACGCCGACTTCGCCAGACTGGTCGACCGGCTGGAGATCGAACGCGACTACGAGGTGGACGAGAAGAAGCGCACCGTCGGAATCATGGAGGAGGGGGTCGAGCGGGCCGAGGACTGGCTGGGGATCGACAACCTGTACCAGGCTGAGAACACACCCTTGGTCGGATTCCTCAACAACGCCATCAAGGCGAAGGAACTGTTCAAACTCGATCGTGACTATGTCGTCCTCGAGGGCGAAGTCGTGATCGTCGACGAGCACACCGGTCGCATCCTCCCCGGCCGCCGCTACAACGAGGGACTCCACCAGGCCATCGAGGCCAAGGAGCGGGTGGAGATCAAGGCCGAGAACCAGACGCTGGCCACCATCACGCTGCAGAACTACTTCCGGATGTACGACAAGCTCGCCGGTATGACCGGCACCGCCATGACCGAAGCGGCCGAGTTCAACCAGACCTACAACCTCGGCGTGGTGCCGATTCCGACCAACAAGGTCAACCAGCGCAAGGACCAGTCCGATCTGGTGTACCGCACCGAGGATGCCAAGTTCGCCGCTGTCGTCGATGACATCGTCGAGAAGAACGAGATCGGTCAGCCCGTGCTGGTCGGCACCGTCAGCGTCGAGAAGAGCGAGCGGCTATCGCAGGAACTGCGCCGGGCCGGGATTCCACACAAGGTGCTGAACGCCAAATTCCACGAACAGGAAGCCGTGATCGTGGCCGAGGCCGGTCGTACCGGGGCGGTCACCGTCGCCACCAACATGGCCGGCCGCGGCACCGACATCATGCTCGGCGGTAACCCGGAGCACCTTGCGGCGCGGGCGCTGGAAGCCGACGGACTGTCACCGGTGGACGACCCGGAAGCCTACGAGGAACGCTGGCCGAAGGCGCTCGAGGTGGCCGCCGAGTCGGTGGCCGCGGAGCACGAAGACGTCACCGCGGCGGGTGGGCTCTACGTGCTGGGTACCGAACGCCATGAGTCGCGTCGGATCGATAACCAGCTTCGGGGTCGGTCCGCGCGGCAGGGCGATCCGGGCGAGACCCGGTTCTACCTATCGCTGGAGGACGAGCTGATGCGTCGCTTCAACGCAGGTATGGTGGATGCCTTCCTGACCCGGTTCAACGTTCCCGATGACGTTCCGATCGAGGCGAAGATGGTGACCCGGGCGATCGCCAGCGCCCAGTCGCAGGTGGAAGGTCAGAACCTCGAGATTCGCAAGAACGTGCTCAAGTACGACGAGGTGATGGACCGCCAGCGCAAGGTCATCTACGCCGAGCGACAGGCCGTGCTCAACGGCGAGGACCTCTCCTCCCAGGTGCGTCGGTTCATCGACGATGCCGTGGCCATCCAGGTGCGGGCGGTGACCTCGGAGGGTTACCCGGAGGAGTGGGATCTCGACGGTTTGATGAAGTCGCTTGGTCAGTTCTATCCGATCGGTGTCACGCTCGAGGATCTGCAGGCGAGATCCGGCGGTGGACGCCACGGGCTCAGCCAGGAGTTCCTGATCACCGAACTGCAGGAGGATGCCCAGGAGGCCTACGACCGGCGGGAAGCGGAACTCGGTGATGAGGTCATCCGCGAACTCGAGCGCCGAGTCATCATGTCTGTGCTCGATCGCCGTTGGCGGGAGCACCTCTACGAGATGGACTATCTCAAGGAGGGCATCGGCCTGCGTGCGATGGCGCAGAAGGATCCGCTGGTGGAGTACCAACGGGAAGGTTACGACCTGTTCCAGGCGATGATGGCCCAGATCGGGGAGGAGTCGGTCGGCTACCTGTTCTCAGTCGAACCGGAAGTGGTGGCGCCGCCCGCCGAGATCGCCAATGCCGAGGATCTTGGTATCACCGGAATCGCCTCGCCGGAGATTGCGGCCGCGCTGGCGGAGGTCACCGGCCAGGCGCCCAGCGGCGCGTTGGATCTCGACTCGATGGATGACCTTCGGCTGGAGGAGGTCGAGGTGGACGTTCCGGTGGCCGAACCGGTCAGCCCGCAGGTGGTGTTGCCAGAGGTGTTCGATGAGCCGCACCGGACCGGTCAACTGCAGTACACGGCCCCGACCGCGGAGGGCGGTGTCGAGTTGCACAGCGAGACGGTCGCCAATGTGGATGACCCCCTTGCAGCGGACGACCCGTATGCCGGGACGGCCCGCAACGCCCTCTGCCCCTGCGGCTCGGGTAAGAAGTACAAGCGCTGTCACGGTGGCGCCGGTCGCGGCCGCTGACGGGTCCGACCGCCGTCGGCCAGAATCGCCGCCAGCTCAGCCTGCGCTGACCGCGGTGCACCGCCAGCGACCGTCGAGACCCTCCAACCGCAGCGCGAGCGCGCGGCCGCGCCGCTGGTTGCGCACCACTGCACTGGCCTCGACCACGCCTGCTGCTGGCTGGGTGACCCGGACCGTCAGCACCCTGTGACGATGCCAGGCCAACCGGGCGGAGCTGGGTGTCTCGGCGGCAAGTGAGGAGAGATGGGCGAGTTGGGCGTAGACGGCCGTGGAGGTGCAGCCCATCAGCTGGCTCACCGGCCGCTGTCCTGCCATCACGTCGATGATGGCCTGGGCCAGTCGCGGAACGACCACGAGAGGATCCGGTAGCTCCTCGGTCGGCGTCGGTTGCCGGGCAAACACGTCGTCCGGCAGCTCAAGCGCCGCCAGACCCCCTGCTCGCGGTCCGGTGTCCACGGCTAGTGCAGTCGACATGTTGCCCCCGTTCAGTTGTGCTCAGCAGCGGCAAATCCGTGCCAGGAGTGCCAGCGCCGAGGTGGTGTACCGCTATCTAGCCTCAGATTCCGCAACCCAGCAAGGAGGCCTCAGTGGGATTGTGGACAAGGTTCTGTAAGTTGGGACGCCCGTGGTACACCCCTACCGGTATGGGCACCTGGGGCTGTCCCCCACACGGGTGAACGACCTCGCTCCTTGGCACACTTGCGTCATGAGCCCCGCCGGTATGTCAGCCACGGCCGCCCAGCCCCCGCTCGCCCTGATCGTTGACTGGGGGGGCGTGCTGACCAACGACCTCGCGTCCGTGATGACCTCCTGGACCTCGGGGGAGGAGTTCGAGGCGACGCATTTCGCGGAGGTGATGGCGGCCTGGTTCGGGCGGGACGCTGGTCTGGAGGCGTCCGTCAACCCGATCCTTGCGCTCGAGCGGGGGGAATTGGCCATCCCCGATTTCGAATTGGTGTTGGCCGAGGCGCTCTCCGAGGTCAGCAGCACCCCGGTGCCGCCGGCCGGGTTGTTGGACAGACTCTTCAGTCACTTCCAGCACGCCCACGACATGACCGGCCTGGTGCACCGCGCTCGCGACTCCGGCCTGAAGACGGCGCTACTCAGCAACTCCTGGGGCGACCACTATCCGGACCACCTGTTCGACGGCATGTTCGACGCCGTTGTCATCTCCGGCCGGGTGGGAATGCGAAAGCCGGAACCGGAGATCTTCCACCACACCTGTTCGCTGTTGGGGTTGGCGCCACCGCAGTGCGTCTTCGTGGATGATCTGAAGCACAATATTGAGGCGGCGGATCGGCTGGGGTTCCGCACTGTCCACCACCTGACCTATGGCGTCACCGCATCCGAGTTGAGCGAGATCTTCGGCCTTGATCTGAACAGCTGAGCCGTCCGGCAGCCACCGTGGCCAGTCGGGGATAGCTTCCGTGCCAAGATGTCCCTTGCCTACGAAGGGATTGCCATGATCGATCGCCTCAACCCGGTGGACGCATCCTTCTTCTATCTGGAGGACGCCACCACCCCGATGCACATGGGCGGCGTGGCGATCTTCAAGGAGACGGCGGCCGGGTTCGACTACGACCGGTTGGTGGCCCTGATCAAGGAGCGGATCGCGCTCGCCCCGCGATACCGGCAACGGGTGAAGTCGGTCCCGGGCAATATCGGCAATCCGGTCTGGGTGGATGACACCCGATTCGATGCCACCTACCACGTTCGGCGCTCCGCACTGCCGCGGCCGGGTACCGACGCCCAGCTACGGGAGTTGGTAGCCAGGATCATGGCGCGACCGTTGGACCGGAACCGGCCGCTCTGGGAGATGTACCTGGTCGAGGGTTTGCGGGGTGGTCGTTTCGCGATTCTGACCAAGTCCCACCATGCCATCGTCGACGGGATCATGAGTGTCGATATCGGCCAGGTGATCCTCGATGATGCTCCGCTCGGCGACCTTGAGGGGACCGAACTGTGGCGGCCGAACCGGGAACCCTCGAAGGCGTCGCTGCTGGTCAGCGCGGCCGGTGACCAGTTGCGCAGCCCCGCGGTGGCGCTGACTTCGGTGCGAAAGGGGCTCACAGATGTCACCTCAGCGGTGACGGGACTGGGCAAGCAGACGCTGGGGCTGTTGACTGCGGCGATGACGGTGGCCCGCTCCCCGGTGCACGGCCCGCTGAATTTCGAGGTGTCCGAACAGCGCCGGTTCGCGATGGCGAACTTCAAACTGAGCGATTTCAAGGCGATCCGGGCGGTGCACGGCGGAACGGTCAACGACGTGGTGCTGGCTGTTGTCTCCGGCGCGCTACGTGCCTGGCTGATGGGCCGTGGCGAACGGGTCAATGCCCGTTCGGAGCTCACCGCCCTTGTGCCGGTCAGCGTCGAACCGTCCTTCGAGACCGGTGAGGGCGGTGATGTTCAGCCGTTCCTGGTGGAACTCCCGATCGGCGAGGCCGACCCGGTGATTCGGTTGAGCCGCGTCAGTTTCGCGATGAGCCGTCACCGGGAGTCGACCAGACTGGTCGGGGCCGAGGCGCTGGCTACGATTGCCGGCTTTGCACCTCCGACGCTGCACGCCCTCGGCGCCAGGGTCGGCGCCGACATCACCCAGAAAGTCTTCAACCTGGTGATCACCAACGTGCCCGGACCGCAGACGCCGCTGTATGTCGGGGGCGCGGAGATGGTCGCTGCGTATCCGGTCGTCGCTCTCACCAGGGGTCACGGCCTGAGTATCGGGCTGACCTCCTACAACGGCGGCGTGTTCTTCGGGATCAACGCCGATCGGGACGGTGTGCCCGACGTCGACGAACTCGCCCAGTGTCTGAAGGATGCCTTGACTGAGATGAAGGACTCCACCAAGGGCCGCCGCCGACCGCGTGTGAAGAAGCCGGTGACCTGAGGCGGGGACGAGCCCAGCCGAACCAGCCACTACGGCAACAGGTGGGGGACGTTGGCTGACAACTGTTGACGTAGTGGCGCACCGCCGCCTTGCCCAACGTCACCAACGGCCCCATCACCAACCCCCGACCACCCATCAACTGGAACGACTAGACACCGGCGGGAACATCGGAAGGTGGTTCCACGGCCGGCCCGGCCTGTCAGCCGCCCGTCGAGACCGCCGATCGCCGCTGGTCGTCGGGGGCGGACGAGCTACGCGCCTGTCGGAGTCGAAGCCTCCGACAGCGTCGAGCAACGAGGGAGCACTGTCAAGCAGGAGTGGTACCTACTTGCCGAAGTGCCACCAACGGCGTACAGTGACACCCATGACTACGTTTCGACTGTCCGTGAAGGAGAAGGGCCGCACCGTTTTGCCGATGGGGCTGCAGCGTGCCTGCGGCTTTGCCCCCGGGTCAGAGCTCGTGGCACGACCTCTCGGAAAGGGGCAGTTCCTGGTCGAGTCCACTGACGCCGTTCTCTCCCGCATCTGGGAACGGGCAACGGATGACAGCACCGAGGACGGCGTCGCTGCTCTCAGCGCCTGGCGCACAGACGCCGGCACCCAGCGCTGGGATCGACTCGATGCCCCCGAGCCGCCCCCCGACGACGTGTCTCGGGAACGGGCAGCGGACCTCTTGGCGGAACTGGGTCTGTAGATGCCTGACATCAAGGCGATCTTGGACGCCTCGGCCATCGTCGCGCTCGTTCGTAGGGAGCGTGGATGGGAGGTAGTGCGGCAGATCATTGCCGCTGGCGCTGCTGCCACCACCCCAACAGGTCTGGGCGAGGCACTCATCACATGCAGCCGCAAGGGCTACCGGGGAACCCGCTCGGAACTAGCCGCCGACCTGGGGGAGTTGGGGTTGGTGGTCGAGCCACTGATCGAGGAAGACGGTGTGGAGATCGCCTTTCTGCTCGAGAGGTCGGACGCGCTCGCAGTCAAGGACGCCCACGCACGGGGAAGTCTCAGTCTGGGCGACGCCGCGTGCCTTGCGGTTGCGCACCGGATGGATGTGGTTGCTGTGGTGTCGGACGACACCTGGGAGATCCTCGAAGTGCCCGGCATCAAGGTGCGTCCGTTTCGCTGAAAGGCCGCACCCGCAGCAAACATCAATGAGGCGCGCAGTCCACCCGAACACTATTCCCGCCGACGGTTTCGACGGTGCACGTTTCCACAGTGCGTGTGAACAGGCTCAGCATCGCCAGAGGCTCCAGGGCTTCGGGTTGCGGGCATGTCGTCAATACGGTGGGACACGCGGTTGTGCACCAATAGCAAGCATGCCTGGCCGATTGTGAGTAGACCCTGCTGGACGCTCTTGGTCGTTTCCCTGGTAGGGCACCCGAAGTTTCGGTTTGCCCGGTTGCGGCGCCCCTGCGCTCAGACATTGGTTTGCGAGGTCGGCGGCGGACACGTCTCGGCGTCCCGAGAGGTCCTGCAGGCGAAGGTTGAGTCCAGTTGTTTAGCCGGCCCTGACGGATTCAGATGGGTGGCAATCTAGTCCTCCCGGCACAGACCTTCCAGCGCAGCGATTGATGCGTCCCTGACCTGCCTGAAATGGTGCACCCTCGGATACCCCAGCAGTAGGACCTCGGAGTTGTCCGCCAACGTCCCCCACCTGTTGCCGTAGTGGCGAACCAGGGGGGATGGCGAAATCCGTTGCGCCAGTCTTTGAATCCCGTTGAATCCGTTGCGGTCGGGCATCGAGAGGTCAGTTCAAGACACCGAAAGAACGGTTTCGTATCGAATAGCGCGACTGCGGTCCGGTTGGCGTCCTAAGGTGGAGGGGTTCTTCACTGAAGAAAGGCCACCAGATGGCGGTTCGACGTCAGCCCAAGCGCGGGCTGGTCCTTGGCGGTGGGGGCATGCTCGGGGCTGCCTGGATGGTCGGAGCGCTCTGCGCCCTGGAAGAGGTCCACGGGTTCGATCCGCGGACTGCCGACGTCATCGTCGGGACGTCGGCCGGGTCAGTCCTCACCGCGCTGCTCGGCGCAGGAGTGACGGCGGCCCAATTGCGCGACCACCAGCGCGGAATCCGGATCTCGCACGGGCCGCTGGCTGGTTTTTCCTGGGACTACGAGCGGGCGACCGGCGACGGCCGGCCGCAATTGCCGAAACTCA
>CAZJNU010000113.1:0-7585 GCA_964547485.1 uncultured Actinomycetes bacterium
TCGCGTTGTTGACGCGTCGGCGGAAAGACCCTTCTTCAACGGGTCTGGCCCAGAGGATCACCGCGAGGAATACTCAACGGTTTCAATTGGATCGGCGCTCGCAGCTGTTCCCCATGGTGGAGATCTGCGGTGGTGAGGCGGTTGGAGATCTGCGCCGGAGCAGACGTGCCCGGCGCCTCAGGGGGCGCGAACAACTTCCTACAAGATACCAGTGCAGCGGTCGTGCCAACAGGGGCAGGAACCTTGCACCGGGGTGACCTCGGTCACCTGACCACACCTCACCACGATTGCCCGGGGTTAGCGGGCGGGGCGCCACGGGCTCCAGTTACCGGACGTGTCGGAAACGCGGACCGCCACCGCGCCATTGCCGGGGACTGCAACTCTGGCGGCGGTGAAGCCGCTGCTGACCCGCACCCTCCCGTCGACGCTGACCTGAAGGCGGGCCAGGCCGATGTTGTCGGTAGCTCTGACTTGCACCCAACGGGCAGGGCCAACTCTGACCAACGTAGCCCGGGTCACCGCGGGCACAGCGGTATCGCGGCGCACCGGTACTGGGATTTTCGGCGGTGACGTGGCGGTGACCTGCGGGGCACCCTGGGTGGCGGCATTCAGCACGATCTGCGTGGTGGCACCGGCGACGACTCTCACACCTGGGCGCGGCGGTTGCTTCGGGAACACCAGCGGCGCCCGAGTACCGACGCGAAGACTCACCGAGACGTTGCCGGCCGGCAACCCCGTCATGGCGAACCGACCCGACGCGTTCACATTGGCCGTCCGGCAGTCCAGGAAAGACTGCCCACAGGCGGTCACGGTCGCCGGCCCGGGCGGCAGCGACTGCACCTGCCCGGACAGCCCGGCCGCCCTGGGCAACTGCACGTCGACGGTCAGCGCGGTGGTCCCCAGCGAGTACACCTGCGCGGTGAGCAGCCCAGCTGATCCACCTGCCCAGCCGGCTGCCCAGGACGGCGTTCCGCCTGGCGGCGGGGACGCCTTGATCTTGTAGGGACCTGGCTGTAGCGAGGCGAGCATGTAGCGGCCGTCGCTGTCGGAGCGGGCATCATTCATGAAGTTGCCATCGGAGGCGTACGCCTCCACCAGGTAGCCCGCGGCAGCTGACCCACCCACGCCAGTCACCCGCCCTTGGATTGAGGACGCCGCGACCATCGCCGATACCCGCCCAGCCGTCGCGGAGTCAGTGATGAATTCGGGGTCGGTCTGCGTAACTGGCGGTGCACCGGCGGAGTCTTGCCCTGCCTGGGCTACCCCGATTCCAACACCGGCGGCGCAGATACCAAGTGTCAGAGCCGCCGCAACCCTCATGGGCGCCATCACCGCTCACCCGCCCACATGCCACGCCTGGTCTGACTCATATCAACCGCTTCCTGTGACATGTTGGTGCCCATCAACTCGCGTACTGCGTGCTGGGGCCATCGATGTTCTTCGCCCCGCCATTCTCCGCACCCTGGCCAGCGAGGAGTAGCACCAACCCCGGCGTCTCCCACAACATCTCGTCCGTGGCTTTGGTCATGAGCAAGGACCAGTGAGCGTGCCGTGGGCTTCCGCACTCCAGAGTCCATAGCCCATCAAGGTCATGTACCGGCTGCGGTAGTCAACAGTCTGCCCCGCGCATAAGCCCGGGTCCCACATTCCTGCCACACCCCCGGTAGTGACCGCCACCCCGCCAGCGCCACCCAGTTGGCATTCCACACTGGTGGGTGAGGCATTGGTCACCCCGCACCTGCTGTAGGTCGGGCGGTATCCGCCGCCGACGCCGCCAGCACCGGACGGGGTCGGCTTCGCCAACACCCTGTTGTAACCGTTGACCCCAAGGGAGTCGCCGGTCGTCAGGAGTGCCGACCCGCCATTGATCGGGGGCACCGAATCGGCCACCGTGAGCACTCCCCCGGTGGTCGCCGTGGCCGACGTCGACGGCGCGGCCGGCGCGCACGCCCGAGCCGCCGGCAGGTAAACCCCCGCGACCGCCGCCGGTGTAAACTGCTTCGCGGGCGCAGCACCAACAGTGGCCCGATACGCCTGAACGTTGGATCCGTCCGGCAGGGTGGTTCCGAATCCTTGGACGGTGGATTGCACCGTGCCCACCACGTATACCCCGGCGCCCACCCCGGCCGGCAATAGGCATGACCCCCCTTGAACTGTGACGTTCACGGTGTAGCCCGACAGCGTCCCACTGGCACAAGTCAACGGCGCCGTGTAGTCCCCGGTGAGTCCGGCCGCGGAAGCCTGCACGGTCGGACCCGCCGTGACGGAGCAGACCGGCGACACGTTCACGGCGACAAAATTCGCAGCGATCAGCCCCGAGTAGGCCGCCATGAAGGACCCATTCGAACCGAGGGTCTGGCCTCCCGAAATCGGCGGTCCCGTACTGGTGGGATCTCCAAATACACGCACGGTCGCGGTGCCTGCGGGAACGTTCTCGAATACCGGTTCAAGTGTCGTATTCGCGGTGACCGCGAAAGTGTAGACCTGCGGACAGGTCGCTACGGCGCAGGAGGCTCCGTTCACCTTCCATTCCTTGAACTGCTTCCCCGAGTTCGGCACCGCGGTCACCGTCACGGACGTTCCCGCGGGGTAGACATCTCCATAGATGGACGCTCCGGTGACAGAGCCACCAGTGGCCGTCGTGATCGAACGCACGTCGAAAAGGTCGGACGCCTGGAGTTGGGCCGCGCCAGTGGTCGTGTACGCCCCGCCTGAGCTGCCATCGGGTCTGGCCGTGCCCACCTGATCCACGGTGACCAGATCGCCAGCGACACCCACGCTCGTGGCTGGCGACCCAGCGGTCAGGGCCACCCAGGCGGGTATGCCAGCGGACTTGTCGTAGTAGGCCATCACCGGCAGACCTGCATTCAGGACACTGCTGTATCTGGTCGACGTCCCCCTGTTCGCGAGGTCATCCGCCCAACTGCCAGTGCCGAGCAGCGGCACAGAAACTCCCGTGTAGATCCCGGTGCCGGGCACCAGGAAGGGCCGGAAAATCGAGACGCCGATGGGCGATCCCGTCGTTGGGTCAAGAATCTTTGTCGACAGACCACCAGCGAACAGGATCGGCACGTTCGGCGTGGCGCCGTTGGTGCCGGTGGTCCCCGGGGTCGCGAGGGTCTCGACGTACTGATGATTTCCCAAACCATTCGTTGCTAGTGGGGGGAAGACTGCCTGGTAGGTGGAATAGGCCAGCGAGACCCCGGCCCCGGTCGCGCCGGGGTCTAGGGCGGTTCCGAAGTCATCGAGTGCGTAGCTGGTTGGGTTACTGGGGGTCCCACCGGTCCTGCGGTAGTTGTAGGCAAAGACAGTGTTGGCCACGACGGCATTGGCTGTTCCGGCGTGATTGCCGAGGCCACCCCCACCAAAGGAGCCGTAGGCGACGTTTCCGGTGAAACTGGAATTCAGAAGGCGAAGCTTCCCGGTTAAGTAGTTATTGAGGCCGCCGCCGATTTCCGTGCTCTGGTTGTTGGAGAAGCTCAAGTTGTTGGCATACAGGCTGCCCCGGTTCTCGCCCCCACCCCCACCCCCACTCGCTGATTCGCTGCGGTTTTCTGAGATGCTCGAGCCGTTTGCAAACATCACTCCAGTGTCGGCGTTGATGAAGCCCCCGCCGAAACTCGCCGAATTCCTGATAAGGCTGGACCTGGTCAGGTAGAGCGTGCCCGCGTTGTAGATTCCACCGCCGCCGCCGCTTACGATATTACGACAATTCGAAATGGTCACCCCCACCAGCGTTACCGTTGCACCGGCGGGGTTGTAGACGCCAGCGCCCTGCACGTTTCCGCCCTTGATGGTCAAGTTCTGGATGGTGACGCTCTTACCGGCGGACACATTGAACACGCGAAAGGCCGAGGCGCCAGAGTTGTTGGCCCCGGAGTCGGACACGCCGGGTACGGGCACCGAAATTGTGAAGCCGTTGCCGCTCACGGTCACGGACTTATTCACCGTGACTTGCGCGGACACCACAATGTTGCCGGTAAGGGCGATGATGTCGCCGTCAACAGCGCTAGCGATCGCCGCCGTCAGTTGGGCATTGGTTGCAACATTGAAGGTGGTCGCCGCGCTCGCAGCCGTCGCGAAGACGCCACTCAGCAGTCCCAATACGAGGCACAGCGCACCCGTCACCGCAGTCAGTTTGCGGACTCGCCGCCGGTAGAACCTCACGCCGCGAACACGCGCCAACTGGTTCGGAGTCCCGCTAGGAGGGCCGGAGAAGTCAACTGTTGATTGCACACCGCCCGCGCGAACATCACCCGAATTCGTCCCTCGCGTCAGCAGTAGTGGAGGGCCAAAGTCAACACCCCGCGTCCCCCCGTGTCAAGATCGCTGGCCAGTCACCGGGTGTGGGCCGAGCCCCCGCCAAACGCAAAGAAGGAGTCCACCAACCGGTCGACCAGCTCCTGCTGCGACACCTGCTGCGGATCCCACACCATCGCGACCTCTTCGAGACCCACCAGCCAACCGCGCACGACAAGTCGAGTCGCTGCGTCCGGCGCACCGGAGCCTTCCGTCGTCATCCCGGCCGCCTCCAACCAGGTAGGCACCAACGCCCAGCGGAGATCATCCAGGATCGCCAGCACAGCCGGATCCCCGCCGGCCGCACCACGCACCAGCCGGACGTAGACGTCACGGGATGACTCGACCAACCGCAGATAGCCCGCGATCAGCGACCGCACGCGTTCCCGCGGGGTGTCCCCCGACGCCGCCCGCCGACCGCTCAGCAGGCGTTGGCCCGCCGCCTCGACCACTGCGGCGTAGAAGTCGCTCTTGGTGGGGAAGTAGTGGAACACCAACGTCCGGGAGATCCCGGCCCGGTCGGCCACCTCGTCCAACGGCACTTCCTGGATCGGGCGCTCCTTGAGCAGATCCAACCCGATATCGGTCAGTTGCCGTCGACGGTCCTGCGCTGTACGGGGGGCCCGGGGGCCCACCCCAGCGTGGGCCGCGCCGGGGCGGGTCCCGCGGGGGGTTGCGGGGGGCCGATCCGCACCAACCCCGGCGCTACCGGCGCTCTTACTCGTAGCTGCCGCCGGCCTCAGCCAGCGCCACCAGTGAGGCGGGCGGGGTGAACCGGTCGCCATAGGCCGCCGCAAGCTCCTGCGCGCGGGCGACGAATCCGGCCGGGCCACCCGGGTAGCCGTTGATGTACTGCAGCACGCCGCCGGTCCACGGCGGGAAACCGATACCGAAGATCGAGCCGATATTGGCGTCCGCCACCGAGCGCAGGACGTTCTCGTCGAAGCACTTCACGCTTTCGATCGCCTCGATGAACAGCATCCGCTCGGCCATATCGTTGAACGGGATCTGCTGGTCGCCGCCGAACTCCGCCGACAGCCCGGTCCAGAGCCCGACCCGCTTGCCTTCGGAGTACTCGTAGAATCCGGCTCCGGCGGCACGACCGCCCCGGTCCTTCTCGGTCACCATCGTGTCGATGACGGCGTAGGAGGGGTGCTCGGGGAAGTCGGTCCCCTCCGCAGCGGCAGCCGCACGGGCCGCCTCCCGGATCCGTCGGGCCAGCGTCAGGCTGACCTCGTCGAGCAGCGCCAGCGGTCCGGTCGGGTAACCCGACTGCAACGCGGCCTGCTCGATCGAGTTCGGCACCACGCCTTCGCCAACCATCGCGGCGGCCTCACCCATGAAGGTGCCGATCACGCGCGAGGTGAAGAAGCCACGGCTGTCGTTGACGACGATCGGGGTCTTCTTGATCTGCAGGGCGACATCCACGGCCTTGGCGATGGTCGCGTCCGAGGTCTTCTCACCGACGACGATCTCCAACAGCGGCATCTTGTCGACCGGCGAGAAGAAGTGCAGCCCGATGAAGTCGGCCGGGCGGGTGACTCCCTCGGCCAGCCCGGTGACGGGCAGCGTCGAAGTGTTGGAACCCAGCAGCGCATCGGGGGCCAACACCGGCTCGATCTCGGCGTAGACCTTGGCCTTCAGCGCCGGGTCCTCGAACACCGCTTCGATCAGCAGGTCAGCACCCTTGGCCTCCTCGACACCATCGGTCGGGGTGATCCGGGCGAGCACCTCGTCGCGAGCGGCTTCGGTCATCCGGCCACGCGACACTGCCTTGTCGAGGATCTTCTGGCTGTAGGCCTTACCCTTCTCGGCCGACTCCAGGCTCATGTCCTTGAGTACGACCTCCATCCCGCTGCGGGCGCACTGGTAGGCGATCCCGGCGCCCATCATGCCGGCGCCGAGCACCACCACCTTCTTGGCGCGGTAGGGCGGGTAGCCGTCGGGACGGCTAGAACCCTTGTTGATGCCCTGCAGGTCGAAGAAGAACGCCTTGATCATGTTCTTGGACACCTGACCGCAGGCGAGCGAGACGAAGTACTGCGTCTCGATCTTCGACGCGTTGTCGAAGTCCACCTGGGAGCCTTCGACGGCGGCCGACATGATGGCCTCCGGCGCTGGCATCGGCGCACCCTTGGTCTGCTTGCGCAGGTTGGCAGGGTAGGCCGGCAGCATTGCCGCGAACTTCGGGCTGGACGGGGTGCCGCCGGGGATCCGGTAGCCCTTCACGTCCCACGGCTGCACCGACTCCGGGTTCGCCTTGATCCAGGCACGGGCCGCAGCCATCATCGCCTCGGGAGTGTCCACGACCTCATCGACGAGGCCGGTCGCGAGCGCGGCCTGCGGCTTGCGCTGCTGACCCTGCAGCAGGATCTCCATCAGCGCCTTCTGCAGACCGAACATCCGGACGGTGCGGGTGACGCCACCGCCACCGGGCAGCAGACCGAGGGTCACCTCGGGTACCCCGAGGGTGCTGCCCTTGGCATCGAGTGCGACCCGATGGTGGCAGGCCAGTGCGAGTTCGAGGCCACCGCCGAGGGCGGCGCCGTTGATCGCGGCGACGACCGGAATACCCAGCGTCTCCAGTCGGCGCATGTTCACCTTCAGTCCGTCGACCTCGGCCTCGATCCGAGCGGCATCCTCAGGCTGAGCCTGGCTCAGCAGCTTCAGGTCACCACCGGCGAAGAAGGTCTTCTTGCCGCTGGTGAGGATGACACCGGTGATGCTGTCCTTCTCGGCCACGACGCGGTCGACGGTCGTGCCCAGGTCGGCCTGGAACTTCGCGTTCATCGTGTTGGCGCCCTGGTCGGGGTCGTCCATGGTCAGGGTGAGGATGCCGTCGGCGTCCAGGTCCCAGGCAATCATGTTGTCGCTCATATGTTGTCTCCTCTACCCGTCTGTCATGTGTTCAGTCTCCTCTGCTCTTCGCCGCGGCTCAGACGCGCTCGATGATGGTGGCCAGGCCCATGCCGCCGCCGATGCACAGCGTGATGAGGCCGTACCGGCCCCCGCTGCGCTCGAGCTCGTCCAGCACGATTCCGGTGATGATGGCGCCGGTGGCGCCCAGCGGGTGGCCCATTGAGATGGAGCCACCGTTGATGTTGACCTTCTCCATCGGCAGGTTGAAGTCCTTGACCCACTTCAGCACGACCGCGGCGAACGCCTCGTTGAGCTCCCAGACGTCGATATCCTCCGGGGTCAGCCCGGCACTCTTCAGCGCCTTGTGGGTGGCCGGGGTCGGTCCGGTCAGCATGATCGTCGGATCGGCACCGCTGACGGCGGTGGC
>CAZJNU010000114.1:0-5329 GCA_964547485.1 uncultured Actinomycetes bacterium
CTGCGGCGCCATTGGTCCTGCTCGCGGTCGCGGATGGCATCGTCGACCTTGCGCAGCCTCGCGTCCAGCTTGGGTTTGTCCGCTCGGGGCACGTGGCCGATCCCGCCGAATTCCGCGGAGATGGCGGTGAGTTCCTTCCTGGCAGCCTTGGCATCCTTCACCGGCAGCAACTTCTCGGCGCGCTCGACCAGGGCTCGCTTCTTGGCCAGGTTCTCCTTCCAGCCCGCATCCCGGCTGTCCAACGCGGCCTTGCGGGCCTCGAAGAACTTGTCCTGCGCGCCGCGGAAACGCTTCCACAGCTTGTCGTCGGCAGGCTTGCCGGCAAAACCCGCCTGCTTCCACTCGGCCATCAGATCGCGGTACTCCCGTGCGGTCGCCACCCAATCAGTGGATTCCGCGAGTGCCTCCGCCTTCTCGATCAGGCGTTGTTTCGCGGCCTTGGCCGAGCTCTGTGCCTTGTCCTGCTCGCCGAAGTGAGCGCGTCTTGCCTTGTCGAATTCGGCGCGCGCCGTGCGCAGGGTCTGCCACTGTTCCTGCTCGCCGGCCCGGTCGAATCGGGGGATCTCCTTCCACTCGTCGACCAACGCCTTATACCGATCACCGGTGGGTCGCCAAGCGGTCGAGGTCGCCAACTTCTGGGCCTCTTCGACGATTTCCGCGCGGCGTGCCTGCGCTGTCGCCTTGGCGGCGGCCTTCTCCTCGGCCATCGCCTCGCGACGGATCTTGATCAACAACTCCAGCTGGGCAACCCGATCGACCAGGGCGCGCAGATCACCCACGCACTTGGGATCCAGCAGCGCTGCTCGCACCCGCTCGACGGTTCGGTCCGCTTCCTCCGGGGACATCCTCCGCTCAGCCAGTCGGTGGCCTGCGAGGTCGACATCGACCACCATGTCGTCATATCGGCGCGCGTAGAGCCGTAGCCCCTCGGCCGGGTCACCGGTGGCCCATTGGCCGACGAACTGCTCGTTACCATCGGGCAGGGTGACGAAGATGTTGCCGTCGTGGTCGACCCGGCCGAACTCCTCGGAGGCGGACGGTGGCGCGGGTGCCGAGGGCGTCGTGCCGGTGGCGGTGGAAGGTGACGCGGGCGGGCGCGGTCCACGCGGCCGCATCTGCGATGGCAGTGGCACGGCGGCCGCCGGGGTCGGGTCGGCAGGCGTTGACTCTGCCGGGGTCGGGTCGGCAGGCGTTGACTCTGCCGGGGTCGGGTCGGCAGGCGTTGACTCTGCAGGTATGGACTCTGCAGGGGTGACGTCGTCCTGGATCATGGGAGGAGTCTAGGGCGAGCGTCCGCTCCGCCCGCAGGCCGTTCCCCTCCCCGGGGGCAGCCGCGGGTAGGCTCACGACCGTGTTAGTTACCGGATTCCCCGCCGGGCCCTTCGGGACCAACTGCTTCGTGGTCGCAGACGGCCCCGGATCTGAGTGCCTGGTGATCGATCCGGGTATGAACGCCATGCCGGGGATCGAGGCCCTGCTGTCCGAGCACAACCTGCAGCCCGCTGCGGTGATCCTCACCCACGGCCACCTGGACCACACCTGGTCGGTGCTGCCGGTGTGCGCCTCGGCGAAGGTCCCGGCCTACATCCATGCAGCTGATAGGGCGATGCTGGCCGACCCGTACCTCGGGATGGGACCGGATATGCAGGCCATGCTCGCCCAGATGACCGATGGCCGGATGGAGTTCGCCGAGCCGGAGGAAGTGAGGGCCCTCGCCGACGGCGACACCATCGAAATCGTCGGGGTCGAACTCGGGGTCAATCACGCCCCTGGCCATACTCCGGGGTCGATCGTCTTCAACCATCCAGGCACCGGTGACCTGCCACCGTTGCTGTTCAGCGGTGACCTGCTGTTTGCCGGAAGTATCGGTCGAACGGACCTGCCGGGTGGTGATCCGGAGGTGATGATGCGGTCGCTGGCTCGCGTGCTATCGCCCCTCGCCGACGAGACCGCGGTGCTGCCTGGACATGGACCGCAAACATCGATGGCCGCCGAACGCGCCACCAATCCCTACCTGAAGGGTCTCGGGTGAGTTCATCTATCCGCGCCCCGAAGGGGGTCGCCGAGTATGTCGTGCCCTCAGCCGAGGTGTTCCTGGCGGTCCGCGAGGCTCTGGTCGCGCCGGCACGACTAGCCGGGTACGGCTACCTGGAGTTGCCGATCTTCGAAGACACCGAGTTGTTCGTCCGCGGTGTCGGTGAGAGCACAGACGTCGTGAGCAAGGAGATGTTCACCTTCACCGACCGCGGCGGCCGCTCGCTGACCCTTCGTCCGGAGGGGACGGCCGGAGCGATCCGGGCGATCATTCAGCATGGTCTGGACCGGGCCGGTCTGCCGGTCAAGGTGTGGTACGCCGGACCGTGTTTCCGCGCCGAACGTCCGCAGCAGGGCAGGTTTCGGCAGTTCTCACAAGTGGGCGTCGAGGCGGTGGGCAGCGAGGATCCGGCCCTGGATGCGGAGGTCGTCGCGCTGGCCGACGCTGGCTTCCGGGGGTTGGGGTTGCGCAACCAGCGGTTGCTGCTGAATTCGCTGGGGTGTCGTAGTTGCCGGCCGGGATACCGTGAGGTCCTTACCAGGTTCCTCGCAACCTTGGAGCTGGACCCCGCGACCGCGGAGCGGGCCCGGCTCAATCCGCTGCGGGTGCTCGACGACAAGCGGCCGGAATTGCAGGCCGCGCTGGTGGCGGCGCCGCTGCCGATCGACCACCTCTGCCAGGAGTGCCGGGATCACTACGACCAGGTGCGCCAGGACCTGCGAGTGCTGGGGGTCCACTGGCAGGAGGCGCCACGGCTGGTGCGGGGGCTGGACTATTACACCCGGACCGCGTTCGAATTCGTGCACGACGATCTCGGCGCCCAGTCCGGGATCGGCGGCGGCGGTCGCTACGACGGTCTGATGGCCGATCTCGGCGGGGCCGACCTGAGCGGTATCGGATTCGGGCTGGGGATCGATCGCACGATGCTGGCGTTGGCAGCCGAGGGGGTGTCGCCGGTGACGCGCCCGCGCTGCGACGTGTTCGCGATCCCACTCGGACCGATTGCCAAGACCCGGCTGCTCGCCATCGTCGCGCAGTTGCGGGCCGGCGGCGCAGCTGCCGACCTCGCTTTCGACAACCGGGCGTTGCGCGGCGCCATGAAGTCGGCAGACCGGTCCGGCGCCAGACTCGCGCTGATCCTGGGCGACACCGAATTGGCCGCGGACGCTCTGGTGGTGAAGGACCTGGTCACCGGGGCCCAGCGGACAGTCCCACTGGATACCGCGGTGGTCACCGTACTTGCCGACCTGACGGGTCTCGCCAGCGCGACGCCCGGCGACCGGCTAGCAACATCCCAACAGGAGGAGCAGAAGTGATCCGTAGCCACGGCGCAGGAACGTTGACAACGGCCGACGTTGGCAGCGAGGTGACCCTTGCGGGTTGGATCGCGAGGCGCCGGGATCACGGTGGGGTGGCGTTCTTCGATCTGCGTGACGCCTCCGGCGTGGTGCAGATCGTGCTTCGCGATGAGCAGCCCGCCCACGCGTTGCGCAACGAATACTGCGTCAAGGTGACCGGCGAGGTTTGCAGGCGTCCCGAGGGCAACGAGAACGACCACCTCGCGACCGGCGAACTCGAAGTCCTAGTCGATCAGCTGGAGGTTCTGAGCGCCTCGGCTCCGCTGCCTTTCCCGATTGACGAGCACGTGGAAGTGGGCGAGGAGACGCGGCTGCGCTACCGCTACCTCGATCTGCGCCGAGAGGCGCCCGGGCGGGCCTTGCGGCTACGCTCGAAGATCAACCGGGTCGCCCGGGATGTGCTCGACGAGGCTGGCTTTCTGGAGATCGAAACCCCCACTCTCACCCGATCCACCCCCGAAGGGGCACGGGATTTCCTGGTGCCGGTCAGGCTGCAACCCGGGAAGTGGTACGCGTTGCCGCAGTCCCCGCAGTTGTTCAAGCAGTTGCTGATGGTGGCTGGGATGGAGCGCTACTACCAGATTGCCCGCTGCTACCGGGATGAGGACTTTCGGGCGGATCGACAGCCAGAGTTCACCCAGCTGGACATCGAGATGTCGTTCGTCGAGGAGGACGATGTGATGGCGGTGGGCGAGCAGGTTGTCCGCGCCCTCTGGCAGCAGACCCGCGACTACCTGATCCCGGAAATCCCGCGGATGACCTACGCCGAGGCGATGGCCAGCTACGGCACAGACAAACCGGATCTGCGGTTTGATCTGCAGCTCACTGAGATGACGGAGTACTTCGTCGACACCCCGTTCCGGGTCTTTCAGGCCCCGTATGTGGGTGCGGTCGTTATGCCCGGCGGCGCCGACCAGCCGCGCCGCACCCTGGATGCCTGGCAGGACTGGGCCAAGCAGCGGGGCGCGCGCGGGCTCGCGTACGTGCTGTTCACACCGGACGGTCCGACCGGACCGGTTGCCAAGAACCTGTCACAGACTGAGCGGGACGGGTTGATGGCAGCTGTGGGCGCCCAGGTCGGGGATTGCGCCTTCTTCGCCGCCGGCAAACCGTCGGCGGCCAGGGGCCTGCTGGGGGCTGCCCGGCTGGAGATCGGCCAACGGCTCGGCATGATCGACGAGTCGGCGTGGTCCTTTGTCTGGATTGTGGACGCCCCGATGTTCGAGCAGATCGACGTCGACGGCGGATTCGGCTGGACTGCCGTGCACCATCCGTTCACCAGCCCGACGCCGCAGTGGCTGGATCGCTTCCCGGAGGCGCCCGGAGAGGCACTTGCCAGCGCCTACGACCTCGTCTGCAACGGCAACGAGATCGGTGGCGGCTCCATCCGCATCCACCGCCGCGATATCCAGCAGCAGGTGTTCGAAATCCTCGGGATGTCTGCGGCCGAGACGGCCGAGCAGTTCGGCTTTCTGTTGGAGGCGTTCAACTACGGTCCGCCGCCGCATGGCGGTATCGCCTTCGGCTGGGATCGAATCGCAATGCTGCTCGCCGATGCCAGCTCGCTGCGGGAGGTCATCGCCTTTCCCAAGACCGGCGCCGGCTTCGACCCGCTCACGGCCGCGCCGACAACCATTACCGAGGCGCAGCGGGCCGAGGCCGGAATAGATGCCGAACCCGAGCTGGCTGAGGTTGCCGCGGCGGACCCGGTCGTCTGACCCGGCCAACGCGACCGGCAGGTGATCGGTGGCAAGGGGCTCCGCTGCTGGAAACTGTCGGGGGCACCACGTACCCTATGGGGATCGGCTGGCCCGCTGGGGCCCGGACTCTTCTGACCGCCGATCTGACGGACGAACGTAGAGGACTGGTTGGTCATGGCTCGCTTGGTGTGGGTTGCGGTTGGTGCCGTGGGGGGCATCTACGCGTACAAGCGGGC
>CAZJNU010000114.1:5429-7550 GCA_964547485.1 uncultured Actinomycetes bacterium
CCGACCGACCACGTCGATGTCGACCTGCGGCTCCCGCGGAGCAGTCGACCACTCTGATTCCAGTTCGGTCGCGGCCTTCGAACCGGTCACTCTCGCCGGTCCCTGTGATCGGATCGTGACTCCCCGTTAGGCTAGCCGGATGGAGTCAGCCGAGATCAGACGACGTTTCCTCGCCTTCTTCGAGAAACGTGGCCACACCGTCGTACCGAGCGCTTCACTCATCCTGGACGATCCGACCCTGCTCTTCGTCAACGCCGGCATGGTGCCCTTCAAACCATACTTTCTCGGCGAAGCCGCACCGCCCTATCCGCGTGCCACCAGTGTGCAGAAGGTGGTCCGCACGCTTGATATCGAGGAGGTCGGCAAGACCACTCGACATGCCTCCTTCTTCCAGATGTGCGGCAATTTCGCGTTCGCGGACTATTTCAAGGAAGTGGCGATTCCGCTCGCCTGGCAACTGCTGACCGACGATGTCGACGACGGCGGCTTCGGGCTCGATCCGGACCGACTCTGGGTGACGGTCTACGACGACGACGACGAGGCGGCCCGGCTCTGGCACGAGTTGGCCGGCGTCCCACAGGAGCGGATCCAGCGCCGCGGTAAGGCGGACAACTTCTGGTCGATGGGGGTTCCCGGACCGTGCGGGCCGTGTAGTGAGATCTACTTCGACCGCGGCCCCGACTACGGTCGCGAGGGCGGGCCGGTGGTCGATGAGGAACGCTATCTCGAGGTGTGGAACCTGGTATTCATGCAGTTCGCCCGCGGCGCCGGCAGCGGCAAGGAGGACTTTCCGATTCTGGGGGAGCTGCCGGCGAAGAACATCGACACCGGCCTCGGGCTGGAACGGATGGCGGCGCTGCTGCAGGGCGTCGATAACATCTACGAGATCGACACGAGTCGGGCAGTGCTCGACACGGCGACCGCCATCACCGGAAAGGCCTACGGCAGCAACGAGGCCGACGATGTGGCGCTGCGGGTCGTCACCGACCACACCCGCACCTGCACGTTTCTGATCGGCGACGGAGTGCTGCCCGGTAACGAGGGCCGCGGCTACGTGCTGCGCCGACTGCTGCGCCGGGTGGTGCGGACGATGCGCCTGCTCGGTGCCAGCCAGCCCACGATCGGCGAACTTGTCGGCGCGACCATCGACGCGATGTCGCCGCAGTACCCGGTGTTGCAGCACGATCGCGCGCGGATCCTTTCGATCGCCGAGGGCGAGGAGGCGGCGTTCGCCGAGACGCTGCTGAAGGGCACGGCGCTGTTCGACACGGCCGTCTCCGAATTGACCGCGGTCGGCAGCCGCAAGCTCAGCGGCGACCAGGCGTTTGCCCTGCACGACACCTACGGCTTTCCGATCGACCTGACGATGGAGATGGCTGCGGAAGTGGGTCTGGAGGTCGACCGGGAAGGTTTCACCCGGTTGATGACCGAACAGCGGGAACGGGCCAAGGCCGACGCCCGCAGCCGGAAGGCTGGCGTCACCGCGGTCACTGCCTACCGCGAATTGATGGGCACGGCTGGCGCTACCGAGTTCACCGGGTACCGCGAGATCGTCAGCCCTGCCACCATCTCTGGGCTGTTGATCGACGGTGAGTCCGTGCCGGTGGCAGGACCGGGCCAGACGGTAGAGGTCATCCTCGACCGAAGCCCCTTCTACGCCGAGGCGGGCGGTCAGTTGGGCGACCACGGCCGGATCGAGCTGGCCGACGGCTCGCTGCTGGACGTATTCGATGTGCAGACACCGGTACCCGGGCTGTGGATCCATCGCTCAACAGTGGTCGACGGGCAGGTGGAGATGGGTGCCGCGGCGACCGGCGTGATCGATATCGAACGACGCCGGGCAATCTCCCGAGCACACACCGCGACCCATCTGATCCACAAGGCGTTCCGCGAACAGCTGGGGGAGACCGCGACCCAGATGGGTTCGGAGAATGCGCCCGGTCGGTTGCGGTTCGACTTCCCGTCGCCGGCGGCCATCCCCGGTGCGGTGATGGGCGAGGTTGAGGCCCGCGTGAATCAGGTGCTGCTCGAGGACTTGCCGGTCTTCGCCAACGAGATGACCATCGACCAGGCCCGCAAGATGGGGGCGATGGCGCTGTTCGGAGAGAAGTACGGCGACCG
>CAZJNU010000115.1:0-3891 GCA_964547485.1 uncultured Actinomycetes bacterium
CGCTGGGGAACGCCTTCCCCAGCTGCACGTAGTTGTAGGCGGCCAGGATCGCGACCACCCCGCCCACTGCGAACGAGATGGGCAGCGCGGAGCCGGAGATACTCGCGACCACGCCCAGGATCGAGAAGATGCCGGCGCCGATCATCCCGCCGACGCCGACGCTGATGGCCGATACCAGGCCGATGTCGGCCTTCTCCGCGGCATGCGCCGAGGCGGACTGATCTCCCACGGACGCCGTGTTCACACCCACCCCGCTTGTCGCTCTCGTGCCGTCCAGCTGGTCCGGCGGGACGAGCGTAGCCAAAGCGGGGCCCGGGAGTCCTCGGGTGTGGGCGACCTCCCGCGTTTGCCGTCGTGCAGCAGATCCGCGCCCCGGCCTCAACGCATATCCCGCGATCCTCGCGAGCCGCTATCGTCGTGCCATGGCGGTCGATGGTGGTAACTCAGGTCGGCGGGACCGTTCGCATCCGTATCTTGCCATTGCAATCATGGGGGTCGCGCCAATTCTCCTACTGGTCGGTGGCATCTTCGCTTTCGTTGCATTGACCGGAGACCAACCGGTCGGTGTTCCGTCCGTGACCGGGCTGCCATTGCCGTCGGCGAAGACGCAACTGGAGGCCGCCGGTCTCAGTTTGGGTTCGGTGACCGAGAGAACCGCGCCGGGTCCGCCGAATCTTGTGCTGGCCCAAACCCCGACCAGTGCGGAGCAGGTCTCCCCAGGAAGCGCGGTGGACTTGGTTGTCTCAGCGGGTACGGCGCCCGCCGCCGGGCCCTAGGCTTGGCCGAATCGTGGCTCGGGAGTTATCGGCAATCGGCTGAACGCCGTCGGTGATCAACCGAGTGCCCGAGTACGTTGAAACTATGAGCGCCCGAACGCGTTGTGGAGTCAGACTCTCGCTTCCCGTTGTTCTTACCGCCGCGTTGTTGAGTCCTGGGTTCGCCACGGCGGAAGCCTCACCAGTCGCAGCGTTCCCGAGTTCGGTGGCGACCGAGCTCGGGTATCCCGCGGGCACCTATCCCGCGGCGAACCAACCACGCGGCGACCTGCCGGTCAACTACTCGGGCGTCATCGCCACGTTGAATCGGGAGATCCCGCAGCTGATGCGTGAGGGGCACGCAGTGGGCCTGACGATCACCCTCGTCGACGGCAATCGCACGGTGTGGACCCGCGGGTTCGGTTACGCGGACCGGGAGGCGCGACGTCCCGTCACCACGTCCACACTTTTCCACATCGGTTCCGCCTCCAAGCCGATCACGGCGGCCGCCATCATGCAGCTCGTCGCACAGGGCCGCGTCAACCTCGATGCCCCGCTGACCCGCTACATCCCGGGGTTCCGCATGCGCAGCCGCTATCCGAACAGCATCGTCACCGTGCGCAGCATCATGACCCACCACTCGGGCATCCCCGGTGACCTGACGTCCCTGGCCGAGATCGCCACGAAACCGGACACGCGACTGTACGCCCAGACGCTGGCAGCGTTGCGTTCTCAATTGCCGACCCGGCCGGTGGGTGAGGCTTGGGCCTACAGCAACCTGGCGATCACGCTGTTGCAGGGAGTCATCGAGAACGTCAGCGGTATGAGCTTCGAGCAGTACACCCAGCGATATCTCTTCGCCCCGATGGGGATGAGCGCGTCCACCTTCAACGATGCCCGCCCGCTCAGTTCGCAGTTGGCCACCAACTACCAGGTGGTGCCGGGCGGGGGAGGGTCGATCGCGGTGGTGCGACGCCAACGGGAGTACGTCAATATTTGGCCGGCTGGGTCGGTGGTGTCCAACGCTTCGGATATGGCGAACTACCTCAAGACCGTGATCGCGATGGGCAAGGCCCCTACCGGGTCTCGCATCCTGCCGTCACAAACCATGAGCCAGATGATCACGGATCAGAAAGCATCCCCCTGGGACGTCAGTTTCTTCAAGCAGGCGCTCGTGTGGTGGCGCGGCTATACCCAATTGTCGCTGGGGACCGTGGTCAACCACGGCGGGGACACCTTGATGCACCACTCGATGACGGCATGGAATCCCTCGAATAGGCTCGGGGTGTTCGTCTCGGTGAACACCACCACGAGTACGTCGGTGACCAGCCCGGTGTGGCAGCGGGCGATGAGTCTGATGACCCAGGCCAAGACCGGCCATCTGCCAGGTCCAGCACCGGCACCGGGGCGGGTCGTCGCACCCAACCCGGCACAGCTGGCCGCGATGGCGGGCAGCTACGCGAACTCGGCTGGGATCGTCAAGGTTGCCGTGCAGGGCAACAAGTTGGCGATCACCGGATCGGCCCAGTGGCCCACAGCGGTGACCCACCTCTACACGCTGCGCTCCGACGGTTGGTACACCTGCGCCGACACGGGTGTCTCCTACCGCGCGGCCGTCATCAAGGGGCAGCAGGTGCTGATCGGCCGGGCGGTCCTCGGATACAGCGGGCTCGTTGCGGTGCGTATCCCTGCGGGTTACACCGTGCCGCCGGAGTGGGCGGCACGTGTCGGCACCTACCGGGTGACGGGCGGCGCGCCAACCAACTACCCGCTGACGCCCGGTGGCGGCCCAGAAGAGTCCGAGTTGTACCTCCATGATGGGGTGCTGCTCCTTGATTCCCAGGTGTTGCTGCCGAGCAGCGGTCAGCAGGCATTCACCTTCGGGCCCACTCCGATGCAGGTGATGCGCGATGCCGGCTACTCGGTCGAGGCCTCGGGGGCGAACCTGAGAGTCCGCGGAGTCACCTTGGTGCCTGTCACGACCACGTCCAGCCGGAGCGCTCCGGTCACGTCGCCACAGGCCTGGGAGCAGTTCGCCAACCTCTTCGATTAGGTGACGACCGGTACCAATCCGACTGGGCGCCGGGCCTCTGCTGATCGTCGACAAGGTCGGCTAAAGGCAGCCCCCATAGTCCCAACAAGCGTCTTCGGGGTCCTGCGCCGGGGGCGGTGGCGGCGGCGGGGGCGGCGGTGGCGGTGGCGGCGGGGCACCCGGCGTCATCATGGTGAAGAAGGCGGGCGTTCCTTGGGCCGTGCTGGGCGCGGTCGGACACTGCTGCATCTGCCCGGGGATGCTCATGCACTGCCACGTCGATCCCCCCGTACCGCCCAACGGCCACACCTGGAGAGCCCTGATGGTGCCGTCTCCGGGGAAGGACCAGTAGTTTCCATTGCCCGCCGCACATGGCCCGACGTTCACGGCTACCGACCCGGAGGTCCACTGGCTTTCGGTCGGCGGAGTGATGCAATTCCCGTCGGCCAGCTGGAGCCACCCGGTTCCCTGCACGGAGGCCTGTCCGTTCATGCTGGTGACGTAGCTGAGTTGTGCGCACACGCCGGGTTGCGGTTGCCCCACCTGGATCTGGTTTCCGCTCTCGATCATGCAACCGTTGTCGTTGATCCCGACCCCACCGTTCTGCGGGTTCCCGCCCGGTCCGGTGGGAAGCTCGACCTCACCCAGGTTCTGGGTTTGGTGGAGTTCGAAAGTGCCTTGCGGGGGTGTGGTGCCCCAGACCGGGAAGCCTGGATTGCCGGCATCCTGCACCCACATGCCGCCATCGCCGATTTCCAGATATGGCTTGCCCAGCAGGGCGCTGGCCGGCTGCGGTGAGTTCCACACCGGATTGCCGGTGGAGTCGCTCACGGTGGCGACCCCGTTGGTTCCCATCGTGAGGCTGCCGCCATTGAGAATGGCAGGCGGATTGGGTGGTTTGGTGAGGGTGCCGCCACCGGGCGCGGTCCAGGCTGGCACGTTCGCCCCTTGGCTCAAACCCTTTTCGGGGTAGCTGCCGCCGACAGACAGCATCAACTGCGAGGCGCCCTCTTGGTACGGAACGGTCGGCGCTGAGAAGGACAGCGCGGTGGTGCCGTCGGGTGACCACAGCGTGGACCCGGTGGCGAGTTCCATCCCGGCCGG
>CAZJNU010000115.1:3991-7542 GCA_964547485.1 uncultured Actinomycetes bacterium
ATGTTGTTTGCGACCGGGTTGGGGTTGTCGGAGCTGGGTTGCCAGGCGACTCCGGTGGTGGGTTGGGGGCAGGGCGCGTCGGGTCCGCCGCCCGGCGCGATCGCCTTGACCGCGAATTGGGCGCTGATCAATTCGTCTGGATTGCCCTGCCATATCCCGGCAATGAGCGAGTCGGGGTTGTCGAGCAGCATTTCCAGGCTGTAGGCGCTGGCGGGCAGGCTGGTGTAGCCGGCGGGCACCTTCAGGCTGAGGTCGGAGTTGAGGACTGGCTGCGGTGGTGGTGCCGGGTTGGCGGTGTCGTGGTTGTAGATGTTGTAGGGCCCGAAACTGGTCTGGTAGCAGAACGGGCACCAGCCGAGTTTGAAGGTGCCGTCGGCAAACTCCACCCGCATCACCGACTCGGCCGCGGTGGCCGACGTGGCGCAGGAGGAGGCGTCGGTGGAGCCGTCACCGTTGGGGGTGAGGGTGCCGTTGCAGTAGTCGACATAGACCGCGCCGCCGACGGAGCCGACCCAGAAATTCAAGGTGGCACCGAGGCCGATGTGCAGTTGCAGGAGTTGGTCGTTGGAGTAGATCAGTGCCAACTGGGCGTCCAGGCTGGTGCCGAGGATGCTCAGCGAGATGTTCGCGTTGACGCCTAGATAGTCGAATTGGCCGTCCTGCATCGCCAACGACACGATGCAGTTGGTGATCGGCGCCGAGGTGGTGGTGCCGTTGGGTCCGGGGGCGGTGACCTCGGTCGGCCAACTCTGGCCGTTCTCGCCGGGGATGGCCCCGGTCGGGCAGGCACCACCGGACAGGCTGGCGCTGATCAGGCCGTCGCCGACACTGATGGTGCCGCTGCCGCCGAGCACCAGCGTCAGGCTGGCCCCGCTGGGCACGGTGACGTTGTTGGCCCCGACGAGGTTGACCTGCGCCGGCGTGACGGATACGTAGCCGTTGATCTGGGCGCTGCCGCCGACGATTGTCGGATCACCCACTTGCAGACCGCCAGAGAACGCGACCGTCGAGGTGACCCCGAGATAGGGCCCGGCCCACAAGTCGATGTTGACCAGGGTGTTCTGCACCGACACCCCGTTCAGGCTGAACGCGCCGATGTTGAGCGCACCCCACACGTGGGTGTCATTCGCGGCGGTGAGGTTCTCGTTGCCGAACCCAAACGACACATTCAGCTGTGCGGTGACCTGATCGCCGAGGAGTTGTCCGTCGAAGGCGACTCCGTAGCCGGGTTCGATCTGCATCGGGACCGCGCCGACGGTGATCTTGCAGCCCTGCGGGGCATACAACACATACAGGTACGAACCAGTCACGACGCCGGCGTTGGCCACGTCAAACGCCTCCTGGGCGTTCGGGTCCTGGCTGCCGATCGAGAACTGCACGCAGGTGTCCAGCGGGCCGATCGCGGCGTTGAGGCTGACTTGCGGGCTGTTACGCAGCGAAATGTCGGTGGTCCACCGGTCGGGCAGGAACACCGTGGCTGCCATCGACACCGCCGGCCCGCTCTTGTTCTCCAAGTCCGCAGGTGGCGGGCCGGGGTTGATCGCAAGCTTGCTCAACTCCCATGGTCCGTTCCATACGTAGCCGAGGCTGAAGCCGAGAGTGGCGATGCTCAGCCCTTGTTGACCGAAGGCGTCGAGCACGCATTTGGGTTGCGGGTTGGCGGGGACGAAGTCGCCGTCCGGGTTGGTCACGTTGACCGTGCCGGGGCACACCCCCAGGTTGGCGGTGGCGCCGACCGCGGTGGTGGGGTCATCGTTGACATACAGGCTGACCGCGAAGGTCTTCTGGTGATGCTCCCAGCCGTGGGCGACCTGGCCATAGTTCACCGAGGCGGTCGCCAGGGTGATCCCGCCGGACAGGGGTGTGTAGGAGCAACCGGTCTGTACCGTGGTCGCGTCCAACGGGCAGGCAGAGCCCTGCTGGGCCATCACCAGATCACCGTTGACCGACAGATTCAGGCTGGCCATCAACGTGGTGATGGAGAACGATCCGGTGAGGCTGAGCGAGTTGTAGGTCAACGCCGAACTGGTGGCCTTGCCGTTAGCGTCGAGATGCCCGGATATCAAGTCGGGCTGGTCAGGTGTGAAGGCCGCGGTCACGTCCACGGCTGTGGTGGTGGCGTCGGTGTGACCTTCCCAGTTCATTCCCAAGCCGTTGATCCCGACGAGTTCGGTACCAATGTCATCCGGGACGGTCAATCTTCCCTGGAACTGGAATGTGCCACCCGACGGCAGATTCATCGTGAACGGGGCCGACCCCGACGGGGACGGTGACGGGCTGGCGGAGGGCGACGGGCTGGGGGAAGCCGCCGGTGCCGGGCAGCCGGTGGGTGCGGGGTTCGGGGTGGGGGTGGGGCAGGCGGGTTGGGGGGAGGTGGGGAAGTTGAGGGTGGCGCCGGTGGGGTAGTTGGTGTAGCCGGCGATGACTTCGCGGGTGTCTAGTCCTTGTACTTCGCCGTCGCCGAACGCCTTCCATAGGCAGTAGCCGTCGGGGTTGATGGTGCCGTCGATGCCGCTGGCGTTCGGGTCCCAGGTGTGCACGGGCCAGCCGGCGAAGCCGGGTTGCCCGGTGAATGGGTCGGCGGCACCCAACGTGACGGTGGCGTGCACGCCGAGGACAAGGTTCACCCCGGTAGCCGACGGTGGCGTGGGCGCGGGGGCGCCGGTGGGGCTGCAGGTTGCGGTGGCGCCGGCGTTGGTCAGGGTCAGGGTGGCGGCGGTGACCTGTAGCTGTGCCGGGCCGATCGTGATCCCGGTGAACATGGGTGCGGCGAACGTGCCTGAGGCGTTCCAGGTGCCCACGGTCATGGTGGTCATATCGATCGGTGCGGTCACTGCGACGGTGTCGGTCTGGCCATTGATGACCACCGAACCGTTCACCGCGATGCCCATATTCACCTGGGAGGTGTCACAGGTCTGGTTCGCGGTGCAGCCGTTGGTGATGGTCGCGGTCATGTTCGACACCGTCATGGAGGGCACATTCACCCCGGTCACATCCGCCCCGGTCACATCCACCACGACCTGGGCCAGCCCGCCGGTCGCGGTCGGTGTCGCCGTGATCGTACCGGTCAGGTTCGACACGGACACCCCGGTCGTACCGATCTGCCACGGATTCGTACCGGCCACGTTCATCGTCCAGTTGTTCTGCCCCGTGTAGGTGCCGGTGCCGTTCAACGTGTAGCTGTTCCCACCGGCACCGATGGTCACCTGCGAGGTCAACCCCATCGTGGAGCTGCCCGGGGTAATCGTCAACACTGGGTTGACCAGCCACACATTGGTCAACACCTGACAGCCCGCGGCTGTGGCCGTTGTCGGGCACGGGAACGGCATCGTCACCGGCGCCGCGGCCGCGTCCTGCGCGCGCACCGCGCTGCGGTCGGTGGCGCTGCGGTCGGTCGGACCTGCGTCTTGGCTGCGCACGGCCGGGAGCACGAACTGGGCGTGCCCGGAGGTTTCATGATCGGAGCCGGTCACCCCGGGCAGGACTGCCAGGTTCGCCGCAGTCATATCGACCACGGCCTGGCCACGATCACCCCAGCTCACATCAATGTC
>CAZJNU010000116.1:0-7524 GCA_964547485.1 uncultured Actinomycetes bacterium
CCTTTGAGCCGTTTCGCTTTGTGGTCGGTGGCGCTCAGCGGGTTGCGTTCCTCGCGCCGTCGACCGCCGCCGGTGGTGACCGTCCAAAACTGCTGGTTGCCGGTGATCTGGCCGTGCCAACCCTTGAACTCGAGCAGGAACAACCCGCTGCGGGACAGCAGGATCGCATCGACTTCGTGGGAGGCGCCGTGGGTGTCGGTGAAGAACACGTTGGTCCAGGCCACCACACCGTCGTCGGGCAGCAACTTACGGAAGGCGTCCAGGGCTGCGGCCTCATCCGTGGTCGCAGGCTCGCCCATAGGTCGCCAGTTCTGTGACTCGCGATCCATCCCTGCCACCCCCCTTTTGCACTCGCCCTTACCCGGGCCATCCCACGGCCACGATACCGGCGGGTGGCGGCGGATCGTCACGAATATCTGACGGCATCACGTCCATCTGTCCGATGGTGCGTGGCGATTGCTGATGGCGCAGCGCTACCACCCGCGCGTGCGCGCCACTCGGGTGGTCAGCGTGATCGGCGCACTCCCATTCCGGCGCAGTTGGCGCCATAATGAATGCATGACCAGCGTGCAGATCAAAGACGTACCCGAAGCGACTCATGCGGTGTTACGGGAACGGGCCGCCCGCAACCACCAGTCGCTGCAGGAGTACCTGCGCAGCTGGCTGATTGAACAGGCCTCCCGCCCAACCCTGGACGAAGTGTTGGCCCGGGCCGGTGGAAGGGCCGGCGGATCAATCCCGCTGGAAGCCGCGGTGCACACCCTGCGCGATGACCGTGCTGGTCATTGACGCCAGCGTGCTGGCGGTCGCCCTCGGCGACGACTCAGAAACCGGGGACCTCGCCCGCCAGCGAATCGCAGGAGAGCAGTTGTGGGCCCCCGACCTGATCTACCTGGAAGTGGCATCCGTCTTCCGCTGCCAGGTCGCGGTCGGCGCGATGGACGACAGGAGGGCGCGGCTGGGGCTGACGGACCTGCTGGACCTGCCGCTGGACATCGCACCACACCAGAAGTTGCTCCCCCGATGCTGGCAACGACGTGAGAACCTCACCCTCTACGACGGCGCCTATGTGGCCCTCGCTGAGGCGCTGGAGGCAACCTTGCTGACCGCCGACGCACGATTGAGCCGAGCGGCTGGGCCCGACTGCGTGATCGAACTATTCAGGTGACCCGGGGCACGGATCCGGCGGCTACGTTACCGTCGGGCTTGATCCTGGGGCTGGAACAGCCCAGTGCGTTGGCGCACGAAACTGTCGGGAGTCCGACGTACCCTCAAATCGAGGAGGCGGTCATGGACCCGACACGGAAACGGAACTGCCCGGAGTGCGGCGGTCGACTGATCTGGGTTGTCTACGGGTACCCCGATGGTGAGGTGGCGGAAGCCGCTCGCCGCGGCGACGTCGATCTCGGCGGTTGCTGCGTCCCTGCACCCGAACAGCCGTGGCGAGCCGCGCGGTGCTCTGACTGCCGGTGGTCGCTGATGGGCGAACAGGACTTCGACTCCCGTACCTAACAACCGCGGACAAATCCATCGGTGACGCCCGCTGGTTAGGTTCTAGGCGACGTTGTGGTTTCGCGGCATACGTCGGCAAAGACAGACGTGAATGTCGCCTGTACCGAACCGTTACACGCTTCCTGTTCGCGACCGTATTTGTTGGGTATATCAGGTGGTGACGGAGGTTATACGGAACCTCCGCAGACAAGGATTCAGGCGAAACGTCATGAAGATCAAGAGGAAAGCGACCACCTTGGCCGTAGTCGGCTTAAGTGCGCTGCTGCTCGCCCCAACCGCCGCCTTCGCGGCGGCACCTGTGACGCCTCCAGCACCGACCACGTCTTACTCCGCGTCGGTCACGACCCCGGCGACCGGGCAGGTGACGACGACATCATCTGGCTACATCGATTTCATCAACCACAGCTCGCAGACGGCCTACCTCGACTGGGCCGGGCACCCGATCCGGGGCAACTGGTATTGGACCGCGCCATTTCCCGAAGGCACCGCACCGGATCCCACAAAACCGTTGACAAAGAACCCGGACCAGGTCGTTGTCCCACCCGGACAGGAAGTCGGCGTGGATCTCACTCACACAGCTGGCAGCTTCCAGGGTGGATTCCAGCTAACTGACAGCTCTGGGCGCTGGTTTGGCTACGACGTCGGCCAGTGGGGCAAAGCTGCGGCATCCGTCGCCAGCCCTGCGCATTCTTGGCACCCCCCGAATTTCAGTATCAACGTCGGCGTGCGCCGCACTTTCACGATTTTCGACGGCCAGTGTGGTTGTTGAGCATCCGGGTGTAGTCGTTACGGGCAGGTCGCCGTGGAAGTTGTCCAAAGTCAGAACGGCCGTTCGCGAGCAACTTGTACAGGAACAACTCAGGGGCATTCTCGAGACTCCTCGATACTGCCCCTGACCTGCACTTACTGTCCGGCGCCGCGCTCGGAATCGCGACCATGCCCGCGCGCTACTGCGGGAGCTGGTCGACCACCCGACCGTCACCGCGGCCCAATCGGATATGACCGTTGCCGACTACCTCGACATCTGGGTTGCCGGGTCGCTGCCCGTGTCCGGCGTGGTCGAGTTGACCCAGGATCGGTACCGCCTGCTGATCGGTAACCCGCTCAAGCCCACGCTGGGCAAGGTGACCCTGGCGAAGTTCACCCCACGCGAAGCCGAGCGCTGGCGGATCGACCGGCGCAAAGGCGCATAGTTTCGCGACGTACGTCAGCAGAGACAGACTCGAATGCCTTCCCTACAGAACCGTTACACGCTTCGGGTTCGCGACCGTGTTAGTGGGTAGAACAGTAGGTGACGGAGGTTATACGGAACCTCCGCAGACAAGGATTCAGGCGAAACGTCATGAAGATCAAGAGGAAAGCGACCACCTTGGCCGTAGTCGGCTTAAGTGCGCTGCTGCTCGCCCCAACCGCCGCCTTCGCGGCGGCACCTGTGACCCCTCCAGCACCGACCACGTCATACTCCGCGTCGGTCACGACCCCGGCGACCGGGCAGGTGACGACAACATCATCTGGCTACATCAATTTCGTCAACCACAGCCACGTCACGGCCCACATCCTTCGGGACGGGAACCCGACCAGGGGTAACTGGTATTGGACCGCTCCATTTCCCGAAGGCACCGCACCGGATCCCACAAAACCGTTGACCAAGAACCCGAGCCAGGTCGACGTCCCACCCGGACAGGAAGTCAGCGTGGATCTCACCCACACGGCCGGCAGCTTCGCAGGTTGCTTGGATCTAACTGACACGTCTGGACGCTGGGTTTCATACAACGTCGACCAAATTGGCAGCGCTCCGGCATGGGTCGACAGCAGTGGGCATTCCGTGGCCGAACCGGACTTTTGGATCAATGGCGGCGTGGGCCACACTTTCGAGATTCTTCGCGGACAATGGTGACGATGACGACGTCACGTTCTGTGACGATGTCGGGGGGGCGTGTTTCGTCAGGTTAGTTTGCCAGTTAGGTCGTACGCCGAGCGGGTGAACCTGACCACTTGACCGCTGGTCATCGTCGCGCGGCTCTCCGCCACCGTGGGTAACAACAATGGCGAAGGCGGCTTCGGCACGTTCACCAAAACCGCCTCTGACCTGCTGTTTTCCTTGTCGGGCTGACAGGATTTGAACCTGCGACCCCTTGACCCCCAGTCAAGTGCGCTACCAAGCTGCGCTACAGCCCGCGACTCGAGGATCCTAGCCCACGCCGCTAGGACCCCACGGCTCAGCCTCCATCTCGTCGAGGATCGCAGCGACGGTCAACGTCAAGGAGCCCAACCGGCCGCCGTCGCCAGCTGGCCGGAAGGCGTCGAATACAGCCACATGTGTCTGGATACGGCGGGAAGCGCCACACCAGATCTGGCCCTGTGGACAGGCGCGGGCACGACCCCGCGCCCCTCCTCCATGCTGGGTCTGATGCGGATGAAACAAGCCCTTCGGTTGGCGGCCACCCAGCACGGGATCCTGCTCCGCCAGCAGTTGGTGGACCTGGGTTTCAACCAGCGAACCCTCCACCGTCGAACCGAAGAAGGGCTCTGGACCACCCACGGACATCAGGTGTTCGTTCTCGCGGGCACAGCGGACAATCTGGCAACACGCTCTCGGATCGCCGCCCTGCGCACGCCGGGGTCGATCTTGACTGGGCCATCGAGCGCCGCCCTGAGACCATCTGGACCATGGCAGGTGTCGTTGCTGGGATCCACACCCTGGCTGATCTGTCCGCGTCGTCGCCGCGTGCCTGGACGACTTGTGTCCCACCCCGGTGCTGCGATCCAGCGGTTGGGACTGTGGGATGTCGCGGTGACGTCCGTCGCGGTGGTCGACATGCTTCGCTTCCTGGACTTCGATGCGGCGATGTCGGTCGGGCATCGGGCGCTGCAGACGGGTGTGGTTTCTGTGACGGCACTACAGCAGGCGCTTGTCGACCTGCGCGGTCGCGGCGGCCTGAGGCAACTGCGGGACATCACCTCGGCGCTGGCGACGGGCTCACACTCGCAGGCGGAGCGGCGACTCATCCGACTCCTGTCCAATGCCGCCATTGTCGGTTGGCTGGCTAACCTGCGAGTTCGGATCGGCCGGAGGAGTGTCGTGCTCGATATCGCTTTCCCCGCAGCGATGCTCGCGGTCGAAGTGGACGGGCGGGCCTGGCACTCAGACGCCCGGACCTTCGTCGCAGACCGGAGGAGACAGAACCTGCTCGTGAACGCCGGTTGGACTGTCCTCCGCTACACCTGGGCGGATCTGACCGACCGCCCCGGTTCAGTGCTGGCCGAGATCCGCTCAGCACTCTCGCGCGCAGCGTAGGCGCCTAATACAGCCGCATCTGGCTGCATTAGGCGGGAAGTGCCGACAACGTCACCTGGGCGGGAACCCCCAGCGGCGACGCAGACCCAAGGCGTCGGTCAGCGGCGCTTGCGCTTCTCCCGAATCCGCAGGTTGATCTGGATCGGTGTCCCGGTGAAGTCGTACTCCTCACGTAGCCGCCGCTCAATGAAGCGGCGGTAACCCGCCTCGAGGAAGCCGGTGGTGAACAGGATGAAGGTGGGCGGTGACACTCCCGCCTGGGTCCCGAACAGGATGCGTGGCTGGCGACCGCCGCGCAGCGGATGCGGATGCTCGTCGGCGAGCTCACGCAGAAAGGTGTTCAAGCGCCCAGTGGAGATGCGCCGTTGCCAGGAGGTCAGGGCGTGCTGCAATTCGGGTACGAGCTTCTCAACGCCGCGACCGGTCTTCGCCGAGATGTTGACCCGCGGCGCCCAGGGGATCTGGACCAGGTCCCGCTCGAGCTCCCGTTCGAGGTAGCGACGCCGCTCATCGTCCATCAGATCCCATTTGTTGCACGCCAGCACCAGCGCCCGGCCGGCGTCGACGACCATCGTGACCAGCCGGACATCCTGCTCTGTCAGCGGCTCGCTGGCATCCACCAGCACGACTGCGACCTCGGCCCGCTCCAGCGCGGTCCGAGTTCGCAGACTGGCGTAGTACTCATGGCCAGAGGCCTCCCGCACCCGTCGCCGGATACCTGCTGTGTCGACGAACCACCAAGGTGTTCCCTTGATCTCCACCAGTTCGTCCACTGGATCAACGGTGGTGCCGGCCACATCGTCGACGACCACCCGTTCACTGCCGGCGAGCTGATTGAGCAGGCTGGACTTTCCGACGTTGGGCTTTCCGAGTAGCGCGACGCGTCGCGGTCCGGTCTCCCGATCGGCCCCGCGGCCATGTTCGGGCATGACCTCCAACAGCCGGTCGAGGAAGTCGCCGCTGCCCCGCCCGTGCAGGGCAGAGACGGGCAGCGGTTCACCCAACCCCAGACTCCAGAGGGCGGAGGCCTCCAACTCGGCCCGGGTGTCGTCGACCTTGTTCGCTGCGAGCAGCACCGGCACGCCTGAGCGCCGGAGAACCTTGACCACTGCCTCATCGGTATCGGTCGCTCCGACCCGAGCGTCGACGACCAACACCACCACGTCGGCGTCGTTCATGGCGCGCTCCGCCTGCGCGGCAACGAGTGCGGCCATCCCGCGGGTCTTCGTCTCCCAACCGCCGGTGTCCATCACGATGAACTCGCGGCCGTTCCAGTCGGCGTCGTAGGTCACCCGGTCGCGGGTGACCCCCGGCACGTCCTCGACCACCGCTGCCCGGCGACCCAGGATGCGGTTGACCAGCGACGACTTGCCGACATTGGGGCGTCCGACAACAGCCACAACCGGTCGAGCCGCCTCTGCTTCCAACCCGCCGGCGGCGGACGCCGCATCGACCAGAGCGTCCAGACCCGTCGGTACACCCGCGTCACCGGCGACAGCCCTCACCAGCAGGTCGGGGTCGGCATCATCGTCGAAGTCCAGGTAAGCGTCGCCGGTCAGCAACTCCTCGCCAGCGTCAAGGCCCGCGCCGTCAGCGTCACCAAGGTCCCCACTGTCGACCGCTGCGTCGAACCCGCCATCGCCGCCAGTCGCGCTGGAGTCAGTCATCAGAGTCCTGCTTTCCGTTGGGCAGAGGTCCGGGCAGTTCCTGCCCGGTCTCGCGGCAGGTGTCCACCACGAGGTCGTGCAACTGCTGCCGGATCGATTCCGCGGCGGCCGCAATCACCGATCGACGGGCCACGTCACCGGTGGTGCTGAGCGCGAACGGGCGACCGTAGGTGACGTGCAGCCGCGACCCTCGGGGCGGAAATCCGTCCTTACCCATACCGGGTAGACGCGTCCCCAGAATCGCCATCGGCACCACCGGAGCACCTGTGACCAGCGCCAGGTAGCCGACGCCGTGCCGGATCGTGCTGACATCTCCAGTTCCGCGATGTGCCTCCGGAAAGATCCCCAGCGCCCGCCCCCGTCGCAGCAATTGCAGCGACACTGCGATGGCTCGTCGGTCCGGCGCCTCATATCGAATCGGAATCTGTCCGGTGGCCCCGAGCACCCGATTCAACGGCGGCGCGAAGAGTTCGCTCTTCGCGAGCGCATGGACCGGCCGCGGTGCTGCCAGCACCATCAACGGACCGTCGAGCAGGCCAAGGTGATTGCCGGCGATGATCACTGGACCGGCCGCGGGGATGTTCCGTGCGCCCGCCACCGACAGCCGATACCAGCGATTGAACAGCGGCAACGCGAGCCGCCTGGCCTGGGCGACTCCTCGCTCGCTCGGCAACACCAACTGGCCGCCCGGCTCGGTGGCGGTGCTCATCGCCGATCCCCAGTGCGTTCCTGGATCACGGCCAACGCCCGAGCGATGACGTCGGCCAGCGAGTCGTAACTGGCATCGATGACCACCGCGTCATCAGCCTGCCGCAAGGGGCTGGTGGCCCGACCGGAATCGGCAGCATCACGGCGGGCCAGATCGGCTGCCGTGCTGGCGACATGTCCGCCATGGCCACGCGCGCCATCCTCGGCGGCTCGCCGGGCGGCCCGCACGTCCGGGTCAGCTGTCAGAAAGAGCTTCACGTCTGCGTCTGGCAGCACGACAGTGCCGATGTCGCGACCCTCCGCGATCAGCCCCTCCCCGGAGGCGCGCGCGGCTGCCGC
>CAZJNU010000117.1:0-7499 GCA_964547485.1 uncultured Actinomycetes bacterium
GTGATCGGCAGCGGCGCCTGCTTGGCGACGGTGACTCCCGCGTCGCCGACCACTTTGGTGAACGCCCCCAGTCCCATGATCTGGGCACCCAACTTCTTCGCAGTCTCGGCTGCGTGCAGCAGTCGGGCATAGGTGAACTCCGGCTTGTGCGCCATCAGTTCCTTGGGGGTGCCGCCGACTGTGATCAGCCAGCCCTCCGCCTCGGCGCCGGTGGGTGACTTGATGCCGGTGATGTGGCTGTAGGTGAACGGGGGCGCGTAGGCCATCACCTTTTCCACCGCATCCATCACGATCGGTGGTGACACCTTGGAAATCGTGCCGAGCGGCTCCACTGCCTCGAAGAACTTCTGCGACAACGGATGGATCACGAACGCGAACCGGCTCTTTCGCTTGGGGCCGCTCGGGTAGAGGACGCGCGGCTCCATCCCGGCCGAGACGATCATGTCCAGCAGGTCGTCGTTGGTCAGGTTGCCCGACGCGTTGGTCGCGATGGACCTCATCATCGCCTCCAGCACGGCCGCCGAGACGGTGACGTCGAATGGCTGCGGAGTCGCGTCCAGCACCATGTCCACCCCCCGACTTGCCAGCTCCGCCAGCCGTTCGTCGGAGATCGCGGAGGTCACCAGCGTCTTGCCTGCGAGGTCCTCCAAGCCGAAGCCGATCAACTCGTCATAGGTCGCGACCACCACATCGCAGTCTCGAGCGGCACGGCGGGCCAACGCGTGACTTATGCCTTGACCGGGTGCCTTGATCTGCGACTTCACGGCGGCCGGCAACTGCCGGATCGGCCACATCCCGACGTCGGCTGCCAGACCTAAGGCCGCGTTGGAGTCCAATCTTGCGGGCAGGTCGAGCCGCAATAGCGGATCGGCGAACTCGAGGTTGTCGGTGTACTCGCGCAGGATCCGGGTGGTCCGGGCATGGTTGACACCGCCGAGGACAACGGTGCGCGCATTGTTGAAGAACCCAGGCAGGTCGGTTTGCAGCGTGCGGATCGCCCACTCCTGCAGGACATCGCGCAACGCATGGCCATCGACCACCGGTGAGTTGGTGGCCGCGCTCATCACCCGCTCGACCGCTGCCAGTTCGCCGTCGTACAGGCCGGCCGCGCGCGCCTCCCGGATTCCGGTCACAGCAATGGCGGAGGCCAACCCATCCCACTCCCGGACGAGTTCCTCAGCGGCCGTCACGTTGCCGTCGGTTCCCACCCGCACCAGCCGGAAGTCGTGTTCGAGGAAGGTCACCTCCTCGTCGAAGTCACGATCCGAGTCGGCGAGGCTGACGTTGACGATGATCGCAGGCTGGTCCTCGGTCACTGTGACTCCTTGGGTAGTTGCGGGAGTGGCTGCAACGGTCAGACCATCGCTGACGCGTCGAATTCCGGGTGGTCGACCATGAAGTCCATGAGTCGACCCGCGTAACTGTCGAAGTTCGGGCATTTCAGGCCGGTGCCGACCAGGTCGGCCGTCGTGTTCGCGGTCGAGTAGGTGGTGGGGGAGGCGAAATAGTCGAGCCCCTCGGCGGGCAGACCGAGCAGGCGTTCCATCCCGGGCACGGAACCGACCAGAGCTCGGGTGATGCTCAGCGGAAGCGGCACCCAGATCACCCGCTTGCCGAGGTGGCCGGCGAACGCATCGACAAGTTGTCGGGCCGTCGGCGGGTTGGGGTCGGTCAGGGCGTAGGTCCGGCCGAGGGACTTGTCCATCACAGACAGCTCGTCCATCGCCTCGATTACGAAGTCCCGCGGCACCAAAGAGACCTTGACCTCGTCAGCGTTGCCGACTGCAGGGACCACCGCGACCATCGGCTGCTTCCGCATGAACGTGGCCAGGAAATAGGGTCCGTCGTACTTCTGGGTCTCGCCGGTCTGCGAGTCTCCGACGACGATCCCCGGTCGGTAGATGGTCGCCGGCAGGCCTGCCTCCATCGCCTCCCGCACCAGCAGCTCGGCTGCGTACTTGGTGGATTCGTAGTGGTTGAGGAAACCCTGACCCTCTGCCAGGCCGTCCTCGGGGAATTCGCCGTCGTAGTTGCCGCTGACGTAGCAGGTGCTGACGTACTGGAGTCGGTGCAGGTTCTCCCGGGACCAACAGAAGTCGATGATGCGAGCAGTGCCATCCACGTTGACCCGCTGAGCCACGGCCTCCGGCACAGTCAGGTCGTAGACGGCTGCCAGATGCCAGACTTCGGTCACGTCATCCAGTCGATCAGAATCATCCGGATCCACCCCAAGTCCGGCGGCCGTTATGTCGCCGGTGATCAGTTCGATCCGATCTACCGTGTGTGGATGCGCCTCTTCGATCTCGGCGAGGCGCCGTTCGGCAGCCTCAAGGTGCTGGGGTTGGACAAGGCAAACGGCTACCACTCCGTCGCGCCTGGCCAGCAGCTTCGGCAGCAGGGCGGAGCCGAGGAAGCCCGGGAAACCTGTCATCAATAGTGAACTCACGCGACTCGCCTTCTTGCGTCCTTCGGTGGGGGCTCGGCTCGCCAGATGTCCGCTGGGACATGACCCGGAACGTAGGCGAACCGCTGCCCCGGTGGTCGTTTCGACCCTAGCAGTCAGGGACGATTGAGGTCCCGCCACGAACGGGCGGTCAGTGCCTTCCCGCTGGCGGCTGTCTAGGGTTGCGGAGTGGCGCACACCGGGACCGGCAACGACGACGCGGCAACTCCGCTAGCGGAGTACCTCGCCGAGCGGACACGTTGGTTGGACGCCGAAGGCTTCCATCCAGGCGAGGCCCTGGCGGTGACGGCCTCCTGCCGCGATGAGCTTGTTGCCGAACTCCGGGCCGGGGTCCGACGCTGGTGGAACAACGCCTTTGACTTCAGCAGTCTCTCCGGGCTTCCGTTGGCGGGAGTGACGGGCATGCGCGCAGTGCTTGACCACACTCCGGAGGAGGTGCGCCGGCAGCAGGTGGTGGTGTTCGCCATGCCCCACGTGGGTCTGCTACCCGATGGCACCTACGGTCAGGTCATGCGACGGGGTCGCAGCCACGCGACCACCGCCTGCGGGTCACTGGTTGCCGCGGCTGCATGGGCTGAGGATGCTGCCGGCGACCCGATGGCTGCCGAGGTGCAGATCGACCCGCTCGATCCCGAGCAGTCGCTCGTCCGGGCTCGGCTGCTTCGGAGTGACTCGCAGTTCTTCCGGCGCCCGCCGCTGGAATTGGCGAAGTGGGTCGCCGAACTGATGCTCGTTGACCTCTGGCAGCTGGTCGAGTCCTTCGGGCGAGCGCAAGAAGTCGACGTTGCGGTCGTGCTGGCGGTACTTGTGAACGGTGCCGACGGTGACACGGTGCTGCCGTCACGCTCGCGCATTCGTCGCAACGGTGTGGTCGCAGACGTTCCGGCAAGTTAGGGTGCACCGGGTGACGCGCCGACTCGGACCTCGTGATCGTGTTATCCGACTCTCCGACGGCAGGATTCTCGGCTACTCGGAGCTTGGCGATCCCAAGGGCTTCCCGGTGGTCTACTGCCACGGCGGATTGAGTAGCCGGATAGATGCCGGATCCGCGGACGCACCTGCCCGGGTCGCCGGTATCCGGCTACTGGCTCCCGATCGTCCCGGTATCGGACTATCTCAGCGCCATCCCGGTTTCACCCTGGCGGACTGGGCCGGAGATGTTTCGGAGTTGACCGAGCATCTCGGTGCCGACCGTGTCGCCACCATGGGGTGGTCCTTCGGCGGTGCCTACGCGGCGGCGATCGGCAACTACCTCCCGGATCACGTCAGCGATGTGGTCCTGATCGCGAGCGGAATCCCACGCGACTGGCCAGGCATGCTGTCGGAGATCAACTCGATGGACAGGCTGTTCCTGCGGTTTTCCGGCGCGGGATCGATCCTTGATCGGGCCGCGTTCACGGCCATGCGGTTAGTGGCAGCGCGCGCGCCTCGACAGCTCGTGAAGTCCACCGTTCGCGACCTGTCTGCGCAGTCGAGGTCTGCGATAACCCGTGATCCGCAGGAGTTCATCCGGGCGACCGTCGAGGGACTGTCAGATCCGGGGGGAGTAGTGGACGACTATCGAATCTGGAATGCACCCTGGGGTTTCGACCTCGCACAGTTGGCGGTGCCCGTGCATCTCTGGCATGGCAGCGACGACGAGCTCTGTCCACCGGGCTGGTCGCATCGCCTCGCTGACGTGATACCCAACTCGACCTTGACGGCTGTGCCGGGCGCTGGCCATTGGGTGGCCCGGGACCATTGGTCCGAGATCTTCGCCGCGATTCGTAGGTAGTGCCGCGGGGTGGCGGCCGCGACGTGGCTCCTCAGTTCTTGGCTGCGTAGCCAGCGGCCAATGAGGTGGCGATCGCCAGCCAGGCGAGATAGGGAACGAGCAGGATTCCCGCCCAGGTCTGCGCACGCCAGGCGACCACCAGTGCTGGCATAGTTGCCAGCGTGGCGAGAAGAAGACACGCAGCTGCGGCCCACATGTTGTGGCCGACATAGAACAGCCAGGCCCAGGCCAGCGCGCCCACGATGCTGACCGCCAGTGTCGAAAGCCACAGCCACCGCTGCGCCGCCGTGCCGGTCACGGCCACTGCGATTCCCGCGGCGATCAGGACAGCGAAGTTGTAGGGCCAGATCAGACCGAAGACAACGTCCGGCGGCTGCCACGCTGGTCGTGTCAGCCCTCGGTACCACGTGTCGCCGGTGGAGACCCAGATACCTGAACCTGCCGCATAGACGATGACCAGCATGGTGCTGACTGCCGCTGCCAGGAATCTCATGTAGTCAGTCTCGCGGGTAGCCGCCCAGGCGCACGTCGGGGATGGCGTCTCGCTGCCCGGGGGCCAGGAGCCGGTTGCGACGTGACAGATTGATCGGGTGGACGCGACCGAAAGTGTGAACGAATTCGCCCAGTTGGGGCTCCTGACCGAACTTGCTGAGAGTCTGACCCAGCTCGGCTACGAGGCGCCAACCCCGATTCAGCGGTCGGCCATCCCGGAGATGTTGGCAGGAAAGGACCTGCTCTGCCAGGCGGCAACCGGTACCGGGAAGACGGCCGCGTTCGCGCTGCCGCTGCTGAACCAGCGCGCCGGGATGGATCGCGGCACGAAACCCACTGCACTCGTGTTGGCGCCGACGCGAGAGCTCTGCATGCAGGTCGCTGAAGCTGTGCATCGCTACGGCAGGCCATTCGGGATGCGAACGCTGCCGGTCTACGGCGGGCAGCCGATCGGGCGACAAATCAGCGCCCTCAAGAGGGGCGTCGACATCGTGGTGGCGACGCCGGGCAGGGCATTGGACCTCCTCCAGCGCGGGACGCTGTCGCTATCTGAAGTCCAGACGGTCGTCCTCGACGAGGCCGACGAAATGCTGGACATGGGGTTCGCCGAAGATATCGAGGCAATCCTCGATCAGGCGCCGTCGGAACGTCAGACGGTGATGTTCTCGGCAACGATGCCGAAGCGGATCCTGCGGATCGCCAAGGCTCACCTGCGCGATCCGCTGCGGATAGAAATCCCACGCGAAGTCCAAAGCGAAGGTGACGGCCCGAAGATCCAACAGACCGCCTACATCGTGGCCAGGGCACACAAGGTCGCGGCCCTCGGGCGGATTCTGGATGTCGAGGCGCCAACTGCTGCATTGGTCTTCTGTCGTACCCGCGACGAGGTCGATCAGCTAGCAGAAACGCTAAATGGTCGCGGCTACCGGGCTGAGGGCTTGCACGGCGGCATGGATCAAGCGCAGCGGGATCGGGTGATGGGTCGGCTGCGCAGTGGCAATGCTGAACTGTTGGTGGCGACTGATGTGGCTGCCCGGGGGCTCGATATCGATCACCTGACACACGTCATCAATTTCGATGTGCCGGCGGCCCCCGAGTCGTATGTTCACCGGATCGGTCGGGTTGGCCGGGGTGATCGACGAGGGGTGGCTATCACGATTGCCGAACCACGGGAACAACGGCTGCTCCGAACGATTGAGCGAAGTCTTCGTCAGAAGATTGATATTGCGAAAGTGCCGACTTCCGCTGAGCTTCGGGAGCGCCGGCTTGCCGCCACTCGCGACAATCTTGCGCGGATTTGCCTCGACGAGGATTTGGATGACTACCGCGGTCTGCTTGGCTCGCTGACGGTCGACTTCGACATAGATCAAGTGACGTTGGCCGCCATCAAGATGGCGCACTTGGCGACCGTCGGGGAAGCAGGGGAAGCCGATATTCCACAAGTGGAGTTCAGTTCCTCGGAGCGGCGCGGGGATCGGGTTGGCAGCGGCGGCAAGTCGTCCACCCGTGGCCGTGGCGGTCAGAAGGTTCGTGGTGGCGGTTCAAGGGGCAAGATGCAGCGGATCTTCCTTTCCGCCGGCTCCGAGGCGGGCATCCGGCCGCAGGATGTGGTGGGCGCGATCGCGAACGAGACGACTTTGGCTGGCTCAGAGGTGGGGGTGATCGACATCTCTGCACGATTCAGCACGGTGGAGGTCCCCGCGGACGCGGCCAAGGAAGTGATCGCGGCCCTTTCTGCCACCCGGATCAAGGGCAAGAAGGTCAAGGCCCGTCGGGATCGGTACTAGCAGAAAGCCAGTTGCGTCAGTGGGCCACAAGCCCCTTGATCACCAGAACGCCGATCACGACGACGACAACAAGACCCACGTAGAAGAGAGCCCGCGGCCGACTGGCTGGAACTAGTCTGGCGGCGCGATAGCCAGTGGCTGCCACGAAGGCAAGAATCAGTCCCTCGGAGACTGGGATACCTGAGGTGCCCCACACCAGGACGGGGAGCGCGGCAACAACTGCGACACACATCCCGCCTGCGCTCTGAGCGGCCAGCAGCCGTAGGGCGCTCGGGTCGAGTAGGCCCTTGTTGACGAGGCGGGTGGAGAGCCGGAAGGCTACCTGATGAGCCAACAGTAGGGCCACGGCAGTGATCAGAATGGTCAGCCACAGATCCGACTCAGACGGTGAGGCGTTCGGTGGCTGAGCCACCAGGACCGCGAGCAGGGATAGCCCAACGTAGAGCGCCATCGTGATCGCTTCGTGGAACCAGTCTCTGCGCGACTTTTGGCTCGCGAGTGGCGCGGTCGTGCTTGTGTCCATGCGGCAATTGTGGCGTCACCCGACCTGTCATGGCTGCGGAGGCCCAGCGGAAATCTGTAGTCGCAGCCAGTTGACTGCGCGAGCCGGCACCAGACGATCGCACTCGTCCGTTGCGCGCCTGCCCTTCCTGCGCTCCCGAACTCGTTGGCGCGCCCAACTCCGCCCCGCGCGCGCCTGATGCCCGGGTGGGTTGTCGGTGTTGGCAGCCCACCCGGGTGTCGGCGTGCCCCCGGGTTGTCAGGTGAGCTCGGGGGTCGGGTGCCTCTGGGTCTCAGGTGCCCCCGTCGGTGTCAGCGCCGTCTGGGGTAGGTCCACACTTTGGTGACTTCTGGGTGGCCGTTGTCTCCGATTTGGATGGTCCAGGTTCCGGTGTGGATGAGGTGATGGTGCATCGAACACAGCAGGGCCAAATTTTGCAGTGAAGTCTCGCCCCCTGCGGTCCACGTTTCGATGTGGTGG
>CAZJNU010000118.1:0-7287 GCA_964547485.1 uncultured Actinomycetes bacterium
GTTAAGGCCACCAACTGTGATCGCCGGAGCGGGTCCGGGGAGATCACCACTGCGCCCGCGTGCGGCAACCGTCCGTGAGGCCGAGTCTCCGTGCTGCGCGGCGCCGAAAGTTGGCTGGTCATCTCACCCTCCTTGCGGTCTCCCACCGATAGCCGCCGTCGTCACCGCGATTGCACTCGGTCACTGTCGGCTCTCCGGCCGGGCTTCTGCATACGTCTGATGGATGGATCGGCACGATCTACGGTGGACTTTACGCCCCTGCCGGTGAACTCTCGGTGACGCGCAGCTGCCCGCCGGTGGAGTGCCTAGTGTCCGGCGTGACCGCGCGGGTTGAGCAGTGAAATCCCGACTGGGATCGGTTCCAGCCCGCAGGCCGTTGCGAGCAGGTCCGCCCACGCTTGGACATGATCGGGCAGGTCGATCACGGAGAGCGCCGTCCAGGACGCTCGCAGTTGCACCCGGCCCTCATTGGGTCGATCTGCCATTGCGTCAAAAGACTGTGACTGCACTCGCGTGACGGTACCCCCGAGGGCCACCAGATCCACCCCTGTCAGCGACTCTGTCAGCCAGGACCAGCCGACCTCGGGCAGCAGCGGATCCCCAGCCAGATCATCCTCCACCAGTGCGTCCACATAGAGCACCAGTCGCGTGTCGCCGTCCCACGCCTCCTCGCCTGCCGGGTTGTGCAGCACCACCAATCGCCCGGTACCCAGTTCGTCTTCTGCCAGCAGCACCTCGGCGGTCACCGCCAGGGCCGCGGGGGCCATCCGCTTGGGCGCGGGTGCTTCGGCCAGTTCCAGTTCCGGCCGGAACCTCATGGAGCGCACTGCCGCGGCCGCGCGGTCGAAGTCCGAGCCTGCTGCGCCCTCAGCGCCGAACCGTGACATGGTCCCAGGGTAAGAGTCGTGAGCCGGAACCACGGCGTTGCGTCGGCTGTCGGGGTGTCGGATCGTGTGGCAAGATCACGTTCGTGGCCGCCACATGCAGGATTTCCAGGTGAGAACAGTCGATCCGATCCTGGAATTGCCCCCCGCCCATCCGCTGGTGACAGGGGCCACCTCCGGCGCAGATCTGATCAATGCGGCACTGCGGCGTCCGGTATCCAGGACGCCAGTGTGGTTCATGCGGCAGGCGGGTAGGTCATTGCCCGAATACCGGGAATTGCGGTCTGGCATACCGATGCTGACGGCGTGCTTCACGCCGGAACTGATCACGGAGATCACGCTCCAACCTGTCCGCCGCCACGGTGTGGATGCGGCAATTTTCTTCAGCGACATCGTTGTGCCATTGAAGGCGATCGGGATCGACCTGGACATCGTCCCCGGCGTCGGCCCGGTGGTGGCGGAACCCATCCGCGACCTGGCCGCCGTGTCATCGCTGCGGGCCTTGACCGCGGACGACGTAGAGGGCGTGCTGACGGCGGTGCGAATGCTGGTGCCGGAACTTGGACCGACACCGCTGATCGGGTTCGCCGGCGCACCATTCACATTGGCTAGCTACCTGATCGAGGGTGGCCCCAGCAAGGACCATGCCGCCACGAAGGCATTGATGGTGTCGGAACCGAAGCTATGGCATGACCTAGCCGACCGGTTGGCGCACATCGCGGGTGCGTTCCTGGCGCTGCAAGTGGCGGCTGGGGCTTCGGCGGTGCAGCTGTTTGACTCGTGGGCGGGTGCACTGGCCGAGCGCGACTACCGTGAGTTCGTGCTGCCGCATTCCCGGACCGCGCTGTCCTATGTCGAGTGTGCCCCCCGGATCCACTTTGGGGTGGGCACCGGTGAACTACTCGGGGCCATGTCAGAGGCCGGTACCGAGGTGGTCGGGGTAGATTTCCGGGTGCCGCTGGCTGCCGCGGCCGATCGAGTCGGGCCGGATTTCGCGCTGCAGGGCAACTTGGATCCGGCCCTGCTGTTTGCCGGTCCCGAGGCCGTCGCGAGCCGAGTCGCCCAAGTGCTGGCGGATGCTGCGAACCTGCCAGGGCACATCTTCAACCTCGGCCACGGCGTGCTCCCGGCCACGGACCCGGGTGTGCTCACCGAGGTGGTGGCGCAGGTTCACGCCGGTTCCTAGGTTCTGGTGAGTTCTAGGCACTGACGAGATGGACACCCGGTTCCGGCTAGCCTGGGGAGGCGGGTCGGTTGATTCGCGCGTGCGGGCCGACGCAGGCGGTGGGCACGGGGCCGGTTGAAGTGGTGGGAGGATCCGCAGATGGCTGTTGGCAGACCGGAACGCCCCGAGGTGGCAGTGGTGGGCGCCGGAATCGCGGGACTCGCCGCCGCGTGGGAACTGATTGCCACCGGCGATGTCTCAGTCACTCTGTTCGATTCCGCGGAACAGGTCGGCGGAAAGCTTCGCAGCAGCAAGGTGGCGGGAATTCAGGTCGACGAGGGTGCAGAGTCGATGTTGGCGGTTCGCCCCGAAGCGGTACGGCTGGCAGCTGCGGTCGGACTTCGGCCCTCAATTGTGCATCCGGCCACCGCGGAGGCGTTCGTGCTGAGCCGCGGTGAGCTGCGGCCGCTGCCTCCTGGGCTGGTCAGCGGCGTACCGACCGATCTGCGGGCGCTGGCGGCCAGTCGGATCATGTCTATCCCGGGGCTCTTGCGGATCCCCTTCGACCAATTGCTGTCCGGCACTGAAGTCGGCGCCGACATCTCCGTCGGTCGGCTGTTGACCGAACGGTTGGGGCGAGAGGTCGTTGACCGACTAGCTGAGCCATTACTGGCCGGGGTGTACGCCGGCAACGCCGACGAGATCAGTCTGCGGATGGCGAATCCGTTCCTGTTCCGAGCTGTGACCCGGCAGTCTTCGCTGTTGAATGCCGCTCGAGAGACCCGCACCGGGTCGGCCTCCAACGTCGGTGCCAGGCGGGGGCCGGTGTTCGCAGGCATCCGGGGTGGCGTCGCCCGACTGGCAGCCAAGACCGCCGACGCGCTGCTCGCAAAAGGGGCGATGATTCGCACCGGCGTGACGGCGGAACGACTGCGCCGGACGGAGCGTGGCTGGCAGATGGTGGCCAATGACGCGAGCTATGAATTCGACGCTGTCGTCCTCGCGGTCCCGGCCCCGGTTGCGGCTCGACTGCTCCGGACAAGTGCTCCGTTCGCTGCGATTCAACTTCGGTCGGTGGAGTCGGCCAGCGTGGCTGTCGTGACCTTGGCCTACCGGACGGCCGGGCTGCCGGAACTCGTCGGCAGCGGTTTCCTGGTGCCGCCGGTGGAGGGTTTCCGGATCAAGGGTGTGACCTACAGCTCGAACAAGTGGGAGTGGTTGGCTCGGGAGGGCGGTCGGCGGGCACGGGGTGGCACAACGATCATTCGCACTTCGCTCGGTCGCTATGGCGATCACGAGGTGTTGCAGCGGGATGACGCGGAGTTGGTAGAGCTCGCCCAGGTGGAATTGGCGGAGATCGCGGGGTTGCCGATTGGGGTGCTCGACGCCCGGGTCACCCGATGGCAGGACTCGTTACCGCAATATCGGGTGGGGCACGTGGATCTGATCCAGCGAGCGAGAGATGCACTGCTGGACGCACCGGGGCTGGCACTGGCAGGTGCGGCCTATGACGGTGTCGGGATTGCCGCCTGCATCGCCTCCGGTGCGACCGCGGCTCGAACCGTCTCGCGCCAACTGCAGGAGCGTGGACCGCATTCGGTGGACGCTCATGGCTGACCAGCCTCCGTCGCGGGTCAAAGCGAAGGACATCAACGATCAGATCAGGTACACGACCTGGTCAGTGTTCCGCTCCGGGCGTGGTCGGTTGCCTGATCGTGTCGCGGCGGTGGCGGAGGTTGAGCAGGTGTTGGCCACAGCGGGCGAGCGTGGTGTCATTCATCGTGGTTGGTATGACGTGGGCGGTTTGCGAGCCGATGCCGACATCATGCTGTGGCTGCATGCCGAAACTTCCGATCTACTGCAGGACACCTATCACGAGGTGCTTCGGACCACGCTGGGTGCGACGTTTGAACCGGTGTGGTCACAGCTGGCATTGCATCGACCGGCCGAGTTCAACAAGTCGCATGTGCCGGCGTTCCTCGCCGACGAGAACGCGAAACGGTACGTCTGCGTCTACCCATTCGTCCGCTCCTACGAGTGGTACCTGCTGCCCGATGCCGAGCGACGGGAACTCCTCGTCGAGCACGGCCAGATGGGTCGGTCGTTTCCGGATGTGCGAGCTAACACCGTCGCCAGTTTCGCGCTCGGCGACTACGAGTGGATTCTCGCGTTCGAGGCCGATGAACTCCATCGGATCGTGGATCTGATGCGACACCTAAGGGCCTCTCGCGCCCGGCTGCACGTGCGCGAAGAGATCCCGTTCTACACGGGCCGGAGAATTGGACTCGCGGAACTGGTGAACTTGCTGCACGCTGGCTGAACACCAACGTCAGGAGAAGTATGTCTGCGTCATCGCCAGCCAAAGATGGTCCGGTCCGCCCCGACGGCGAAGAGTATCCGGTGGTCCTCAGCGAAGACGACTGGCGGAGTCGGCTGACCCGGCAGGAGTACGACGTTCTTCGGCGAGCTGGTACCGAGCGTCCCTTCAGCGGGGAGTACGAGACGACCACAACCGAGGGCGTCTACTCCTGTCGGGCCTGTGATGCGGAGCTCTTCGCGTCGGACACGAAATTCGATGCCCATTGCGGCTGGCCCGCATTCTTCACGCCGCTGGCAGGGGACTCGGTCGTACTGCTGACTGATCGTTCGCTCGGCGCTGTCCGCACCGAAGTCCGGTGCGCGAGTTGTGGTTCACACTTGGGTCACGTCTTCTCCGGCGAGGGCTACCCGACGCCCACCGATCAGCGCTACTGCATCAACTCCGTGTCCTTACGGCTGCGGCCGCGGGAAACTTCGGACTGAGCCGGATCATCGGCAGCCACCCACCTCTCCGGCCTGCCGACCGGGAGCAGCACCCATCGCAACCGGGCGCGTATTCCTCCTTCGGCTCGGATCTGTCGCAGGTAGGCGTCCCCGGCCCGCCAGGCATCTTTCGCCCCGCCTGCGGTGAGCGGCTCCGGTGAGTACAACGCGCGGTTGGCATGTTCGGCGACAGCTGCGAGGGCATTGGGCGCTCGACGATCCCGGACTACCCGGGCGGGGGATTCGGTGTCGGACATAGGTCGGCCCAAGTGGTCCGCCCCCGTGCGCACCCAGACCCACGCGCCGATGGCGTCGGCCGCCGGGTCGGCAGCATGGAGCGACCCGCGCACCCGGACCCGGCGCCAGGAAACGTACAGGGGCCAGCCGATCAGTGCCAGCACCAGCACCAGGATCGTGCCGGCCACACGCAGGTCCAGCCAGGAGTCGTGTTGCTGGGTCTGCTTAGGGGTGGGTGTGGGCGACGGGGTCGGGGTCGGGGTGGCGGTAGTCGGTGAAGGGCTGGCGCTGGGCTTCGGTTTGGGTCGAGGTTTGGCAACCGGCACGGGCACCCCGGCGGTCAGATCCCCCGGCGCTGCCGCAAACGGGATCCAGCCGATGTCCTTGAATCCGATCTCGGCCCACACCAACACATTCCGGGTGGTGACGGTTCCGTTTGGGGGCAGTGAGTAGCCGACGCTGATCCGACTCGCATAGCCCTGCGAGCGGGCCATCAGTGCAAAGGCAGTGGCGAACTGTGCTTGCGTACCGGTGCCGGTCTCGGTCATCACAGTGATGAGTTCCTGATACCCGATCCCGGTGTCCGTGCTGGTCGGGTCGATCTGATACTCGTCCGGATTGGAGGTGTACTCAGCCAGTGCGGTCAGCTTCTCGAAGTCAGTGCCGTCGATGCTCATCGCACCGCTAGCGATGGTGGCCAACTCGATTGGGAACTGGCCTGGCAGGGCCGTCGCGGTATAGCCGTCGGCCTTGCTCAGCGGTGTTGCCGACACCAACTGAGCGGGATCCGTCAAGGCGGTGATCCGGGAGATGGTTGAGTAGCTCAAGTTCTTCGCGTCCCCGCCCGACACAGACAGGCCGCCGGCGGGGTTCGACAGGAATGGTCCACTGCTGATGCCGGTCGCCCGGTAGGGCGTGGGCAGCCACGCACCGACCAGGTTGTCGGTGGTAGTCACCTGGCTGTTGACGGGCAGAGTGTTCGCAGGGACGATTCCGGGATAGGGAATCTCCCCGGTGATCCGGTCGTAGGGCTGGGTCGTGCCCCAGGTCGATCCGTCGTAGCCCTCCAAGATGGCCCACCAGACGGCCGGTGGGGGGCTGCTGGGCTTGAGGGTGAACAGGGTCTTGACGGTGTCGCGTTCCACCGTCTGCCAGGCGGTAGCCGTGCGTACGGCGTCGGTCTCGTCCTCGGTTCGGTAGCCGCTGCTGCGGTGTGGGTCGAACGGCGTCCGCAGCGATCCCAGCCCGGACGCCAGCCCACCGGCCACCGCAAGCCCGGCGATCAACGCGGTGACGAGGAGGACCATCAAAGTGCGCTTGAAGCGACCATGGACCGGCTCCAACTCGACCGAGGAGAATGCTTCGCCGTCGGCCACTGCGGTGGCGGCTCGGCTGGACGGCCAGAGGCTCAACGCCAACCCCAGGGCCAGTAGGTAGGCGACCGCGAATGGCACCACCGAGATGGGTGAGCCTTGGGTGAAGGCGAGGGTGGTGATGAACAGCAGCGACGACGGCAGCAGCGAGACCGCCGGTGCGGCCGTCGTGACGGTCAGGCAGGCGATCAGGGTCAGGTAGCCGGCGACAATCGTGGCGGCGGTGACACTGTCCGGTGTGACCACGGTTGGGACAGTCGACCCGATCAGGGTGCCGAGCCACTGCACGATGCTGTCGGTATAGACCTCCAGGCCCTGTCGACCTTTTGGGTCCGGCAGTGAGAACGCACCGGCCAACATCGATCCGAGAACTGTGACTGCGACGGCCAGCAGCGCCCCGCGACCCCGGGACACCCGGCGTCCGAGTACGACCCCGGCCCAGTAGGCCACGCACACTCCGATGACCACCGGAAGCACTCTGGCGGCCGTCGCGGGCCATCCCAGGTAGCGCGACCAGACTGAGGAGCCAACCAGACACAGCAGGGCCACTCCCAGTACCCGGCGGAAGACGTCGGCCCTGGTCATGGTCGGTATCCACTGCTGACCGGATGTGGATCGGGCACGGCCGACAGAGCGAAGTCCTCGGCCCGCCAGCCGGTGACTACCCGCATCCCGGTGCGAGGCTGGGTCTGGCTGGGGGCCGCCCCCACCTGCACGAGCAGGGCGCCGCCCACCAGTCCGAGGGCCTCCAGTACCCGGGCAGTGGTGCCCGCTGCGAGCGACCCCGACACCACGTAGAGCGACGTCGCCCGGGCCGCCAGGATCA
>CAZJNU010000119.1:0-7235 GCA_964547485.1 uncultured Actinomycetes bacterium
ATGAACACAATCAGCCCGACGATGATGAACGGCGCGATGATCTTCAGCGCGCCGGAGAGGAACACCAGAATCCGGGTCGGTAGCGGCAGCTCTCCACCGAGGCTGGCGAACATCGACGCGAATACCGGCACGATGAAGATCAGCATCACCGTCATTGCCAGGATCGCCATCACGAATACCACGACCGGGTACGTCATCGCGGACTTGATCTTCGCGTGCAGTTTGACCTCAGCCTCGAAGTTGTCGGCCAACTGGCCCAACACCTTGTCCAGGAAGCCGCCCACTTCACCGGCGCGGGTCATGTGGATCATGATCGGCGGGAAGACGTCCGGGTGGTGCGCCAGCGCCGCCGAGAGCGAGGTGCCGCCGGCGACCTCGGTCCGGACCTTGCCCAGCACCTCCGCCAGCGTCTTGTTCTCGGACTGCTCCTCCAGAATTGTCAGAGCCCGCAGCAGCGACAGTCCGGCGTTGATCATCACGGCGAACTGCCGGGACATGATCGAAAGGTCCTTCAGCTTGACGCGCTTCTTCCGCCCGAAACTGAGGTCCTTGTTTAGCCCGCCACCCTTCTTGACCTCCGAGACGGAGACCGGCGCGTAGCCCATGCTCTTGAGCTTCTCGACCACCACGGTCTTGGAGTCGCCCTCGAGGCGTCCCTTACTGATCTTGCCCGCGCGGTCTCGGACTGCGTATTCGAATGTGGTCGGCATGGCTGCTCTCCTAACGACCCGCGAGACGGGTGAAGTCCTCGACATTGTGACACTTGTCGAGGCCGGTCTCATAGGTGATGACACCAGTCTTGATCAGATTGGCAAGGTGCTGGTCAAGCGTGTGCATCCCGAATTGGGCGCCCGCCTGCATCGCGGAGTAGATCTGATGCGTCTTGCCTTCGCGGATCAGGTTCCGGATTGCCGGGGTCGCGACCATCACCTCGGTCGCCACCGCCCGCGAGCGGCCATCAGCAGACTTGCAGAGGGTCTGACAGACCACCCCCTGCAGGGTGCCTGCGACCTGTTGCCGAATCTGCTGTTGCTGGTGCGGCGGGAAGACGTCGATGATTCGGTCGATGGTCTGGGCAGCGTCCTGGGTGTGCAGCGTGGCGAACACCAGGTGGCCGGTCTCGGCAGCCGTCAGCGCCACCGAGATCGTCTCCAAGTCGCGCATCTCACCCACCAGGATGATGTCCGGGTCCTGCCGCAGAACGTGTTTCAGGGCCTGCGTGAAGGACAGTGTGTCCTCCCCCACCTCCCGCTGGTTGACGAGGCACTGCTTGTGTTCGTGCAGGAATTCAATGGGGTCCTCAACCGTCATGATGTGGTCCCGACGGGTCCGATTCGCCAGGTCGATCAGTGACGCCAGAGTCGTGGACTTACCCGACCCGGTAGGTCCGGTGACCAGCACGAAGCCTCGCGGCAAGGAGGCGAAGTTGGAGACGACCGCGGGGATTCCCAGTTCTTGCAGCGGTTTGATCTCGAACGGAATGACGCGGAACGCCGCACCTATGTGTTCCCGTTGGCGGTAGACGTTGACGCGGAATCGCGCCAACCCGGGCAGCGAGTAGCTCAAGTCCAATTCCAGATCTTCTTCGAAATGCTCCCGCTGGATCTGGGTCATCATCGCGTAGAGGACTCGCTGCACCACCTCGCCGGTGAGCGGCTCCCGACCAGGAAGGGGCTGGAGGTCACCGTTGACTCGGATGGTCGGTGGAGCGTTCGCGGTCAGGTGCAGATCCGAGGCGTTGTAGGCGAGCATCTCCTGCAGCACTTCGGACAGATTCATGTCGCCGGCCTGGGATGCCTGCTCGGTCCCTCGCTGGGCCTCGCCGGCCATCCCGGGACCTCGCATCATGCCGGGAAGCTGACCTGGGTCCGGACCAGCTTGCCCTGGCGGCGGCGCTCCGCCGGCCCACGCAGGGGCATCCATCGGTGGTGCTGACATTGGCGGGGCCGACATCGGATTAGCACCGTTACCGGGCTCATACCTAGCCGTCTCGGTCCAGCCGGAGTCGGTCCACCCGGAGTTAGTCACGATGCTCCTCACGGCCGTCCGTTGCCTGAATTGGCTTTTGGATAGGCATCGACTCGAAGCGTAACCGACTTGAGGTGGCGCGGCCATGGAACGCGGGCCGGGGACTACCGTGCCGACTGGGTTTTGCACCAGTCCCGGTAGGCCTCGACCGCCACCGGCAACGTCGGGAAGATCCGATCCGCTCCGATCGAATCCACCAGACCGAATGCGGCCAGCGGGATCCGCAAATCATTCTTGACCCGGGTCAGCGCCAGCACCACGCCGCGGTTGTTGAGGTCTGCACGGAGATTGTCGAGGGCATACATCGCAGTGATGTCCACCTCCACATTCGCCTCCATATTCAGTATCAGCCAGTTGACTGGGTCCGGACTGTCGTCGACGGTCTGCAGCGCCTTGTCGCGGAAGTCCTCCGCATTGGCGAAGAAGAGCGGGGAGTCATACCGATAGACGACCAACCCGGGGACGGTTTCGGCGACCGGATAGTCGTCGATGTCGTGCATCCCCGCCAGCCCAGGAACGAACCCCATCACCGCGTCGTGCGGGCGGGCGACCCGCTGCAGCATCTCCGCCACAGACAACGCGACAGCAATCAGCACCCCGTTCAGAATGCCCAGCACCAGCACCCCAGCGAAGGCCACCACCGCAAGCAGGAATTCCGTCTTGCGGAACTGCCAGAGCCGGATGAAGCCAGGCAGGTCCACCAACTTGGTGGCGGCGAACAACACGATGGCGCCGAGTACGACCGTGGGGAACCGTGCCAACAACGGGCCCAGAAAGAGGATGACCGCGAGCGTCCAGACCATCGCGACCAGCGAATACAGCTGCGTCCGGGCGCCGGCCGTGATGGCCAGTGCCGTGCGACTCCCGCTACTGCTGACCGGGAAGCCACCCAGCAGGCCGGCGGCGACGTTTGCCCCGCCCAGGGCGAACAGTTCCTGATTGGCATCGACACTGCCACTCTCACGGGTGGCGAAGGCCCGAGCGGTCAGGATGAAATCCGTGTAGCCCACCAGCAGCACGCCGATCGCGGGCAGTGCCAACAAGCCCAAATCGTCAAGCGTAGGTAGGCCGTGCCGGGGCAGCTCCCGGGTGAAGGGTCCCACCACCTCGATCCCGAGCGACTCCAAGTTGAAGATCATTACCGCCGCGGTGCCGAGCAGAACCGCCAGCAGCGGTGCCGGGATCTTCGGCCAGCGCCAGGACACCACGAACAGGAACGCCAACGACAGGCCACCCATGATCAGCGTCGGCAGATCGAACCGCGCCAGGTCCGCAATGAACGAGGACACCTCCCCGACGACGCCATCGCCAGCCACCGGCACGCCGGTCAGATTCGACAGCTGACCGACGATCATCAACACGGCCACCCCCGCCATGTAGCCGACCAATACCGGCCGGGACAGCAGATCGGCGATGAAACCGAGGCGGATCGCCCAACAGAGGAATCCGAACACGCCGACCAGAACTGCCAAAGTGGCCGCCAGCACCGCATACCGAATCGGATCACCGCCCGCCAGCGGAGCCACCGCCGCGGTCGTCATCAACGCGGTCGTCGACTCGGGTCCGATCGACATCTGCCGGGACGAGCCGAGCAAGGCGTAGAGCGCCAGACAGGGAATCATCGTCCAGAGGCCGACCACCGGCGGCAGTCCGGCGATAGTCGCGTAAGCCATGACTTGCGGAACCAGATAGGCGGCGACCGTGCAGCCGGCAACGATGTCCCCCCGCAACCACCTGCGTTGGTAGCTCCGCAACACCACAAGTCCCGGCGCCTCGGGCCAGAACCGGTGATGGTGGGCGGCCTTCATGTCGGAGAAGCTACGCCTGTCGGGCCCGCGAAGCGCCTGGGCGCGTAAGATTTGGGTAGCACGTCAGCAATCGGCGTCGAGTTCGGCGCGGGGAACTGGAGGTGGGCGGTGGACAAGGATTTCTACGTGGACTTGCTCGACCAGATCGCCGACGGAGTGTACTTCGTCGACCGAGAACGTCGAATCACCTACTGGAATGGCGGCGCCGAGCACATCACCGGCTACTCCGCCGAGGAGGTTCTGGACCACAGTTGCTCGGAGGGCATCCTGCGCCATGTCAACGATGCCGGTACTCAGCTCTGCCTGCATGGCTGTCCACTCGCTGCGGTGATGCGCGATGGCCAGGCCCGCTCCGCCAAGGTCTACCTGCACCACAAGGACGGCCACCGGGTGCCGGTAACCGTTCGGGGTCAAGCCCTGCGGGATGAGACCGGCGAGATCACCGGCTCGGTTGAGGTGTTCACGACCCGCATCGAGAATGCCTTCGCCGACCTGCAGGTGTCCGATTCCAACAGCTCGCTCGACCCCGTGACGGGCCTGCCGCCCCGCCGTTTCGGCGAGATCCACCTGGACTCCCTGCTGAAGGCCGTGCAGGAGGAGACCACCACCTTGGGTTTGCTGTTCCTGGACGTGGACCACTTCAAATCCGTCAACGATACGTTCGGTCACCGAGTCGGCGACGAAGTGCTGCGGATGGTCGCGCAGTCCCTGGCTAACGGTTTGAACCGGGGTGACGTGCCGGCGCGCTGGGGCGGCGAGGAGTTGGTCGCACTGCTGCCCGGAGCCGACGAGAAGTCCGTTGAACGCACCGCCGAGCGGGTCCGGATGCTGGTGGAGAACTCGTGGATCCAGAAGGGCGAGGATCAGGTTCGGGTGACGGTCTCGATCGGGGCCACAGTGGTGACTGCCGCTGACAGCGCCGAGGACGCTCTCGATCGCGCAGACAAGTTGATGTACGCGGGCAAGACCGGCGGCCGGAACATGGTCGTGGCCGACAGCGGGGCGCTCACCAGTAAGGCCGCCAAGCCGATTCGGGGCACCTCGATCCCGTGGCAGATGCCCGGTGAGGTGGACGAGGCAGCGCTGGCCTGAGCGACCGAGTCGCAGCCCGCACCCTCGCCGACGGCCTTCGGTCAGATCACGACGCGCAGAACCTCTTCCAGACTCGTGTGACCCGCGAGCGCCTTATACATCCCATCGACCCGGAGCGGGATCATTCCAGCCGCTTGGGCGGCCGCCTCGATCTGCGATGAGGATGCCCGCTCCGAGGCGAGCCGCTCGATCTCGGGCGAGACCGGCATCAGTTCCTGCAACGCCAGCCGACCGTGGTAGCCCGTCCTGGAACAACTCGAGCAGCCGACCGCGTGATAGAGGGTAGGGATCGGATCGTTGGGATCCCACGGGAAGTGTGCGGCCAGCAGGATCTCAGGGGTGGGCTCGTATTGCTCCCGACACTTGGTGCACAGCTTGCGCACCAACCGCTGGGCCATCACCGAGTCCAGCGCGGTTCCCACCAGGAACGGTTCGATGCCCATCTCCACGAGTCGGGTGACCGCGCTGGGGGCGTCGTTGGTGTGCAACGTCGTCAGCACGAGGTGACCGGTCAGGGCCGATTCGACTGCGATCTGGGCAGTTTCATGATCCCGGATCTCACCGATCAGCACGATGTCCGGATCGGACCGAAGAATGCTGCGCAAGGCGGAAGCGAAGGTGAGCCCGGCCTTGTTGTTGGTCTGCACCTGATTGATGCCGTTCAACCGATACTCGACCGGGTCCTCGACGGTGATGATGTTGACGTCGACGTTGTTCAGTCGGTTCAGCGTTGCGTACAGCGTGGTGGATTTTCCCGACCCGGTCGGGCCCACCACCAGCACCATGCCGTAGGGCTTGCTGAAGCTCTCCTCAAACAACTTGAAGTTGTGCTCGGAGAAACTCAACTGCGCCAAATCCAACATCGTGCTCGACTTGTCCAGGATTCGCATCACCACCTTCTCCCCCCAGACCGTCGGCAGAGTGGCCACCCGCAAGTCCACCTTTTGGCCCTGAGAATTGACGCTGAGCCGGCCGTCCTGCGGCAGTCGTCGCTCCGCAATATTGATGTCCGACATGATCTTCAGCCGGCTGACCACCCCGGACTGGATACTCTTCGGCGACCGCATCACCTCATGTAGCACGCCGTCGATCCGGAACCGTACCCGCAGATCATGTTCGGTGGGCTCCAGATGGATATCCGAGGCGCGATCGTTGATCGCCTGGGTGATCAGCAGGTTCACGTACTTGACGATCGGGGCATCCTCGGCCACCTGATGGATGTTGTTCAGGTCGTCGTCGAAGTCCTCTTCGGCGTCGACCGCCAGACTCAGGTCGTCAAGCTCACCTTCGGATCGGTAGTGCCGGTTGATCGCGGCGATGATGTCGTTCCGGGTCGAGACACCGACCAGGATCTCCCGGCCGGAGGTGGACCGGAGATCGTCCAGAGCGATCACGTTGGCAGGATCCGCCATCACCACCAGCAGCTTGTCGCCCTCGAACCCGACCGGGATCAGGTGATAGCGACGGCAGAGCGCACCGGGCACCGACGCCAGCGCTGCGCCGTCGACCGTCGCCTCGGACAGCTCAAAATACGGTAGGCCCAACTGCGCCGCGAGCAGCCGGATGAGGGTCGACTCGGCGACCGCGCCACGCTCCACCAGGATCTGGCTGAGGGTACGTCCGGTCTGCGCCGACTCTGCCTGTGCCTGGTCGAGTTGGGCGGTCGTGACCAGCCCGTTGGCCAACAGGTAGTCCGACAGTTGCGGCACGTGTCCCACCTCTCACCGATGGCGTGCATCAACTGCCCGCGCTAGCAGCAGTATCACCCGACCCGGACCGTGACGAAACCTCAACGCCGAAAGCTGGCAGGCAAGGTGCGAGGTCCTCGAATCAGAGACCGACGGCGGCCCGCATGGCCGCGAGGTCGGCGGCGACACCGGTCATCAGCTGGACCTGCGCCGCCGCCTGGTGCAACAACATGGCCAGCCCGGGCACAACGATCCCGCCGGCTGCCTGCCAGGCCATGGCCAGCGGCGTCGGCCACGGGTCGTAGACGACATCCAGCAGCGTCGGCTGGAACCCGGAATCCGACACCGGCGAGTCACCCGCACCGTCAGCAATGTTGCGGACAGTCGCCGCCAGCGAGTCGGCGGCACCGGCGGGGACCGTGGAGATCACCAACGACCGCCGCAACCCTTCCGCGGCCCCGCTCCAGGGCCCCGGTCGTACCTCGATTCCGACACCCGCGGCCCAGGTCGCAACATCGATGGCCGCGGCAGACCGGCGGGCATAGACCTCCACGACGCCAGCCCTCAACTCGGCGGCCGCCACGACCGCCGAGCGCGCGGTGGCGCCGGCCCCGAGCAC
>CAZJNU010000120.1:0-7213 GCA_964547485.1 uncultured Actinomycetes bacterium
CGGCCGGTGATCACCCATTCGTCTCCGACCTGGGTCACCCGCAACGCCCGATTACGCCAGGCTTTCTCCGCGGTGTCGTCTTCGGTGTCATCCACCAACGCCGCCCACGCCCGCAACAGAGCCGCCAACGTGTCCGGATCCCGACCCTGGGCCACCGTCACCCAATACACCGCGACCTGCGCGAACGCCGCGCGGCGCAGTTCAGTGGCCGCGGTGATCCGGCGCACCACAGTGACGTGGGCGGCGCTGATCCGTCCCGCACCCAACGATTCGGCGAACATCGGATATTCGGTCAACCAGTCCGCGTCCGCGACCCGGTCCCGGGCCGGCCGCGGCGACATCAAGTGCGACTCGGCCAGCCACCGCGGCGCCGAGGCGAACCCGTCACCCGCCCACACCTGCCCAGCAGTGGCGGCCGCGAGTACCTGGGCGTGCACCCCAGACATACGATTCGACAGGGTGTGGACCTGTCGGGCCACCATCAACGACTGCACCCCCGACACCGACCCCGACACCTCGGCCAACACCTCGATAGCCGCAGACACACCCGCCAACGCCTCCACCTGATCGGCGGTCAACACCTCAGAAGGATCGACATCCCCCGACCGGCCACCACCACAGCCACGACCACTCGCAAACCGGCCACGGCCACGGCCACGGGCCGATCCACGGTCCCGGGATGACGACCCAGTGACACCCGGAACGGCCCAACCATCCTCGGCACCCGACCGGGCACCCTCAGCCGGGCGCTGGGCGCCAGCAGGTGATTCCGAGGCCGGCGATTCCGGCGGGGACTGCGGGGCGGTGGACACGGCGCACAACACCTCTCGAGATAGTCAACGGACAGGGCATTCGAGCCACACCCGCCACCACCAGCCCACCAACAACCGGGCCGAGACCATCTCCACAAGCCACCATTTACTCGAACACCTGTACAGTACCACGACCGTGCGACAGAAACACCCCCCAGCGCAACGTGTCTGTGCACAACCTCCAAGCAACGCTTTCGCGCCGCAGCCGCGCACTCCACCTGCAGACACATCAACGACGCGCGCATCCCCAAAGCCAGGCTGCGCCACGGCGTCAGACTGCCCTACACCTGCGACGCAGGCACGACTCGGAAGAGTAGGCCGTCCCCACCTGCACGAGCACTTCTATCGGCGGATTCGTGCTCGCTTCAGCCCGCCGCGGTCCCCATGCCAGCCCCCTCCATCTCACACATCCGAACCTCCAGCTCCGCCAGCGTCGGCGGTTGAGCGCCCGCACGCTGGCAAGTCATGTGAGCCGCAACGGCAGCCACTTCAACGGCGGCAAGTACTTCGTCGAGCTCCAACTCGCAGCCCTTTTGCCAACCGTGCCGCATCAACGCCCACAGCACGGTGCCCCCGAAGACGTCGCCGGCTCCGACGGTGTCAACGATTTCACCCGTTGGTGGGTGTACCACACCCCTTCCCCAAGGTGTGAATACGCCGATTGGGCCCGCCCCCGCAGTCAGCAGCACCACCTTCCCTGCGACGGTCAAGTCCGTCGTAAATGATTTGAAGCCTCCCTGGGGAAACAAGTAGGCCGCGTCCTCATCACTCAGCTTGATCAAGTCTGCGAGGTTCATGAGCCGAATCACTCGGTCGCGAAAGGCCGGGTAATCGGCAACAACCGCAGGACGACAGTTGGGATCCAGCATGATCAGGTGGTCGGCCGCCGACGCCTCAGCCACGCTCGCAAGAACCGATGCGGTCGGCTCCACCAGGATGCCTAGGGTGCCGATGTGTAGGGCATCGAACTCCGCCGGCAACCCATCCCAGGCGGCACGGGCTGACAGCATCGATAGCGACGTCCCTTCCAGATAGAAGCGATAGTTCGCACTACCCGAGCTGTTCAATTGGGCCACAGCCAAGCTGGTCGGTGCCGTGGTCGGGGTTGGGCAGGCGAGCTTCACGTTGGCCGCCGCCAACTCCGACCTCAATACCTCTCCGAAGTGATCGTCAGCAAGCAATCCCAGGTAACTGCAGTCCACACCCAGGAGGCCCAGCGTTCGGGCGGCGTTGAACGGACCGCCACCCGGTACCGCCCGCAGGCCACCCTCGGGATCAACGATCAAGTCGATGAGCGCCTCACCCGCGACGACGATCACCTTTCGGCCCGCCGGGACAGTTCGGGCACCCCCGGAAGTTCGGCTCACATCCCGGCTCAACCGAAAGAACCCCCCTCCGTAAGCAGCACCCGATCCACCGGGGCCGAGGAATCAACTTCGATCCCCAGACCAACCGGAGTGATCCCGGCCGAGACGAGCGCCGATCCGAGGGCCGCAACCATCGCCCCGTTGTCGGTGCAAAGGCCCGCACGCGGGATCCGCAGCCGGACTCCTGCCCGCTGACATCGGTCAGCCGCAAGCGCGCGCAGCCGACTGTTGGCCGCAACGCCGCCGCCGATCATGAGGTCGGACACTCCCTGATCTTGACACGCGTCGATGGCCTTCGCAGTCAGCACGTCGACCACCGCCTGCTGAAAACTGGCGGCCACAGCAGCCACATCCACCTGCTCGCCCGCCGCTCGACGAGCCTCGACCCAACGGGCCACCGACGTCTTCAGCCCGGAGAAGGAGAAGTCGAACCGATGATGATGCCTGTCCTTGGCCGCGGTGAGTCCGCGCGGGAAGGCAACCGCGGCCGGGTTCCCGTCCAATGCAACGCGGTCGATCTCCGGGCCACCCGGAAACCCCAGCCCCAACAACCGCGCCACCTTGTCGAATGCCTCGCCAGCGGCATCGTCGAGGGTCGCGCCCAAGGGTTCCACCTGTTCAGCGATATCGCCCACCAGCAGCAGCGACGTGTGCCCCCCAGACACCAGCAGAGCCACCGCCGGTTCCGGCAACGGACCATGTTCGAGGCGGTCCACTGCCACGTGGGCGGCGAGGTGGTTGACCGGGTAGAGCGGGGCGTCCGCCGCCCAGGCGAGGGCCTGCGCAGCCGAGGTGCCCACCAGCAGCGCCCCGGCCAGCCCGGGACCAGCGGTTACAGCTATCGCATCGACATCCGCCAACGCGACGCCAGCTGTGTCGCAGGCCCGGTCGAGGGTCGGCAGCATCGCCTCCAGGTGGGCCCGACTGGCGATCTCCGGGACCACTCCACCGAACCGGGCGTGTTCGGCAACCGAGGATGCGACAGCGTCGGCCAACAATGTCGTGCCACGGACGATGCCGATCCCGGTTTCGTCACAGGATGTCTCAATTCCCAGCACCAGCGGTTCGTCAGGCATCGCGCACCGGCCCGTCCTCGGGTCGTCCAGACCGCAACCCTGGCCCCGCCCGCAGGGGCTTGACCATCACGATCGCGTCCCCGCCATCCGGGTAGTAGTGGCGACGCACATCGATCCGCTCGAAACCTGCCCGTCGATAGAGCTTCTCCGCCCGGTTACCCGCACGCACCTCCAGCAGCATCCGATCGGCGCCGGCCGCCTCCGCGTGCTGGCAGGCCCACCCGAGCAGTGCCTGGCCCCAACCTCGACCGGCGCTGGCCCGCTCGACCGCGATCGTCATCAAGTCGGCATCGCGCCCATTCACCGCAACATCTACATAGCCCCGCGGCTGTCCGTGCTCGTCAATCGCGACCCGCAGTGACCGGTTGGCTGCAGCCAACTCCGCGACGAACGCCTCCACACTCCAAGGGTCCACCGGAAACAACTCCCGCTCCAACCGCACCAGCGCCGAGAGGTGCCACCACCGAGTTGGCAGCAACTGAGGGAGCTCGGGCGGGGCGACGGCTGGGGTGTCGGCGGCCTCAGCAGCCGAACTCAGCTGAGCCACGATGGCACCTTGGCATCCGGGCGCCGCAGGTACAGCGGCCGAGCGGGCAGCAGCGACTGCGGAATAGACTGCACGCTCGAACCGTCGCCGTCCGGCGCCGCCCAGATCCGACCCTGCCCAACCATCTCCACTTCGGCCGCGGCGAGCTGAGGCCCGCCGCCATCCCGCACGTCGACGACCCGCTCCCACTCTGCCCGCAGCCAGTCGGCCAGTACCAGCGCATCCGGTCCTCGTTCATCGACAACTCCCGCGCCAGCGCTCGAGTCCACCATTCCGGGCCCAAACCAGCGGGTGGCCTCCGACCCGATATCGTCGGGCCTCGCGACCAGCGGGCCGATCCTCCGACGGCCCTCCTCGTCGTAGCAAGCCCAATACACCTCACGGCGCCGTGCATCCAGTGCCACACCGAACGGAGCGGCCCCGGCACCGGCCCTCGGCCCAGCCGACAACGCCGCTCGCGCCACGACGTCCAGACTGCAGGCCGCCAGCACCGGAACTCCGAGCGCCCAACCGGCGGCGCGGGCGAACATCAGTCCGACCCGCAGGCTGGTGTAGGGACCCGGTCCGGCTCCGACTGCGATCGCGGCCAGGTCGCCCTTGGAGAGTCCCGAATCCTGCAGCAGCCTTTCGACTTCGGGGGCGATCGCAGCCCCCATCGCATTACCGACCGTCACTCGGCAGGATTCGCGCAGACCGGGGCCGACTGCGGCGACGGAGAGGTCAGGCGTGGAGGTATCCAGTGCCAGCACCACCCCGTGACCAAACCGCATGCGCCCCAGGCTAGGGGAAGCCCGCGTCAACCGACGAGGGTGGCGAAGTCCTCACCCTGCCATCGGCCACCGAAGCCCTGCAGCTCGAGCAGACGGACCTCCTCCTCCTGCCCTGCCATACGGGACGCCTCAACCCCGGACGCCTCACCCGCGGGCGCCTCACCAGCGGGCGCCTCACCAGCGGGCGCCTCACCAGCCTGGGCGTCCCCGATCCCCCTCACGATCCGCACCGTCAGATACGACTCCGCCAGCAGCTCGCCGATTCCGAGGCCCCACTCCGCAACTGTCACAGCCAGCTCGGTGTCCATCTCCAGGTCCAGGTCGGCCAGGTCGTCGACGCCACCGAGGCGATAGGCGTCCACGTGCAGCAGGGGCGGACCGCCGACCAACGACGGATGCAATCGGGCGATCACAAAGGTGGGCGAGGTGATCGGTCCCCGCACCTTCAGGCCGGCGCCGATCCCCCTGGTCAGGGTGGTCTTCCCAGCCCCAACCGGTCCATCCAGCAACAGCAGATCCCCGGCCCGCAGCAGGTCGGCCAGTCGAACGCCGAAGGCCACCATCGCCTCGGCATCGTTGATTCGGAACTGCACGCCATCCGCCGCGGTCAGTCGATGGCCCGCTTTGCCCGCTCGACCAACTCGATCAACTCGTGGTTGACCTCAGCCGGTCGCTCGAGCATCAGCATGTGTCCGGTATCGGCGAGCACCACCAATTCGGCGTGCGGCACCCGCCGGACGATCTCGTAGGAATGTCCCACCGGCGTCATCTTGTCGGACCGGCCAACCATCACCAGTACCTCGAGGCCGGTCATCACTGCCAGCGCAGCCCGTTTGTCATGTTTGTCGAACGTCGGCAGGAACTCTGCCACCACGTCGATCGGGGTGCCGTTGATCATGTCCATGGTGAACTGGGCTATCTCCGGCGAGACCGGCGAACCGAAGCTGTAGCGCCGCCCGATCAGTGCGGACAGGTCGCTGCTTCGGCCGCGGCTGGCCTCGATCAGGTCCCGTCGACGGATCAGCGTCGGCGCGACGGACGGGGCAAACCGGTGCGCCACTCTCGCGATCGGGGCCGGAAGTCCCAGCGCCACATCATGGATATCACCGGAACTGGTTCCCAACAGGGCCACGCCGATCACCCGCTCGGTGAACACGTCCGGTTGAGCTGCGGCCAACGACATCACCGTCATTCCGCCCATCGAGTGTCCGACGAGCAGCAGCGGACCCGTCGGTGCCACCTGCTGGATAACCGAATTGAGGTCCAATCCCAGCTGATCGATGGTGTGACTCTCGGGTCCACCCCGGCCGGACCGACCGTGAGCGCGCTGATCCCAGAACACCAGTCGAGCAACCGAACGCAGTGCGCTCCGCTGGAAGTGCCAGGTACGCGAGTTCAGCGTGTAGCCGTGGCTGAAGATGATCGTGAGGTCGCGCCCAGGCCGAAAACCCGCTGGAGTATCGACGTCGATGAAGAGTTCGGTGCCATCCACAGCGCGCACCATCCCGGTGTCACCCGACAGGCTCCCCAACTCGGCCAGCAGCTGCTGATCGACCCGCATCGGCTCGGCCACCAACCGGCGCTCGGCAGCAACGCCGGTCACCGCACCCGCGGCTAATGCCACCAGCGCCCCGACGATCGCCGTAGGGGCACCCGGACCCTTCGCCATCTAGCTCTCCCGTCCGGCCGACGGTATCCGCGGCACCCTGGGTCCGATTCTAGTGACGATCTCGTAGCCGATCGTGTTGCAGGCGGCCGCCCAATCCGCAGCGGTCGGCTCACCTCGGGCGGCGGACCCGAACAGCACCACGTCATCGCCCGCAACAGCGGGGTCCGAACCCAGATCGACGACGAATTGATCCATACAGACCCGCCCCGCCACGGTGCGAATCGCGCCTGCGGCGAGCACCGGTCCGACATTTGTGGCGGCCCGAGGAATACCGTCCGCGTAGCCCAGCGGCACCAACCCGACCCTGGTCGCCGCAGCAGCGATGTACTCGTGCCCGTAGGAGATCCCTGCACCGGCCGGTATCTCCTTGACCAGCGCCAGTCGTGCACGCAGCGTCATCACCGGTTCCAGCCCCAACTCGGCCTCGGTCCCCAATGCCGGGCCCGGCGACACGCCATAGACCGCGATACCTGGTCGGACCAGGTCGTAGTGGGTGGCCGGCAGACAGAGGGTGGCGGCCGAGTTGGCCAGGTGCCGCACCTCTGGCTCGATGCCCAGCCGAGCTGCGGCCGCCAACGCACTCTCGAACGCCGCCACCTGCCGAGCCACCACCGGATGACCGGGAGCGTCGGCATAGGCGAGGTGAGACCAGATGCCCGCAATCGAGATGATCCCGTCGCGCGCAAGCCGATCCGCCGCAGCCAGCAGCGCGGGCCAGCCAGCGGCGGTCGCCCCGCCCCGGGAGAGGCCGGTGTCTGCTTTGAGATGGACCCTGGCAACTGTGTCGGCGGCCTGGGCGGCCGCACCGATGGCGGCGAGCGCACCAACGTCGTAGGCACTCACATCGATACCGGCAGCGATGCAGGCTTCGATCGGATCCCCGGGCACCGTTAGCCAGGTCAGGATCCGGCCGGTGTCGCCTGCCGCCCGCAGCGCCAGCGCCTCCTCCGGCAGCGCCACCCCCAGCCAGGT
>CAZJNU010000121.1:0-7007 GCA_964547485.1 uncultured Actinomycetes bacterium
GGCATCATCGTGGTCGACTTCATCGACATGGTGCTGGAGAACAATCGGGATCTCGTGCTCCGTCGACTCGTGGAGTGTCTGAGCCGGGACCGCACCAAGCATCAGGTCGCCGAGGTCACCACGCTCGGTCTCGTGCAGATGACCCGGAAGCGGATTGGTCAGGGACTGTTGGAGACCTTCTCGGAGACCTGCGACGCCTGTGCCGGCCGCGGGGTCAGGATCCACACTGATCCGCTGACCGCCGGCGGCGCCGGCACTGGGGCCGGCTCGGACCCGAGAGTCCACCGTACGCGGCGACCGAAGGTGACGGGCCCCATCCCAGGAGCCCCCCGGGCAGAGCCGACGGCGGAGGAGCCGCCGATGACGGCGGAGGTGGTGGCCGTGGACGTCGTCTCGACGGAGGTCGTGGCGGTGGACGTGGTCTCAGCGGAGGTCGTGGCGGTGGACGTGGTCTCGACGGACGTCGAGGTCGCGCCCGAGCCGACGGTCGCGGATCAGGCCGAATCGGAGGCCGTCACAAATGTCGTGGCCGAAAGCGACTCTGACGCGTCGACGGAGGCCGTCGCCGAGTCGACAGCGGTCGTACCGTAGACTTCTCAGCAGTGCCGTGCGCGTTTGATCGCGCCGCCATCTAACCGACAGCACGGAAGTGGCCCAGACCGTGTGGGCTGCGACAGGTGTGACCAACTACAACGCTAGGAGTACCCCGGTGTTTGCGATCGTTCGCGCCGGTGGCCGCCAGGAAAAGGTAGCCATCGGAGACGTGATTACCGTCGACCGTGTTGCGGGCGAGCCTGGTAGCACCATTTCCCTGCCCACTCTGCTGCTCGTCGACGGTGACAACGTCACCCACGGGGCTGGCGCCCTGTCGGGCCAGGACGTCACCGCCGAGGTGCTCGAGCACACCAAGGGCCCCAAGATCGACATCCTGAAGTACAAGAACAAGACCGGATACCGCAAGCGTCAAGGCCATCGACAGGCCCTGACAAGGTTGCGGGTCACCGCCATCGGATCGGGGGAGTAGCTCATGGCCCACAAGAAGGGTGCGTCGAGCACCAGAAACGGTCGCGATTCGAACGCACAGCGCCTCGGCGTGAAGCGTTTCGGCGGTGAGTTCGTGTCCGCCGGCGAGATCATCGTGCGCCAGCGTGGAACCCATTTCCACCCGGGCGTGAATGTTGGGCGAGGCGGCGACGACACTCTCTTCGCGCTCGCTGACGGCACCGTCGACTTCGGCACCCGCCGTGGCCGCCGGGTCATCAACATCGTCGCCGACGCATAGTTCGCCCCGGTGCGCCGTTGGCCCGCCGGTAGTTGAAGGCAGAGCATGACCTCGTTCGTAGATTCCGCCGTGCTTCGTGCGGCCGCCGGTGACGGCGGTCATGGCTGCTCCTCGATCCACCGGGAGAAGTTCAAACCACTGGCCGGGCCGGATGGCGGAAACGGCGGTCGAGGTGGCGACGTCATTCTGGTGGCGGAGATCAGCACGGCCAGTCTGATCGACGTCTCCCATCATCCCCATCGTCGCGCCGGTAATGGCGCGCCCGGGCACGGCAGCAACCGCAACGGCGCAGATGCCGATGACATCGTGGTCTCGGTGCCGGTCGGAACCGTGGTCAAATCCGAGAAGGGGCAGGTCCTCGCTGACCTGGCTGCGCCGGGCGATCGCTACCTCGCTGCGCGGGGTGGCCGCGGCGGGCTCGGAAACGCGTCCCTGGCCAACCGTCGCCGTCGGGCACCGAGCTTCGCGCTGCTCGGTGAACCAGGGGATAGCGCAGTGCTGCTGCTGGAGCTCAAGACGGTGGCGGATATCGGCTTGATCGGATTCCCCAGCGCCGGCAAGTCGTCGTTGGTGTCGGCGATGAGTTCCGCGCGCCCCAAGATTGCGGACTACCCGTTTACCACGCTCGTTCCGAACCTGGGGGTCGTGACCGCCGGCGAGACTGTCTTCACGGTCGCCGATGTCCCCGGCCTCATCCCGGGCGCGAGCCAGGGTAAGGGCCTGGGCCTGGAATTCCTGCGCCACGTCGAACGCTGTGCCGCGTTGGTGCACGTACTGGACTGTGCGACGTTGGAGCCCGGTCGCGATCCGTTGAGCGACTTCGACGTGATCGAGGCGGAGTTGGCTGCCTACGGGGAACTCGAGTCGCGGCCGCGACTTGTTGTCCTGAACAAGATCGATATCCCCGAAGGTCGGGAGTTGGCCGAGATGGTGACGGCCGACTTGGAGCTGCGGGGTTATCGGGTGTTGGCGGTCTCGGCTGTCAGTCATGAGGGGTTGCGGGACTTGTCGTTTGCGATGGCCGAGTTGGTTCGGGCTGAGCGACTGGAACGGGCAGCAGCTGAAATCGCCCGGCCCCGGGTCACGGTCCGACCTGTACCGGTGGACGATGCGGGCTTCGAGGTCGTGGCGCTACGAGACGGGGCATTCCGAGTGCGTGGTGTGCGGCCGACCCGATGGGTGCGGCAAACCGACTTCAGCAACGATCACGCCGTGGCATATCTGGGAGAACGACTCGCTCGATTGGGAGTGGAGGACGCACTTCGGCGGTTGGGGGCCGTGCCTGGCTGCGATGTGCTGATCGGGCCTGGGGATGATTCCGTCGTGTTCGACTGGCAACCGACCGAAGTCGACGATGACCAACTCGAGGCGGCCGGTGTGACCGACGCCGATGAGCTCCCGGTGCCGGCTGACGGGACCGAGGCTCAGCAAGAACCCGAAGCCGTGGTCGGGCGCGCAGGTTTGGGGGATTCGGGGGGTCCTTCGTGACGCGGGAACAGATCGCCGGCGCCGACCGGGTCGTCGTGAAGATCGGCTCGTCTTCCCTGACGGGGGTCGACGGTGCATTGGACTATCAGCGGCTGGATTTCATTGTCGAGGTGCTAGCCGAACGGGTTCGGCTTGGGCAGCAGGTGGTGTTGGTCACCAGCGGCGCGGTGGCCGCCGGGATCGTCCCGATGGGATTGACAGTGCGCCCCAAGCACCTGCCGACCCAGCAGGCCGCTGCAAGTGTCGGTCAGGGTCTGCTGCTGGCCCACTACACGGAGCAGTTCAGGATTCGCGGAATCACGGTGGGACAGGTGTTGCTGACCTCGGCTGACCTGACTCGCCGCAGCCACTACTCCAACGCGAAGCACACCCTGGAGTGCCTGCTCTCCTTCGATGTGGTGCCGATCGTCAATGAGAACGACACGGTCGCGACCCACACTCATGGTGATAATGACCGATTGGCCGCCCTCGTGGGCCACCTGATCAAAGCTGATGCCGTCATCCTGCTCAGCGACGTCGATGCGCTCTACGACGGGCCGCCGCACCTCCCGGGTAGCCGGGTCGTGGAACGGGTCACAGGGCTGGCCGACCTGGAGGGGTTGAATCTCGGCGGCGTCGGCAGCGGGGTCGGCAGCGGTGGGATGGCGACCAAGGTCAATGCAGCCATCATCGCCACCTCCGGCGGAATCCCAGTCGTGTTGACCAGCACCCAACTGGCTCGGCAGGCGCTGGCGGGGGAGTCAGTCGGCACCCTTTTCGAACCCGCGCTGCGGCCATTGAGCGCTCGCTATCTCTGGCTCGCGCACGCCACCACCGGCGAGGGTCGGATCGTGCTCGACGATGGCGCTGTCCGGGCGGTCGTCGAGCGACGCAAGTCGCTGTTGCCGGCCGGGATAGTGCGGGTGGAGGGCGAGTTCTCCGCGGGGCGTCCTGTTGACCTCGTCGACATGGTCGGCTCGGTGGTGGCCCGCGGGCTGTCCGCCTATGACGCTGCCGACCTGCCAGCCATGCTGGGTCGGTCAACCCGCGAGTTGGCAGCGCAGATGGGGCCGGCATTCGAGCGGGAGGTTGTGCACGTGGACGACCTGGTAGTCCTGTCGGGCGCCACCACCAGGTAGGCGCGGACGGCTCGCGGGGGCCGAGATCCAGGGCGCCAGCGGGGTACCCGTCAGTAACCGGAACTACGTGTACCCCAGGGCGTAGGTACGGTTCCGGTTACTGGTGGGTAACCCGTCGTCCCGGGTGCTGACCCGCCGCGCTGGGAGTCACCTGCGTGCCAGGGGGTTAGCCTTGGCGACGTGAGAAACGAAGTGGATGCCACCGCCGACGCTGCGGCCGCCCAAACCGCCGACGCTGCGGCCGCCCAACCCGACGCTGCAGCCGCCCCACCCGACGCTGACCCCGGCAGCAGGTCTGCCGTGCTGGCGGTAGCCGCGGCCGCCCGCGATGTCGCGGCAGACCTAGCCGTTCTGACCCGCGCGAGCAAGGACGCGGCCCTGCTGGCGATGGCAGACGCCCTCGATGCGGCCACCGATCGAATCGTCGCGGCCAATGCCACCGACATTGCCCGCGCCGTGGCGGCTGGCACCGCCGAATCGCTGGTGGACCGGCTGACCCTGGATGCGCCGAGAATCGCCGCTATCGCGGAAGCTCTGCGACAGGTCGCTACCCTCGATGACCCGGTGGGCACCGTGGTCCGCGGCTACCGGCTGCCGAACGGGCTGGACGTCTCCCAGGTTCGGGTTCCGTTGGGCGTGATCGGCATGATCTACGAGGCCCGTCCGAACGTTACGGTGGATGCTGCTGGCCTGTGCCTGAAGAGCGGTAACGCGGCGCTGCTGCGGGGCTCAAGTTCGGCCGCCGCCACCAACCAGGTGTTGGTGGACGTGATGCGGGCTGCGTTGGCGACAACCGACGTCCCCGCCGACGCGATCCAACTCGTACCGGGGACCAGTCACGAATCGGTGCGCCACCTGATGACCGCGCGCGGCTACGTGGACGTCATCATCCCTCGCGGCGGCGCCGGGCTGATCAACAACGTCGTGAACAACTCGACCGTGCCGGTGATCGAGACCGGCGTCGGCAATTGCCACGTGTACGTGGACGCCGACGTGGACCTGGCAATGGCGGTCCGGGTGCTGGTCAACAGCAAGACGCAGCGGTACACCGTGTGCAACACCGCCGAGACCCTGTTGGTGCATGCGGCGGTGGCCGACGATTTCCTGCCGCTGGCGTTAGCTGCACTTGCCGCAGCTGGAGTGACGGTGCATGGAGATGACCAGGTTCGCCGGTATGTCGAGGAAGTGGGCTGCGAGTTCGAACCCGTCACCGACCACGATTGGGAATGTGAGTACTACTCGTTGGATCTCGCTGTGGGTGTTGTCGACGACCTGCCGTCCGCGGTGCGTCACATCCGGCGCTGGAGCTCGGGTCATACCGAGGCGATCCTGAGCACCTCAGCGCCCGCCATCCGGGCGTTCGTGGCCGGAGTCGACTCGGCTGCGGTGATGGTGAACGCTTCCACCCGGTTCACCGACGGCGAGGAGTTCGGTTTCGGAGCGGAAATCGGCATCTCCACCCAGAAGTTGCACGCCCGGGGGCCGATGGGTCTGCCCGAACTGACCAGCACGACCTACGTCGTCACCGGCGACGGGCAGACGCGATAGCGTCGGCACGCGCTATCGTGGGCCCATGCTTATCGAGAGTGTGCTTGCCGCCATGGTCGTTGCAGAGGCCGAAACCGAAGCTGGAAACGCCGATGTTCACGCCAGCCCGTGGGTGTATGGCGGCACCGGGTTCGTGGTCTTCATGCTGCTGCTGTTCCTCGTCACGCGTATGAACATCGACCGCTGAGGCGCCCGATGAGTTATGCCGACTAGTCTCGGCGCCGCTGGCGGGGCGGTCCAGCCGAGTGCCGACGCCCGGCGGGTAGGCGTCATGGGTGGCACCTTCGATCCGATCCACCAAGGTCACCTGGTGGCCGCGGCGGAGGTGGCGGACACCTTCGCCCTCGACGAGGTGATCTTCGTGCCCACTGGCCGGCCGTGGCAGAAGGACCAGACAGAGGTGTCGTCGGCGGAGCATCGCTACCTGATGACCCTGCTCGCGACGGTGTCGAATCCCACCTTTTCGGTCTCTCGCGTCGATGTGGACCGTACCGGCGACACCTACACAGTCGACACGTTGCGGGAGTTGCGCGCCACGCTGGGAAGCTCGGAGATCTTCTTCATCACCGGTGCCGATGCGCTGGCGAACGTGCTGTCCTGGCGGGACCACGACGAAGTGCTACGGCTCGCCCACCTGGTGGGAGTCACCCGACCCGGTCACGTCCTCGCCGACCCCGGCCTGCCCACCGGTGCCGTCACGCTCCTGGAGGTAACCGCGCTAGCCATTTCCTCCAGTGAGTGCCGGGCGCGCAGCCGGGCGGGGCGCACCATCGACTACCTCGTGCCGGAGGCGGTCGCTGAGTACATCGCCAAGGCCCGGCTCTACCAGGTGAATCCGTGAGGCATCCGTCGCGGCGGCGAAGCGCCGTCGCCGTGGCGCTGCTGGTGGCGGTGATCGCGGGAATGGCGGTGGCCATCACCCGGGCGCGTTCCAACTCCCCGGAGCCGGGACCCACCCCGTCGGCAACTTCCACGGCAAGCTCGTCGACGACTCCCACGGCCACCCCCACCAGTCAGTCCCAGCCGACCATGCTGTTGCAACTGCGTGACGACTACCTTTCGGCGGTCGACAACGTGCTGATCGGTAATCAGGGGCCGCAGAACCGTACCGCGCAAATCTTCTTTCCCGCGGACCTGATAGTGGATCTGGACAAGGGTCAATCCCGCATCTTGCAGGACACCGGCACGCAGCCGCTGGAGAGCGCCGGCACCCAGATCTCGGCCCAGTCCGGCGCCCAGGTGAACGGCACTTTCGTGATGGACCGGTTGGCGTTCGCCGGGTTGGTGGATGCGGTCGGCGGGGTCAGCTTGGACATCAAGAAGCCGGTGGTGGCCAAGGATGGCTTCGGCAATGTGGTGGCGATCGTGCCGCTCGGCAGCCGCACGTTGGACGGCCCCTCCGCCGCGGTCTACGCGATGTACCTCCCGCCGGGAGCACCGGAATCGGAGCGAATCGCCAGATTCCAGCAGGTCTGGCTGAAGGTGCTGGCGCAGCTGCCACCGCAGCCCGAACGAGTCAGGGCCATCCTCGGCAGCCTGGGGGCCTTGGCCCGATCGACCCAACCGGTGGA
>CAZJNU010000122.1:0-5002 GCA_964547485.1 uncultured Actinomycetes bacterium
ACCCAGTTGATCGGCGCGATCGGCCCCGGGTCGCTGACCGACCAGTCGTAGGTCATCACCCGCACCCGATCAAGGACCCGGCCGAGAGTGGGGAAGTCGTACACCCAGTAGGCAGCGGTGGGTACCGCCGCGGTCAGCAGCTTCCCACGGGCATGCAGCGCAGTCGCCAGTTCGGTCACAAAGGCGCCCCACCGAACCCGGGTGGCCCCCCAGCTGGACTCGCCGTCGGCGAAGGCGAACTGTTCGTAGTCGAGGTCTATCCCGTCATAGCCGTTGGTCATCACCAAGTCGACCAATTGCTTGACATGAACCGCCCGGGTTGCCCGGTTCGACAGCACCCCGGTCATAAACATCCCGCCGGTGCCGTCGGTGATGCTGGGGATTATCGGTTTGCCGGCCGCTCGCAGCCTGGCCAACTGAACTCTGCGCTCGCCCGCGGACAAGTGGTTGATGATCCGCACACTCCGGGCACCGTCCTGCGCGGTGTCATGCCAGAACGGGCTGATATCGGCGAAAAGGTCGGCGTTCTGGGTGTACGCCGCCATGCTGTCCTCAGTGGTCCAGTACGGCATCCAGCCGGTCATCAACGGCCGCGGCTTGTTGGCTGCCGCAGCTGGCGCGGCGCCGGACAGGACAGTGACAGCCGCCGCTCCTGCGACCCCGGCAGCAGCCCATCGTCGCCAACTCACCATCGACCAACCCTCCAGCTCCAACGTCGCCCGGGCACCGCCGAACGGCTTCCATTCTCTGTGCCCTGGCCTGACTCCTACCACCAGTGTCACACGCGGAGGTGATCGTGCGCTGGGCACCTGCGCAGCCGGGTGGCCCGCCCGGATCGGCTGGGACGGGCCAGGGAAACTACCCGCGCAGCCCGACGCCCAACATCTTGGCGGCCTCCCGAACGGCAGCGCCCACCTCATCCGGTTCCGGCTCGACGAGCATCAGCACGCCCACGACGGCCGCCAGTTGGGCCATTTCCGGAATCGCCGACGCAACCTCGAATCCGCCGTGGCCGGGGGCGATGAACACCTGCGGCTCCTGACCGACGGCAGCCACCCGCGACGCCGCCAGCGCTCGGCCACCGGCTCCCCTTTCGACAGGCCAGCGACTCCCTTGGCGGCACCCCAGGTATGACTGCGTCGAGGTCGGCTCGACCGCGGCAAGCACGAGCACCTCATCGCCATCGATCACGCTGAGGTGGGCCGTGGCGCCCACCCTGTTCGCCAGGTTGCGCAAGGTGGGCCGGGCGATTCGCCGCAGGGTGGGTTGCACCTGCGCCGCCAACCCCAGCACCGCCAGTCCGAGAAAACAGCTTCCGTTGCGGTCGCGGCGGACGAACCCGTTGGTTTCCAGGGTGGCAACCAGGCGATACAGGACTGTCCGACCCAATCCGAGCGCGGCGGACAGCTCGGCAATGGAAAGGCCGTCCGGAGCCTCTGCCAGGGCCGCCAACACGCGTAGTCCGCGGTCGAGGGTCTGCGAGGTCTCCGGACGGCCAGTCACGTACGTTGCCCGGGCAGCTTCAGATCAGCCGTTCAGCGCGGACTTGATCTTGAACGACCAGAACACCTCGATGAAGCCGAGGATGATCAGCCAGATACCGGCGATCAGGGCCAGCGTCACCAGCGATCCGAGCGGGACCGTCAGCACGATGATCCCGGCGATGATTCCGAGGATCCCGGCGAAGATGAGCAGCCCTCGACCGGACATTCCCTTGGCCTGGATGCCGGTGATCAACTGCCAGATCCCACGGAACAGGAACGAGAATCCGATGAACAGGCTGAGGATGTAGACGCCATTGGCGATGCCGCCACGGAAGCACAGGATCCCCAGCAGAATGCTGATGATGCCGACAATCACAGCGAGCACTCTCGACCCTGTGTCCAACTCGTTGTTGAAACCCTGGACGAGCTGGATGATGCCGGTCACGATCAGCCACACACCGAAGAACACGGCCACCACCACGATCGTTTTGCCCGGCCACACCAGGAAGATGCCGCCGGCCACGATGCTGATGATGCCGAGCACCAGCACAACCCACCAGCTCTTGCCGACGGCGGACAGCACATCCTCGTCAGCTTCGATCTCTACCTCTTGCTGCACTTGACTCAACGTTTCGCCTCTCAGCATCGGGGCGCGTGTTACTCCTCGATCGGATCCGCGCCGCTGGCCCCGATCTTAGGCGCGGCAACCTGCCAGCGCGGCGGATGTCGGCAACCTGGCGAGCCGCGGGCACCTCAGCCGGTGACCGCCGTCCGGCGCAGATAGTCGATCCGCGCGGCGATCTGAGCCGAGGTTGCCTGGCCCGCGGCCGGCCCGCCGCAACTGCGACGGGCCTCCGCATGAACAGTTGCCACGCTCGTCCCACGCTGTGCCGCCAACGCCCGAGCACAGGCGTTCAATTCCCGGCGTTGCGCCTTCAGATCCTCGGTGCGGGTGGCCGCCGTCGAGCCGGGCGATGCTGCTGCGGACTTGGCCCCATCGGCTCGCCGGGACCGCAACAACTCGGCCACCTCGGCCGGAGACAACAGACCGGGGATACCGAGGAAGTCATGTTCATCATCGCTCTCCGGCATGATCCCGCCACCGAATTCGTCGCCGTCGAACAGCACCCGGTCCAACGTGGCCTCGCTGGCGAGCGGCTGGAACCCAGGCAGTTGATCGTCCGTCAGTTCGTCGGCCACCAGTCGCTCAGCTTCCCAATCCTCCTCGTCGGGAGGCCGAAGGACGTGATCCCGTTCGGCCTCCAAGGCTGCCGCGTGGCCGAGCAGCACCGGCACGCTGGGCAGGAACACCGAAGCCGTCTCACCCTTGCGCCGAGCCCGCACAAACCGGCCCACCGCCTGGGCGAAGAACAGCGGAGTGGAGGTCGAGGTGGCGTAGACACCCACCATCAGCCGCGGAATATCGACCCCCTCGCTTACCATCCGGACGGCCACCAGCCAGCGCTGTCCCGAGGCGGCGAAGGATTCGATCCGCTCGCTGGCGCGCGGGTCGTCGGAGAGCACGACCACCGGCTGCTGCCCGGTCAGTTCCCGGAGCCGGGTCGCGTAGGCGCGCGCAGACTCGTGGTCGGAGGCGATCACCAGGCCACCAGCATCGGGGATGTTGCGGCGCATCTCTGAAAGCCGGCGGTCGGCAGACTTCAACACGCTGGTCACCCAGGCACCGGCGGGATCCAGCGCCGTGCGCCAGGCTGCAGCGGTCACCTCCTTGGCCTGTGGGATGCCGAGTTCGGCCGTCACTTCGTCGCCCACGCGGGTTCGCCAGGTCATCCGGCCGCTGTAGGCGAGGAACAGCACGGGGCGCACCGCTTCATCCGCCAGCGCGGCACCGTAGGAATAGCTGAAGTCGGGCTCACTGCGCAGGATTCCGTCGCTTCCCCGTCGATATCGCACGAACGGAATCGGGTTGATGTCGCTGCGGAATGGCGTTCCGGTCAGCGACAGCCGACGGGTGGCCGGAGTGAACGCCTCCTGCACCGACTCTCCCCACGACATCGCGTCACCGGCGTGATGGATCTCGTCGAGGATCACCAGCGTCCGTCGCGACTCGACCAGGGTCCGTAGCGCGTTCGTGGCAGCAGCGACCCCGGCATAGGTGACCGCGAGCCCTTGAAAATCAGCCGACAGGCCGGTCCCGCGGCCGAAGGATTCAGTGATGTCGATATCGAACAGGTCGGCGGCGCGCGCCCACTGGATCTTCAGATGCTCGGTCGGCGCGACCACCACAATTCGATCGACCACTCGATCGTCGAGGAGCCTGCGGGCGACCACCAGCGCGAAGGTGGTCTTGCCCGCACCCGGTGTCGCCACCGCGAGGAAGTCCCGGGCAGCCGCCTGCTGATAGGCGGCGACGGCCTCCTTTTGCCACGCGCGCAGGCGCGGCCCGCGGGCGAAATCGGCGAGAGTCGTCACAACTTCAAGACCCTAATCCTCCCGCGGTTACGTCCCGAGCAGCGGCACGCCCACCTCGGCGCTACCGTAGGCGGGACTCACCCCACCACCTGCTCGCCCGGCGACAGCGCCACTCTTACCGCCCCGCCGACGTGAGACGAAGAGGAGCCCACGATGGCCTTGAGCGTCGACTCAGAGGTAGGCCAGTTGCGGGAGGTGGTGCTGCACCGACCTGGGCTTGAGTTGTATCGGTTGACACCCGGGAATGTTCACCAACTGTTGTTCGACGACGTCATGTGGGCAGAGCGCGCCCGGCAGGAGCACGACGCCTTCGCCGCCGCCCTGCGCGACCGCGGTGTGACGGTGCACTACTTCACCGACCTGCTCGCCGAATCCCTGGATGTCCCGGCGGGCCGCACGTTCCTGCTCGACCGCGTGTTCAACGACTACACGGTCGGACCTGGGCTGGCCGAGCCGCTCCGGGAATTGGCTGACGACATGGCCTCCCCTGCCTTGGCGGAGATTCTGATCGGTGGTGTGCTGCGGAGCGATCTCGACCTCCCGCACGCTTCCGGAATGCTCTGGCGGACGATGAAGCCCGGTGACTTCGTGCTGGCGCCGCTGCCCAATCACCTGTTCCAGCGGGACAACACTGCGTTCGCCTACGACGGCCTGTCGGTACATCCGATGGCGAAGCAGGCCCGACGCCGTGAGTCGGTCCACTCCCGAACCATCTGGAACTACCACCCGCGGTTCGTCGCCGAGAATCTGCACTTCTACTACGGCAACGACGACGACAACCACGATGCGTCGACCGTCGAGGGCGGCGACATCCTGGTGGTCGGCAACGGCGCGGTGATGGTGGGGCTGAGCGAACGATCCACCCCGCAGGGCATCTCGAATCTGACCCGCGGCTACTTCTCCGATCCACGCAGTCTGATCCACACCGTCTTCGTGGTGGAACTGCCACACGAACGTGCCTTCATGCACCTGGACACGGCGATGACCATGGTCGACCGGGATGCCTTCTCGGTCTACCCATACCTGCCCGACCACCTACGTTCGTTCACCTTGACCAAACGAGGGTCGGGCGGGGACTTCGATAT
>CAZJNU010000122.1:5102-6843 GCA_964547485.1 uncultured Actinomycetes bacterium
AACGTTGCCCTCATCTTCGAGAAGACCTCAACTCGGACACGGTGCGCCTTTGAGGTCGCCACCTACGACCAAGGTGGTCACGTCACCTACATCGATCCCACGTCGTCTCAGTTCGGGCACAAGGAGTCCGTCGCGGACACAGCAAGAGTGCTCTCCCGGTTCTACGACGCGATCGAGTTTCGTGGTCACGGTCAGCAGACGGTCGAGACGCTGGCACTGAACGCAGACGTTCCGGTCTACAACGGTCTGACCAACGAGTGGCACCCGACCCAGATGCTCGCTGACTTCCTGACAATGTCCGAGGCGCGCGAGGTCGAGCTGGACAACACCGCCTGGTCCGAGCTGAGCTACTGCTACCTCGGCGACGCCCGATCAAACATGGGCAACTCGCTGCTGGTCATGGGAGCGATTCTGGGCGCTGATGTCCGGATCGCCGCCCCGCGGGAGTTGTGGCCCAGCTCCAAAGTGCAGGCGGCGGCACACCGCCGGGCGGAAGAGTCCGGTGCGCGAATCACCCTCACCGAAGACCCGGCAACTGCGCTCGCGGGCGCCCAGTTCGTGCACACGGACGTCTGGGTCTCGCTGGGCGAACCGGCGAGCGCCTGGGCGGAACGGGTGGAACTGCTGCGCGGATACCGGGTGGACTCGGCCATGCTGGCGCTCACCGGACGGCCCGATACCGCCTTTTTGCACTGCCTGCCGTCGTTCCACGACACGAACACCGCGGTGGCCAAGCAGGTGGCCGAGCTGACGGGCCTGGACGACGGCATCGAGGTCAGCTCCGAGGTCTTTGCATCGTCGGCGAACCTCGCCTTCGATCAGGCCGAGAACAGACTCCACACGATCAAAGCAGTGCTCGTGGCAACGATCGGAGACCGGAGCGGCTGACCAGCTCGGTGCCTGACCTACCGAGGTCGCGACTCAGTCGTCGTCAGAACCCGAACCGCCTCGGGGGATGCCCTCATAGATTGCCTTGCAGTCCGGGCAGACCGGGAATTTAGATGGATCCCTGTTGGGCACCCACACCTTCCCGCAGAGCGCGATCACAGGCTCACCGGTGACGGCGCTCTCGACGATCTTGTCCTTCCGGACGAAGTGGGCGAACCGCTCGTGGTCACCCGGGTCCAGCGTGGCGTCGGTACGCTCCTCGACGAGCGTGCCGCCGGAGAGCCCCGGGCTGTCCAGCGGCGAGTCTGGGGTTGCAGTCATGACGAGGAGTCTAGTTGTGAGCGGGATCGGCCGGGAACGTCGCCGCAAATTTAAGGTCCGAGTCCTGCCTGCCCAGCACCGCGCGCCAAGCGGACACCTGATCCAACTCGCGGACCAGCCGCAGGTCTCCAGCCTGGGACGGGACTACCCACCACGAACCCGAGCGCAACTCAGAGTGCAACTGGCCTGGCCCCCAGCCCGCGTAGCCGGCGAATAGCTGGGCGTCCCGGAGCGGAGGGGTATCAGCGGGATCAGCCTCCAGATCGATCAGGGCCCAGGCACCCGCCACCACCTGGATCCGCCGACGCACGCCGGCCAGTACTTCCGATTCAAGGGCAGTGGGAGCGAGCGGTGACACCAGCCGACCGACCGCCACTGCCCCGTCGGCCGACACAGGGCCGCCGCGGGCGACAGTGGGGAAGAGCACATTTGCCCACCCCGGAACCAGGTCCGCGACCGGCACGTCGGTTAACTGGTTAAGGACCACGCCGAGGCTCCCCGTATCATCGTGGTCTAGAAGTAGGATCACTGA
>CAZJNU010000123.1:0-3400 GCA_964547485.1 uncultured Actinomycetes bacterium
GACTCCACACTCCAGTCGGGAAAGTGGCAGTGCAACCCCGCCAGCCGCAAGCCGGCGGAGACCCGAATGCTCTCGACTGCCTCGTCGAAATCGGAACTGTCAACGTCTACCCCGAGCCGCATCCGGGTGCGCCCGCCCAGCGGGAAGTTCACTCTGAGGCCCAGCGAGAACTCCCGTTCCGGGGAGTCCTTGGCGAGTTCCTCGACGATGCGCAGGTCACGAACCGAGTCGACGATGACGGTGCCGCCGTCGTGCATCACCTTCCTCAGGCAGCCCTTCGACCGGTTCGGGCCGTTGAAGATGAGCGCGGTCCGATCCACCCCCAGCTCATGTGCCAACCAAAGCTCCATGTCGGAGCCGATCTCCGCTCTCACGCCCAGACCAGCCAGGGTCCGGCAGATGTCCGGCAGGTGGTTGGTCTTGTACGGATAGGCGATGTCGGTGGCCGGATATCGGCCGCCGAACTCCGCCTGGAACTCCCTCACGTGTGCGGTGAGCTGCGCATCGTGAAGGACGTAGAACGAGTCGCCGAACTCCTCGGCAAGGCGGTCGAGTTCATCCCACTCCGGCCACTGCCGGTCACCTTTCGGCATCAACGGTTCCTGGCCACGCCGATCAGCGGCAGTCGATCGCGGGATGCAGTGGGGAGGGGTGCCACGGTTCGACACGGTAGCAGCAGGTTCGCGGCCCGATTCCCGAGCGAGTCACGGGCGGCCGAGTTGACCACTTCGTTTCAGGGAAAACGGGAGATTGGCTCGCTGGAACCTTCCACCGACGTTGGGCTGGTTGAGCGGGTACGGTTGCCCAATCCAGCAGGATCCTAGTCGTGGCGGGGCGAACTCGGTAGGACAATCTTCCATCGGATGGCCCCCCTCACCTCGACTCAGATACGGCGGTGCTTCGGTGGCAGGCTGGATCGCGATGGCGTACGACTCGCTCAAGGCAGAGGGTGTGAACAAGCGCCTGTTGTCGTGGATCACTGCGGCCGCTCTCGCATTCACGGCGGTGCTGCTGGCCGGCATGCCCGCGCAAGCGGCCGGAAGCACGCTGTCAACGCCCACCGCCGGATCGTCGATCACCCTGAGTAGCGCGACTCCAACTCGAGTCACTCCCCGACCGGCCAACGGCGCTCCCGCAGTGCAACACGTGTGGTACATCATGCTCGAGAACAGCAGTTTCGAGGAGAACTTCGGGGCCTCGGTGCAGAACGATCCGCGCACTCGCTACCTTGCCAAGACGCTGCCGTCGGGGGGCGCGCTGCTGCAGAACTACTACGGCATTGCGCATCCGAGCACGAGCAACTGGATCGGCGCAATCAGCGGCCAGCCGCCCAGCTTCGGGTACGCCCCGAGCCCCTGGTCCAATCAGTGGGACCCGTGCGATGAGGGCTACGGCGTCCACTTCTGCCTTGGCACCCAGCTGAACTGTCCGGCCTTCGTTCCGTTCCAGAATGTCTGGTCGGTGCGGGGAAGCACTCCGGCCCGATTCCGCACCACAGTGAACGGCGTCCTCACCGGGCAGCAAGGGTGCGTATACCCACAGCAGATCGAAACAGTCGTCGACCAACTCGAGACCCAAGGGCTGACGTGGAAGGCGTACATGCAGGGGATGAGCGGGAATTGCCAGCACCCGGCGCTCAATTCGGTCGACCCCACCTCCCTCAACCTCACGCAGAACATCTACGAGACCGGCGAGAACCCGTTCATGTACTTCCGGTCGGTGATCGATGATGTCGCCTCCTGCCAGCAGAACGACGTACCACTGGGTTCCGTGTCGAACCCAGCTGTTCCGGGCCTGGCGCGCGACCTCAGTTCGGCTGCCACCACTCCGAACTTCTCGTTCATCGGGCTGACCATGTGCGACCTTGGGCACAATCTGTGCGCGCAGGGACCCACCGGCCCGACGGCTCCATGCCCCATCGTGGCGGGTGTCCGTGACAATGCCTGCCTCGGGCAGGCGACCAGGAAGTTGGCTCAGCTAGTCCCAGCAATCCAGAACTCACCGGCCTACCGACAGGGGAATGGCCTGATCATCATCAACTGGGATGAGGCCTCCTATTTCGTCGGTGACAAATACGCCGACGACAGGTCGTCGAACAACGAGATCAACCAGTTGGGCGCGAGCGGATCCCCCAACGACACGCGATTCGGCTTCCGCAATGGCATGTGCTACCCGGGGCACCTTGGTGGCGCCGCCGGAGCAGCACTTCAGTGGTACGCGAACCACGAGGACGGCATTTCTCCGACCTTCAGCTGCAACCAGCCTGCGACCGTCAACCCGGGCGATCCGGGGCCGGGCGGCGACTCCACGCACAACAGCGGCGGGGGCAACACCGGCGCAATCTTGCTGTCCCCCTGCATCACGGCCGGCACTGTCAGCCCGACCGCCTACAACCACTTCAGCATGCTGCGGACCATCGACGACATCTTCGGTCTGCCACACCTCGGGTATGCATCCGACCAGAGCCCGAACATGCGATCTCTAGGCACCGACGTGTTCAGCCGATGCCGTTCCGCGACGCCTCCGAAACCGACAACCTCGAGCGGCAAGCTGCTGATCAAGAGCCGATCCCTCACCGTTCAAGGGGATGGGATCGTGGTCACCACCAGTTGCACCGCCCCGATCGGTCGGCAGTGCAACGGTCGGATCACCCTGAAGTCGAACCCACCGGATGCCCGTGACCGGTTCATCCTCGGCCGCCGCGACCTCTCCCAGCGGGGCGGAACCACCCAGGCTGTCACCGTCTATCTGTCGACTCGCGGGATGAACTACATCCATCAGGGCAGAGTGATCCCGGCCATTGCAGCCACCCAGGTAACCACCGGAACGGGGTTCAGTGCTCCACAAACGGTTACCTTGCCGATCCGAGCCAATCCGGGTAGCCGCGGCTAGCGGAGTGGTCGATCGGCAGGCCCCGCGCCGGTCTCCACCGTGCGCAGTGCTCAGAGATTGGTGACGGGTGGGTACTGCGGGTTGTTGTCCTTGGCCCAGTCCTCGCCCATCACCTTGGCGATCTCGTGTTGGCTGACACCAGCCAATTTCGCCGCCTTGGCGGCCCTGCCGGCGCGCGCGTCTGCCGCCGCCAATCCGTCCAGCGCACGTTTGTACTCGGCCCCCGCGGCTACGAGTTCTTCTTCGGCCCGGCGGCGGTCTTCAGTCGTCATGGTTTCATCGTGCCCTGCCGACACCCCCGGTGTCATTGCCGATGGCCGCCGATGCGAGTCGGCGACGGCTACCAGCGGTTCCGGGCCTCTTCGGCCCAACCGACCAGACCGTCCAGCGACACCTTCCGGCCGGCCTCGTCCCGGGCCGACCCGCTCCACACCCCGAACGCCTGTTGGACCCGGAACGCGGCCACCGCCAGATTGGTATTGGCAGATCGAACATGGAACGGGGTCAA
>CAZJNU010000123.1:3500-6782 GCA_964547485.1 uncultured Actinomycetes bacterium
GGCCATCGGCCTCGGCCGCGGTCCAGCACTGCGAAAGACTCCCCGCTCGGAACAACGTGGGCCTGGCCATCGACGACAATCTGACCCGTCAGCGGGCGGGCCACATCCTTGACCGTGTACTGCAGCCGCCTGCCACCCCACGGAACCACAACGCCAAGGCTGTCGCCGCCATCGGCCGCCACCAGATCCGCGTTGACTCGGGCACTGCGGACACTCAACCTGGTACCGCCGGGAACATCCGCGAAGGTCATGGTCAGTTTCGCCGCGCTTGCGCGCGCGGTCAGCGGACCTGGCGTGTCGGGCAGCAACGCGGGTGCCCACGGCGGCGTGATGGCATCACAGACGATCTCGACACCCGTCATCCGGTCATAGACGTACAACTGGTGCGCCTTGAGGTAGTCCAAGTTGGACAGGGTCAGACCGAGAATGTGCCGAGGGGTGATCAGACCCCAGTATTCCCAACGTTTGTTGCGCCCCCAACCGTGCAGATTGGAGACGTGGACCGGCTGTCGGGAGTACCCCACAGCCGCAGGGTTGATCCGGCCGTCGGCAAGACATAACTCAACCGGCGCGACGATTTCGGGTAGCGCCTGTGGGCGGGTCTGTCCTGCACCGGAAGAGTCCATCATCGACGGGCGGGTCAGTGCCGCCCCTCGGCCACGAATCGTCGGCCCGAGACCGAGTGCGGCTGCACTTGAACGAACCTGTGCTTGGGCGCCGTGTTCCAGGTGAACAGCGGCAGGGTCTCGGCGATCTCCTCCAGCGGCCCGTGTTCGATCATCCGGGCGGCACCGTGTAGAACCACACTCCAGGCCTCGTTGCTGTCTTTGTCGTAGCCGTCGATCTCGAACGCTGCCGCCTGATTGATGGCCAGCGACACCAGTTTCGAACCTTCCGAAGTGCGGACGAAGATGGAACGTTCGTGCACCACGTAGTTCAACGGGTAGATGTCCGGACGGCCACCGACCGATACCGCCAACCGCCCGAACTGCTCCGATTCCAGCAGCCGCCAGCACTCATCCTGGTCGAGAATCTCCATGCCGGTGTGCTCATCCGTCGTCATAACCCGATTCTGTCAGGCAACCACCGGTGGCGACACCCCAATCCCCGCACATGTCATGCTGACCGGATGGGCTTGTACAACGACGTGTTCCTGCCGCGGGCGATAGATCGCATGTGTGGGTCGGCTGGTTTCGACAAGATCCGCGACCGACTGCTCGGTCCCGCACACGGCGAGGTGCTGGAGATCGGGTTCGGCTCAGGTACCAACCTGGGCCACTACCCGTCATCGGTGACCGAGGTGTTCGCAGTGGAACCGGCGCCGAAGATGCGGGAACTGGCTGGCGAGCGGATTCGGCAGCGAGCGCTGCCGGTGACATTCGTCGAGCTTGCAGGGTCCGAGATCGTCGCCGACACCGGCAGTTGCGACACCGCGGTGTCGACTTTCACGCTGTGCACGGTGGCGGATCCAGTGGCCACGCTGTCCGAGATCCGACGGGTACTGCGACCCGGCGGCACCCTGCTGATCGCCGAGCATGGGCGCGCGCCTGGTTCCACAATGGCCACCAGCCAGCGCCTGCTGGAGCCGATTCAACGACGTCTCGCCGGTGGCTGCCACCTCACCCGGGAGCCGCTGGACCTGCTCCAGGCGGCGGGTTTCGACATCGTGACCGCCCGGCAGGACTACCTCGGTGCCCGGTCCCCGTGGGGGTACCTGACCGTGGCGACGGCCCGGAGCTAGCCGCGCAGCAGCGGCGTCCGCCCACTCCACTGCCCCAAGATCCGATCGGCCGGAGTCGTCAACACCCCTTCCAGCAGCGTCGCGTAGACATCTCGGAAATCGGTGGTCACAAACAGGTCGCCGGCATCCAGCGCGGTCAGTGATGGCTGCTCACCGTAGAACCCGCCGCGGACCTTGGGGCCAGCCACGAAGACCGGGCCGGCCGTGCCGTGGTCGGTGCCGTCGGAGGCGTTCGCCTTCACCCGACGTCCGAACTCCGAATACACCAACACCGTCACGTCGTTGGCCCTGCTCGTGCCGGCCAGCCGACCCAGGAACCCCTCGACCGCAGTCGAGACGTGCCCCACGAGGCGAGACTGGGCGCTGCGCTCATCTGCGTGCGTGTCGAATCCGCCCAGCGACACCGACCAGACGCGGGTCGGCGCATTCCCGGCGATCAGCCTCGCGACCACGTCAAGTTGCTGGCTCAGCTCGTCCCCACCCCCGGCATTACCGCCACCGGCGACCGGGAGTTCCGGACCCGCAACCGGCTCCACGGCCAGCGCATCCCCGACAGTGGTCCCGATGGTGAACAGGTCCGCCAGGCTGCGGGCGGCCCGCTCTTGCAGTGGCGTCCCGGACCGCCCGGTGTTGGTACGCGTCCAGATCGCCAGCGCCTGCTGGCGAGCCTTGGCCCGCTCTGCCAGGTAGCGGTTGTAGGCAGCTGCGGCGCGAGCGGCGTACGCCGAGCCGGATTCCCGGGGGCGTCGCCTGTTCAGCCGCCGCCAGGACGTTATCCAGCGCCCCCGCGGGGTGATGTTGGCGGAATTCCAACGCGCCAGATAGGCGTCTCGCGCGTGCGCGGTGGGTACACCTACCAAGAGTTGGCATTGATCCGCCAACGAGCCGGTGGGCAGTCGCAAGCCCCCCACCGGTAGGGCGGATCCGGCCCGGCTGGTGCCGGCCAGCAACGGCGGCATGGTCGAACCGATATTGATCGCGAGCATCGGATCGTCGCCGGCCGAGTCCAGCCACCGGCCCAGCCAGCCCGTGTTCCTCGCGCTACCCGGCGATCCGGACTGCCAGATCGCCATCGAGCTGAAGTGCGAATGGTCCGGCCGTGGGTAGCCGACCCCCCGCACGACGGCGAGCCGACCCGCATCCCAGAGTCGCTTGAAACCGGTCATGCTGGCGTTCAGCCCGAGACCCTCCCCGATCGGCAGCACCTCCTGGGCAGACAGCGCGATCCCCGGTCTAGCCGCCGCGTACGCCGGGTCCTGGTAGGGGACGACCGTGCTCAACCCGTCATTGCCACCGTAGAGGGTGACCACGACAAGAATCGGCGTGCCTGCCGGCAGTGGCCGCTGCTGCGCGGCGGCGGCCACCTCGGCCATCGTCAGGTTGGTCGCGCCCGCCGTCAAAGCCCCGGCGGCGGCGACGCCACTCCACTGTAGGAATCGTCGACGAGACAGTTCGCCGGCAGTAGGGCGCGCGTTCGAAGGAGGCGTGTTCATATCACTCACTCACCACGTATTCGGGGCTGACCAGGGCCAGCGCGACGA
>CAZJNU010000124.1:0-3530 GCA_964547485.1 uncultured Actinomycetes bacterium
CCAGGTACTACTCCGACGTGCCGAGCGTGATTGTGGAACCCGGCACCAAAACGGGAGTGCAGATCCTGACAGATAATCCGAAGGAGGTCGGTGCTGATCGGATAGTCAACACGTTGGCCGCATTTCACCTTTTCGGTGGACCATCAATCGTGGTCGACTTCGGCACTTCGACGAATCTTGACGTGGTGTCGGCCAATGGGGACTTTCTGGGTGGAGCGCTGGCGCCCGGTATCCAGATTTCGTTGGATGCCCTTTCTGCGCGGGCTGCCCAACTGCGCAAGGTTGAATTGGTCAGACCGCGCAGTGTTATCGGGAAGAACACCGTTGAGGCATTGCAGTCGGGGGCACTCTATGGCTTTGCCGGCCAGGTGGACGGTCTGGTCGATCGCATCAAAAAGGAGGTGCCGGGCGTCGTCGCTGTTATCGCGACCGGCGGTTTGGCCGAGACAGTGGTGCCGGAGTCACGCACCATAACCGTTCATTCACCAGACCTGACCCTCATCGGGTTGGCGCTGGTCTTCGCGAAGAATATGTCGACTCCGTGACAGCCGTCGTTCGTCCTGCCCGCACTGCCGACATTCCTGCGATCCGGGCGTTGGTGGATACCTATGTGCCGGATCGGCGGTTGCTGTCAAAGGCGATTGTGACGTTGTACGAGGATGTCCAGGAGTTTCTGGTCGTCGAGGAAGGCGACGTCGTGGTGGGCTGCGGGGCGCTGCACGTCATCTGGTCCGACGTCGCAGAGGTGCGTACGCTGGCGGTGGACCCGGCCGTCGCGGGCCGTGGTCACGGCGGCGCGGTGCTGACCGGACTGTTGGCGCGGGCAGCCGAACTGGGTGTCGACAAGGTCTTCTGTCTGACTTTCGAGACGCGGTTCTTTGCCCGGCATGGCTTCCAGGAAATTCAGGGAACACCGGTGTCACCGGAGGTGTATGAGCAACTGCTGCTGTCGTTTGACGAAGGTGTCGCGGAATTCCTCGACCTTGAGCGGGTCAAGCCGAATACCCTCGGGAATTCCCGGATGCTATACCAGTTCTAAAAGGTGCTGTACCAGTTCTGGCAGCGCGTCTAAGTAGCGAACATCGACTCACTCGGAAATACGCCCAAGGTAGGATTGTCTCAATAGCCGAATTACTCGGGTAGTTGCAGAGGAGTCATAATGGCCCGTAAGACCCACGTTGTTCTGATCGACGACATCGATGGTGGCGACGCTGCCGTGACGGTGCGGTTCGGACTTGACGGCGACGACTACGAGATCGACCTATCCGAGATCCACGCAGGGGAGCTTCGGGCAGCTCTCGAGCCCTTCGTCAACAGCGGTCGCAAACTCGGTGGCCGTCGGGCCCGCCGCCCCCGCGGCACTGGGGTTGGCTCTTCGCTCGGCCGGAGCGCCGAGATTCGGCGTTGGGCGGCCGACGCCGGCATCCCAGTGAACGCTCGCGGTCGGATACCGGCCGACGTGGTCGCCAAGTACGACGCTGCCAACTCCTAGTCGCGCGGCCGTTCGGCCCGCGCCCGGGCTCAGCTCTTCAGCGCGGCCGCGACCAGCTCCCTGGCAGACTCCTGGATCCGCGCCAGGTGCTCGGCTCCGAGGAAGCTCTCGCCGTAGATCTTGTAGACGTTCTCGGTACCTGACGGTCGAGCGGCGAACCAGCCGTTCTCGGTGGCCACCTTCAGGCCACCGATGGGTGCGTCGTTTCCGGGGGCCCGGGTCAGGATCGCGGTGATCTTCTCGCCGGCGAGTTCGGTCTGTTTGACGTCGTCGGGGCTGAGCGTCGCCAGTCGGGCCTTCTCCTCCCTCGTCGCCGGTGCGTCCACCCGGGCGTAGACGGGATCGCCGTAACGAGCCGTCAGCCCGCGGTACAACTCGCTTGGGCTGGCACCGGTGACGGATCTGATTTCCGACGCCAGCAAGGCCAGCAGCAGCCCGTCCTTGTCGGTCGTCCAGACGGTGCCGTCCTTGCGCAGGAACGACGCGCCGGCGGACTCCTCGCCGCCAAATCCGATCGAGCCGTCGATCAGGCCCGGCACGAACCATTTGAAGCCGACCGGGACCTCGACCAGTCGTCGCTCCAGACCGGCAGCCACCCGATCGATGATGCTGGAGGACACCAATGTCTTGCCGACGCCCGCATCCGGGGACCAGCCTGGCCGGTGGGCGAAAAGGTATTCAATCGCCACCGCCAGGAAATGGTTCGGGTTCATCAACCCATGGTCCGGGGTGACGATTCCGTGCCGGTCCGAGTCGGTGTCATTGCCAGTGGCGATGTCGTACTCGTCTCGGCGCGCGACCAGGGAGGCCATCGCGTTCGGGGAAGAGCAGTCCATCCGGATCTTGCCGTCCCAATCGAGCGTCATGAAACCGAAGGTCGGGTCGACCAGTGGGTTCACGACCGTCAGATCGAGGCCGTAGCGATCGGCGATCGCCGCCCAGTAGTCGACGCTGGCGCCACCGAGCGGGTCGGCCCCGATCCGGACGTCAGCGATCGCGGACATGTCCAGCACATTGTCCAGATCCGCTACATAGTGCTCCCTGAAGTCGTACTTTCCGGTGGTGTCGGCCGCGAGCGCACTGGCCAGCGCCACCCGTTGGACGCCGGCCATACCGTTGCGAAGGATCTCGTTGGCACGGTCCTGGATCCAGCCGGTGACGTCGGTATCGGCTGGACCGCCGTTGGGTGGGTTGTATTTGAAACCCCCGTCGCGCGGGGGGTTGTGGGAGGGCGTGATGACGATCCCGTCCGACTTCGGCCCGCCGGCCGCGTTGAACCGCAGGATCGCGTGGGAGACGGCCGGGGTGGGAACGTAGCGATCCCGGGAATCGACCAGCACGGTGACATCGTTGGCGGCGAGCACCTCCAGCGCCGTCGCGTGGGCGGGTTCGCTCAGTGCGTGCGTATCCCGGCCCATGAACACCGGACCGGTGTAGCCCTGCGCTGCCCGGTACTCGCAGATGGCCTGGGTGGTGGCGGCGATGTGATCATCGTTGAAGGCGGTGTCGGCGGCGGAACCGCGGTGTCCGCTGGTGCCGAAGGCGACTTGCTGGGAAACCTCGTCGGGGTCCGGGTGGAGCGTGTAGTAGTCCGTGACCAGGCGGGACACGTCCACCAGGTCCTCGGGCTTGGCCGGTTGTCCCGCTCGGGGGTCCATGTCTCAGTCGCCTCCTTGCCGGCCGTGGCACCCACCTCATTCGGGTGGGGGAGCGGCCGGATCCGCTTGTGCGTCATCCTGCCCGGTCACGGCCGTCGTCGCCTGCCGAGGCGGTCTCGCCGGCGGTTACGTGAGGCCTGGGTGATGCCTCGGGCGTTCACTGATGGCGAAGCGTGGAAGGCCCGCAGGCGTGGCGGGGTTGAGGGGGCAGTGCCAGCCTCGACGGACGGGGTTAGAGTGCTCAAGATCAGGCGGCGCCCGGCGTGGGAGCTGCCGGACCGCCCGCGAGCAGGGAGTGACTTATGTTCGAACGGTTTACCGACCGGGCCCGCCGAGTGGTTGTGCTCGCGCAAGAAGAAGCGCGGATGCTGAACCACAAC
>CAZJNU010000124.1:3540-6703 GCA_964547485.1 uncultured Actinomycetes bacterium
GAGCTCTCGCTGCGGGAGGCCCTGCAACTCGGGCACAACTACATCGGCACCGAGCACATCCTGCTGGGGCTGATCCGTGAGGGCGAGGGTGTCGCCGCCAAAGCGCTGGAAAGTCTCGGCATCTCGCTGGAGGCGGTGCGCTCGCAGGTTGAGGAGATCATCGGTCAGGGTCAGCAGGCCCCGAGCGGACACATCCCTTTCACGCCGCGCGCCAAGAAGGTGCTGGAGTTGTCGCTGCGGGAGGCTCTGCAGCTCGGTCACAACTACATCGGCACCGAACACATCCTGCTGGGCCTGATTCGCGAGGGCGAGGGAGTTGCCGCCCAGGTGCTGGTCAAACTCGGCGCCGACCTGAACCGGGTGCGCCAGCAGGTGATCCAGCTGCTAGCTGGCTACCAGGGCAAGGAGCCGGCCGCCGCCGGTGGCCCGGCGGAAGGCACGCCATCGACTTCGCTGGTGCTCGACCAGTTCGGTCGGAACCTCACGGTCGCCGCTCGGGAAGGCAAGCTGGACCCCGTGATCGGCCGGGAGAAGGAGATCGAGCGGGTGATGCAGGTGCTCTCTCGGCGGACAAAGAATAACCCGGTGCTAATCGGCGAGCCGGGCGTCGGCAAGACCGCGGTGGTCGAGGGCCTCGCGCAACTCATCGTCCGCAACGAGGTGCCCGAAACCCTGAAGGACAAGCAGCTCTACACCCTCGACCTGGGCTCGTTGGTGGCTGGTTCACGCTACCGGGGAGACTTCGAGGAGAGGCTGAAGAAGGTCCTCAAGGAGATTCGCACCCGTGGCGACGTCATCCTATTCATCGACGAGATGCATACCCTGGTCGGTGCCGGCGCGGCCGAGGGGGCGATCGATGCGGCGAGCATCCTGAAGCCCATGCTGGCTCGCGGCGAGTTGCAGACGATCGGTGCCACCACGCTGGACGAGTACCGCAAGTACGTCGAGAAGGACGCGGCGCTGGAGCGCCGATTCCAGCCCATCCAGGTGAATGAACCCTCGCTGGCCCACACCATCGAGATCCTCAAGGGATTGCGCGACCGGTACGAATCCCACCATCGGGTCACCATCACCGATGCTGCGCTGGTGGGCGCGGCGACGATGGCCGACCGCTACATCAACGACCGGTTCCTGCCTGACAAGGCGATCGACCTGATCGACGAGGCCGGGGCGCGACTGCGGATCCGGCGGATGACGGCACCGCCGGATCTCCGCGAGTTCGACGAACGCATCGCCAACGTCCGCCGCGACAAGGAATCCGCCATCGATGCGCAGGACTTCGAGAAGGCGGCGCGGCTGCGCGACGACGAGAAGAACCTGATCGCCGAGAAGGCAGCCCGTGAGAAGGAATGGAAGGCGGGTGACCTCGACGTCGTTGCGGAGGTGGACGAGGAGTTGATCGCCGAGGTGCTGGCGACGGCAACCGGCATCCCGGTCTTCAAGCTGACCGAGGAGGAGTCGCAGCGGCTGCTGCGGATGGAGAGCGAACTCCACAAGCGGGTCATCGGTCAGGAGCAGGCGATTCACGCGCTCAGTCAGGCGATCCGCCGTACCCGCGCGGGGCTGAAGGATCCGAAGCGTCCGGGCGGCTCGTTCATCTTCGCGGGGCCGTCAGGCGTCGGGAAGACCGAGCTGAGCAAGACACTGGCGGAGTTCCTGTTCGGTGACGACGAGTCACTCATCTCGCTGGATATGAGCGAGTACTCCGAGAAGCACACCGTTTCGCGGCTGTTCGGGTCCCCGCCCGGCTACGTGGGGTACGAGGAGGGCGGCCAGTTGACCGAGAAGGTGCGGCGCAAGCCGTTCTCGGTGGTGCTGTTCGACGAGGTGGAGAAGGCCCACCCCGATATCTTCAACTCGCTGCTGCAGATCCTTGAGGATGGCCGGCTGACGGACTCCCAGGGCCGGGTCGTCGACTTCAAGAACACCGTCATCATCATGACGACGAACCTGGGTACCCGGGACATCTCGAAGGGCCAGAACCTGGGGTTCGCCAACGCCGACGACACGAAGACGTCGTACGAGCGGATGAAGGCGAAGGTCAACGACGAGCTGAAGCAACACTTCCGGCCGGAATTCCTGAACCGGATCGACGACATCATCGTCTTCCATCAACTGACCCGGCCGGAAATCGTCGAGATTGTCGACCTGATGCTCGCCCGGCTGGACGACCGGCTGCGGGACAAGGACATGGGTATCGAGCTGACCCAGCCTGCCAAGGAACTGCTGGCCGAGCGTGGCTACGACCCGGTGCTGGGGGCGCGGCCGTTGCGGCGAACCATCCAGCGCGAGATCGAGGACGCGTTGAGCGAGAAGATTCTGTTCGGCGACCTCGGCCCGGGGCAGATCGTGGTGGTGGACGTGGAAGGCGAAGGCGCCGAAGCGGCGTTCACCTTTGCCGGCGAGTCCAAGGCGGAATTGCCGGACGTCCCACCGGTGGAGGCGGCCGGCACGGAGTAGGGCTGGGAGGGGGCGCAGCTGGCGGCCTCGGCGGCGCGGCGACACGGCCGCGCCGTGGTGCCGGGGTGAGACCGACCGTCCTCGCGAGCCTAGGTTGGCAGCGACAACGTGTCCTCACCGACCGGATCGACGAGTCCGTCGGACACCAGCGAGTCCAGCGCTCGGTGCAACTGGACCCGGTCCGGCCACAAGAGGTCCAACTTCGCCTGGGGGACTGGCTCCAGGGCGTCTCGTAAGGCGGCCATGATCAGTCCGCGTACCTGTCGGTCGGTGCCGTCGAAGCGCTGTTGGCGGGTGGTCGAGGCGCCCAGTCCCGGCCGTCCCGCGGCGAGCCACCGGCAGTCCTCGGCGACGGGGCACTGTGGGCACCGAGGCGAGCGCGCGGTGCAGATCAACGCCCCGAGTTCCATACTGGCTGCGGCCCACCGGGCGGGTTCCGCGGTCGGTATCAAGGCAGCTGCCGCCGCCCGCTCGGCGTTGGTGGCGTGCGCAGGTGGCGCAGCCACACCTGACAGGAGCCGTGCCAGCAGCCGCCGGACATTCACGTCCAGCACGATCGCTCGGCGCCCGTAGGCGAAGCTCAGCACTGCAGCCGCCGTGTAGTCCCCTACGCCGGGAAGGGCGCGCAGTTGGTCATAATCGTCGGGAACCTGGCCATCGTGGTCGGTGACGATTATCCGGGCAGCCTCATGCAGCCGAAGGG
>CAZJNU010000125.1:0-6631 GCA_964547485.1 uncultured Actinomycetes bacterium
CGGCTGATCGCCGAACCGCCTGAAGGGTTGGGCCTGTCCGGGCGGGGGATCACCATCTCCACCGTTGGTCTGGTGCCGCGGATGAGGCAGTTGGCGACCGAGGGGATGCCGGTCACCTTGGCGGTGTCGCTGCATGCGCCCGACGACGAGTTGCGCGACGAGTTGGTGCCTGTGAACAACAGGTGGCCGGTCGCGGAGGTGCTGGCCGCGGCGTGGGAATACGCCGACCGAACGCACCGGCGAATTTCGATCGAGTATGCGTTGATTCGCGATATCAACGACCAGGCCTGGCGGGCCGATGAACTCGCCCGATTGCTGCGTGGTCACCTCGTGCACGTGAACCTGATACCGCTGAACCCGACCCCAGGTTCCAAGTGGACCGCATCGGAACCGCAGGTGGAGGCGGAGTTCGTCCGCCGCCTCGAGTTGGGCGGTATCGCGGTGACGGTCCGGGACACCCGCGGCCGCGAGATCGATGGCGCGTGTGGCCAACTGGCGGCGGCGGACTAACGGCCCGCCAACTGGCCCACGTCCCCAGCCGGACGGTCAGCCCGGCCGACCATCCGAGAGCACGACCCAGCCGTGCGCCGGCAGTCGGACGCCGTCAGGGCCGGGTTCCCCCGGACCGGCAATCGGCCGCCAGTCGCCGTCGGGCAGCGGCAACTGCACTGGCTCCGCGGACACGTTCAGCGCCGACGCCACCCGTTGGCCCGGCTCCTTCCCGGTGCTGACATACACCAGGTGTGGATTGGCCAGTTCGATCACCTCGGTGCGGGCGTCGGCCAACCAAGGCCGGGCATTCCGGAAGTCGATCAGCGTCCGATGTAGCTCATGGGTCGCGTGGCCCAACAGCGAGAACTCCGCTGGGCTGTCCGGGAACGGTGGCCGAACCTCGTCATCGCCGCCCTCCCGCTCGTATTTGACGCCGGTATACCCCTGCTCGTCACCGGCGTAGATGACCGGGGTGCCGCCGACTGTGAAGAGGATCGCGAGGGCGTGCGGAAGGTGGGCGTGATCCTGCAAGGTGCTGGCAATGCGGGTCGTGTCGTGGTTGCCGAGGAAGGTGACCGGCACGAACACGTCCAAGAACTCGTTGTGACGACCGAGTGCGTGCGCCAGTTCGTAGAAGTTGGCGTCGTTGATCGAACTGGCGATGGCCTTCCACAACTCATACTGGGTGACCGAGTCCAGCCCGCCTTCGCGGACGATCTCCACGTAGTCCCCGTGGATGACCTCGCCGAACAGCCAGCTGCCAGGGTGACCGGGTCGGTACGTGCTGGTCACGGAACGCCAGAAGGGCGTCGGTACCGCGTAGGCGGCGTCGAACCGCCAACCGTCTACCCCGATCGCGGCCCAGCGATCCAGCACTGAGGTGACATAGGCGGCAACGTCGCCGCTCGAATGGTCGAGCGCCACGAGTTGATCGTGCCCCTCGAAGTTGGCCGCCCTTGGCCCGTCCTCGGCCTCCCAGTCGATTCGGAACCAGTGGGCGAACTCGGAACCCGGGCCGTCGGCCAGTGTCCGGGCGAACGGTTCGAAATCCCGACCCACGTGGTTGAACACGCCATCGAGGACGATTCGGAGTCCGCGGTCGTGAGCAGCCTGGATCAGATTCGCCAGATCGTCTGCATCGCCGAGGCGAGGATCGATCCGCTGGTGGTCAATGGTGTCGTAGCCGTGGCTGCTCGACGCAAACACCGGGCCCAGGATCCATCCCTCGATGCCGAGTTCGACCGAATAGTCAAGCCACTGCGCCAGGTTGGGCAGTCGATGACTGACCGGTGACCCCGCGGGTAATGCGAACCTCTCCGCACCCAGGAATCCCAGCGGATAGACGTGCCACCACACACCTCGAGGAACAGTCTCGTCGGTCATGGTCCCCATCGAACCACTTGTATCAGCCCGACACCTCGTGATATCGATCCGGCCGGGTCGCGCATCAGCGGTAGGCCGCCTCTCCAGTCAAGGCTTCGCCGATGACGAGCGTGTGGATTTCGTTGGTGCCCTCGTAGGTGAACACTGATTCCAGATTGTTCATGTGCCGGATCACCGGGTACTCCAACGTGATGCCGTTGCCACCAAGGATCGAGCGGCATTCCCGGGCGATGGCCAGCGCCTCTCGGGCGTTGTTCAACTTTCCGGTGCTGACCTGCGCCGACGTCACAGTGCCGGCATCCTTCAGCCGCCCGAGGTGGATCGCCAGCAGGGTGCCCTTGCCGAACTCGAGCGCCATGTCGGCGATCTTCTTCTGGGTGAGTTGGAAGCCGGCGATCGGACGGTCGAACTGGATCCGGCTGCGGGAGTAGTCGATGGCGCACTCGAGCGAGTCCCGGGCGGCGCCCATCGTGCCGAACACGATGCCGAACCGGGCTTCGTTCAGACAGGACAACGGGCCCTTCAGCCCCCGTACGCCGGGCAGGATCGCATCGGCCGGCAGTCGGACGTCAGTCAACACGAGCTCCGAGGTCACCGATGCCCGCAGCGACATCTTGTCCGGGATCAGATTTGCCTGCAGCCCAGGCGTGGCGGTGGGCACCACGAACCCGCGGATCCCGTCGTCGGTTCGTGCCCACACCACCGCGACATCGGCGACGTTGCCATTGGTGATCCACATCTTGGTGCCGTTCAGGATCCAATCGGAGCCATCGCGCCGGGCGTTGGTGAGCATGCCGGAAGGATTCGAGCCGAAATCGGGCTCGGTCAGGCCGAAGCAGCCGATGAGCTCACCGCGTGCCATCCCCGGCAGCCACTGCTGCCGCTGCTCCTCCGACCCGAATGCATGGATCGCATACATGGCCAGCGAACCCTGCACGCTGACCAGCGAGCGAATCCCGGAATCTCCGGCCTCAAGTTCCAGACATGCCAGACCATAGGAGACGGCGTTTGTGCCGGCACAGCCGTAGCCTTCCAGGTGCATCCCGAGCACTCCGAGGTCACCGAGTTGGCGCGCAAGTTCGCGTGCGGGCAACTCGCCGGCGCCGAACCAACCCGAGATGTTCGGCCTGATCTCGCGGTCGACGAAGGTCCGGACGACGTCTCGGATCGATCGTTCCTCCTCGGTGAGCAGCGAGTCGATCGCGAACAGCTCCGACGGCGACGTGGTCATGGCGGGCATCCTCTTCCTGGGGCTCATTTTTCCTGGGGTGGGGGTGGGGGTTGGTGTGGCGGCTGATCGCAGTCAGCCGCGCAGGAGCCGGTTCACTCCGTCGGCAATCGGAGACGACCGACCGGAGCGTCGCTCCTGGGCGTCGGCAGCGGTCATCGCGGCGAGAGCTGCGTTGGCTCCCAGCCAGCGCAGCGGTTCCGGCTCCCAACGTCGAGCGGTGCGGTTCACCCACGGCAGCCGCACCAGTTCCGAATTCGCTCCGGTCAGCAATGCGGCGAGGGTTCGCCCGGCCAGGTTGGACGTGCCGAGCCCGTCCCCGACATAGCCGCCTGCATACCCGAGGCCCGTCTGGGGGTCCAGCCCGACCCCTGCCCACCAGTCACGGGCGATCCCCAGCGGGCCTCCCCAGCGGTGGCTGATCGGTGTCGCCGCCAGATGAGGGAAGATGCCGACCAGGGTCTCGTGCAGGAGCGAGTGGGCAGCGTGATTTGAGTCGTAGCCGGCCCGAATCCTGGACCCGAAATGGTACGGCGCACCGCGACCTCCGAAAGCCAGCCGGCCGTCGGGTGTGCGTTGACCGTAGATGATCAGGTGGCGCAGATCGTTGAAGGTCTCCGCCTGTGCCAGGCCGATCTCGGCCCACAGTTCCTCGGGCAGCGGTTCCGTCGCGATCATCAATGAGTAGATCGGAGCGACGTCACGCCGGTGTCCGGGCAATTCGGCGGTGAAAGCTTCGGTGGCTCGGATGACGTAGGGCGCCCTCACCTCCCCTCGGTCGGTGCGGACCTGGCCCGGTGCCAGCGTTTCGGCCCGGGTTTGCTCGAATATCCGCACCCCGGCTCGCTCCGCTGCGGCCGCCACCCCACGGAGCAGTCGGAGGGGGTCGATCGCGGCACAATGGGGCGTGAAGGTTCCCCCCACGACGCCGTCCACTCGGGCACGGTCGGTCGCCTCTGCGGCAGTCAGGAAGCGGTAGTCGTCTTCGCCGTATCCGAACTCCCGCCAGTCCGCGATCTCGGCGTGCGCCCGTGCCAGCTGGGGTTCGTTTCGGGCGAAGTGGACGGTACCGCCCTTGCGCCAGCCGCAGTCGATACCGTGTGCCGCCACCACCCGGCCGACCTCGTCGACTGTTGCGTGCATCGCGTCCTGGGTGGCGATCGCGGCCGACCTCCCATAGGCCGCGGCGACGGTGGCCGGCTCGGCCGGAAACAAGGCTGAACACCAGCCGCCATTGCGCCCGCTTGCCCCGAATCCGACCCGCTGGGCCTCGATCACCGCCACGTCTAGTTCGGGTGCCAGTTCGGCCAGATAGTAGGCCGTCCAGATTCCGGTGAAGCCACCGCCGACGATGGCGACATCGCAGTCGAGATCGCCGGGCAAGGCGGCCCGTTCCGGGCCGGGCCCGTTCAGGCTCCACCAGAGGGACAGGTCAGACATGACTCACTCGTCCAACCAGGCCCGCACGTGCTCGGGCAGCTGGACGCCGGTCGCGTATTGGTCTGGTTCGGGTGCGCCCAGCCGGGTCTGCAGCGGCACCCGGCCCGCCCAGATGCCACCGAAAGTCTCCGGCGAGAGGTCCTCTTCGGGATCCTCGGCGAACCCGTCACCCACCTTCGCCGACCATTCGGTCAGCGGTAGCGCCAGCACCATCGTGGCCGCATCCTCCTTCTTGGATGGAGGTCGGATTGAATCCCAGCGACCGGGGAGCAGATGCTCGCTGATTGTCCGCAGGGCGTCTGCTTTGTCCTCTCCGACCAGCTCCGTGGCCCGCCCGAGCACCATCACGCTGCGATAGTTGATGCTCGATTCGAACGCGGACCGGGCCAGCACCAGCCCATCGAGCAGGGTCACTGTCAGACAGGTCGGCTGTCCGGCCGCCAACGACCGGAACAGCCGGGACCCGGTGGAACCGTGGAAGATCACCAAGTCGCGCCAGGGTGCGTACGCCACCGGCAGCACAAATGGCTGGCCGTGGTTGTCGGTGGCGGCGAGATGCCCAACGATGCCGGCGGCCAGGATCGCATCGCGCACCTCGGCCGACTCGACCTGCTTCTCCGGCAGCCGTCGGACCCGGGTCCGATCGGTCGGCGGCCGGGCCGGGGTCACAGCAGCTTCTCGCCTTCGGTCAGCACATGTCGCAGGATCTGCTCCATCTCGTCGAATTCCGGCTGTCCGACGATTAGCGGAGGCGCCAACTGGATGACCGGGTCGCCGCGGTCGTCTGCCCGGCAGTACAGACCGTTGTCGAACAGGGCCTTCGACAGGTAGCCGCGCAGCAGTCGTTCGGATTCGTCGTCGTTGAACGTCTCCTTTGTGGTCTTGTCCTTGACCATCTCGATCCCGTAGAAGTAGCCCTCGCCTCTGACGTCACCGACGAGCGCCAAGTCCTTCAGTTTCTCCAGCGTGCTGCGGAAGTTGTCCTGGTTCTCCCGGACATGGTCGAGGATCCCTTCCCGGTCGAAGATGTCCAGGTTTTCCAGCGCGACTGCGGCCGCGACCGGGTGGCCGCCCCAGGTGTAGCCGTGCAGGAAGGAGTTGGTGCCGTGTGCGAAGGGTTCGAACAGTCGGTCAGAGGCGATCATCGCCCCCATCGGTGCGTAGCCGGAGGTCATCCCCTTGGCGCAGGTGATGATGTCGGGAATCGTGTTGAAGCGGTTGATGGCGAAGGTTTCGCCGATCCGACCGAAGGCGCAGATCGTCTCGTCCGCCACCAGCAGCACATCGTGCCGGTCGCAGATCTCCCGGACGCGCTCGAAATAACCGGGCGGCGGTGGGAAGCAGCCACCCGAGTTCTGTACCGGCTCCAGGAAGACCGCGGCGACGGTGTTCGGGCCCTCCATCTCGATCGCCAACTCAATCTGGTCGGCGGCCCAGATGCTGAAGGCATCGATATCATCACCGTGCTCTGGTGCGCGGTAGAAGTTCGTGTTCGGCACCTTGATGGCTCCGGGCACGAGGGGCTCGAAGAACTCCTTTGCCGCCGGGATCCCGGTGATGCTGAGGGCGCCCTGAGGGGTGCCGTGGTAGGCGACGTTGCGGCTGATGACCTTTGTCTTCATCGGCTTACCGGTCAGCTTGAAGTACTGCTTGGCCAACTTCCAGGCGCTCTCGACGGCGTCCCCGCCGCCGTTCGTGAAGAAGACCCGGTTCAGATCGCCTGGCGCCAGGTGGGCAAGTCGCTCGGCCAGTTCGATCGCGGCGGGGTGGGCATAGGACCAGATCGGGAAGAAGGCCAGTTCCTCTGCCTGTTTGGCGGCGGCAGCGGCCAGTTCGGCCCGGCCGTGGCCGACCTGCACCACGAACAGGCCGGCCAACCCGTCAAGGTATTGCCGACCGTCGTCATCCCAGATGCGGGCACCTTCGCCCTTGACGATGACCGGTACATGTCCGCCCTTTTCGTAGGTCGAATGCCGAGTGAAGTGCATCCACAGATGTCGAGCCGCCTTGTTCGCGAGCGCATCGTCGCCGGGTTCGGTCACGTATTGCGGTGTGCTGCTCATCGTGCTCCCAATTTGATCGGCCGTG
>CAZJNU010000126.1:0-2971 GCA_964547485.1 uncultured Actinomycetes bacterium
CGCTGCCAAGGCCTTGCGGTCAGCGGGGTCCGATCGGCTTAGATGGAGGTATGTGTACGCGTGTCTTCTGGTCGGACAATGCGGTGGCCCGAGTGGCCGGCCGGACGTTGGACTTGAGTTTCCTCGACTCGCCGCGCTTCCAGTGGCGACCGGCAGGGCAGGCCGAAAGCGGCTTCACCGGCGATGATTCGGCGGCTTGGACGTCCAAGTTCGCCAGCCTGGCGATTGTGGAATGGGACAACGACTACCTCGATGGCATGAACGAACGAGGGCTGGCCGCGCACGCGTTGATGTTCACCACGGCCGAATACGAACCGCAGGATGCCCGACCTCAGTTGTCGACGTCGCGCTGGGTGCAGTACATCCTCGACAACTTCGCGACAGTGGCCGAAGCGATTCAAGGCCTGACCCAGGTGCGGGTGGCGCCGGTATCGATCATGGGCCAGGAACTCGGTGTGCATGTCGCCATCGAGGACGCCAGCGGCGACTCGGCGATCATCGAACCGGTCGACGGCACGATGGTCGTCCACCACGGGAGGGAGCATCGGGTGATGGCAAATTCCCCGAAGTTCACCGACCAACTCGCCAACCTCGAGCGCTACCGACCGTTCGGCGGCGAACTGCCGCCACCAGGGGACATCACGTCCCTGGACCGATTCGTCCGCGCCAGCTACTTCCTCCACTTCCTGCCCGAACCGCAGGACGAGGAAGAGGCGGTCTCTTCAGTGATGCAGGTCGTCGCCACCGTTGCCAAACCGCCGGGCGCCCCCTACCCCGAGGGTGACATCTACCCCACTCGCTGGTTGTCGGCGGTGGATCTGACGAACCTGCACTACTTCTTCTGGTCTCGGGTTCGTCCCAGCCTGATCCGAATCAGTCTTGCCAACTTGAGCCAACAGCAACTGCCCTGTTCGCTGGACGCTTTCGACCCGGCGCTGGCCGGTGAGGTCTCGGCGGCGCTGCGGCAGTCTCCGACTGCACTCTGACCTCGCAGGCGGGCCGAGCTCCTGGCTGCGGTCGCCCGGTAGCATGGGCGGTCGTTGTCAAATTTAGGAGATCCGTTGCGCGATCGGCTGGCCATGTCCGACCGGGAGCAAGTTCCGGACCGCGACAGCTCCACGGGCGCCGTGGCCTCCGGATCTGTCGACACCCGTCGTCTACGAGTCGCGCTGCTGTCGTACCGCAGCAAGGTTCACAGTGGGGGGCAGGGCGTCTACATTCGCCACCTGTCCCGCGAACTGGCCGCCCTCGGCCACGACGTTGAGGTCATCAGCGGTCCTCCGTACCCAGAGCTCGATCCCGGACCGCGGCTCACTCGGCTGCCGAGTCTGGACCTGTATCGGGAACCGGACCCGTTCCGGATTCCGCATTGGCGGGAGTTCCGCTCGGCGATCGACATCCTGGAATTCGCAATGATGTGCACCGCCTCATTCCCCGAGCCGCTCACCTTCAGTTTGCGTTCCTGGCGGGTTCTGGTGAACCGACCGAGGGCGAGCTGGCCCGATATTGTGCACGACAACCAGACCCTTGGTTATGGCATGCTCCTCACTCGCAAGGCCGGGCTGCCGGTTGTTGCCACGGTGCATCATCCGATCGCGGTCGACCGACGACTGGAGCTGGCGGCGGCAACTCTGCGCAAACAGATCCCGATCAGGCGCTGGTACTCGTTTCTCCGGATGCAAGGCCGGGTGGCGAGACGGTTGCCGGCGGTGCTGACCGTCAGCCAGTCATCTCGAGCCGACATAATCACGTCCTTCGATGTGCGGGCAGACCGGATGACAGTGGTGCCCCTTGGGGTGGCGCACGACGTGTTCGTGCCGCCGTCCCAACCGAGAGTTCCGGGTCGCATCGTGGCGACTGCGAGCGCGGATGTGCCGCTGAAAGGTCTGGTGCCGCTGCTGGAGGCGACGGCGAGCCTGCGGGCCGATCGGCCAGTCGAATTGGTCGTGGTCGGTACTGTGCGCGAGGGCGGCGCCACGGCCGCGGCGATTGAACGTCTCGGGTTGACGGCCTCGGTGCGGTTCGTCGCCGATCTGTCGGAAGCGGATTTGGTGGCGTTGTTCCAGTCCGCGCAGGTGGCGGTCGTGCCCAGCCTGTATGAGGGCTTCAGCCTGCCGGCGGTCGAAGTGATGGCCTGCGCCACGCCCCTGGTGGCCACCACGGCAGGAGCGTTGCCGGAGGTGGTCGGTCCTGATGGTGAGGCGGCGCTGCACGTGCCACCTGGCGATCCAGCGGCGCTCGCGGCCGCGATCGGGCGGGTCCTCGACGATGACGACCTGGCCGGTCGGCTGGGGGCAGCCGGCCGCGCCCGGGTGCTGCAGCGGTACACCTGGCGGGTGGTCGCAGAGCGGACCGCCGCCTGGTATCACGCGTGCTTGGCGGAGGGTGGAGTGACGTGCTGACAGTGGACTTCGACCGCTTCCCGGTCGACCCGGGAGACCGTGTGTTGGACATGGGGTGCGGCGCCGGCCGGCACGCCTTCGAGTTGTATCGGCGGGGGGCCAACGTGGTGGCGTTGGACATGGACGCCAACGAGTTGGGCGATGTGGCGAGCATGTTCGCGGCGATGGCGGAGCAGGAAGAGGTGCCTGCCGGTGCCACCGCCGTAGCAGTCCGAGGCGACGCCTACGCACTGCCGTTCGACGATGGCAGTTTCGACCGAATTGTCGCTGCCGAGATTCTGGAGCACCTACCCGATGACACGATGGCGATGGCAGAACTCGTCAGGGTCTTGCGACCCGGCGGGCTACTCGCTGTGTCGGTACCCCGCTGGCTGCCGGAGAAGATCTGCTGGGCACTCTCCGACGACTATCACGAGGTTGAAGGCGGCCACGTCCGGGTCTATCGCGGTGACGTCCTCAATCGGCGTCTGACCGGCACCGGACTGGAGCTTCTCGGTGGTCACCATGCCCACGCCCTGCATGCCCCGTACTGGTGGCTCAAGTGTGCGGTCGGGGTTCGAAACGACGAC
>CAZJNU010000126.1:3071-6586 GCA_964547485.1 uncultured Actinomycetes bacterium
TGCCCTGGCCGGATGGTCACACCGATCCCTGGGACCACGTCGAGTGCGCGATGGCGCTGACCGTGGGCGGATTGTTCGATGAGGCGCGGGCGGCGTATCGATGGCTGCGCCGGATGCAGGCCGAAGACGGATCGTGGGCGATGTCCTATGACGGCACCCGGATTCTGGACGCGTCCGTCGATGCGAATCAGTGTGCCTACGTCGCCGTCGGGGTTTGGCAGTGGTGGTTGGTTACGCAGGACCTGGAGTTGCCAACCGAGATGTGGCCGCACGTTCACCGCGCGCTCAACCTCGTTGTCGACCTGCAACAACCCACCGGTCACGTGGCCTGGGGTCGATCACCTATCGGAACAGTGTCGCCAGATGCACTACTGACCGGCAGTTCGTCGATCTATCAGGCGCTCCGCTGTGGGATTGCGCTGGCGGAGCTGGTCGGTGACCCGCAGCCGGACTGGGAGCTGGCCGCCGGGTTGCTGCAGCACGCCATAGTGGCCCATCGGGAGATGTTCCTCGATAAGGGACGCTACTCGATGGACTGGTATTACCCAGTGCTGGGCGGGGCGATCCGGGGGACTGCCGCCGTCGACCTGCTGGCCGAGCGATGGGATGAGTTCGTGATCGCCGGGTATGGGGCTCGCTGCGTCAGCGATCGACCGTGGGTCACTGGCGCGGAGACCGCCGAACTTGCCATCGCGTTGATCACAATCGGGGACTTCGATCGCGGGCGGTCACTGCTGGTCGACATCCAGTGTCTGCGCGAGTCGGACGGCACCTATTGGACAGGCCTGGTGGTCGACGACGGACTGTACTGGCCGGTGGAGGCCTCGTCCTGGACCTCGGCGGCGGTCGTGCTCGCCTGCGATGCACTTGCCGGTGGGACCAGCTATCAGCTGTTCGCCGGTCACGAATTGCCCGCCGGAGTGCCCATCCCCGCCGATGTCTGTCGTCGCCACGGGTCCGACTGCGCGGTGGCGGAAGCCGCCGCCGCGGGTGCGATAGCCGCGCTGGTCGGTCACCGCTAGCTGCGCGGTCCTCGTCTCAACTGAACGCAGCTCCCGGAATCCGGCGCAAGACCCGCAGTGAGCCGGTCACACCGGTCTGCTCGAAGGCTCCCGAGTCGACCGCGCGCTGCACCACGTGCCACGGCGGCTGGCCGCCGTCGGCCGGATCTGGGAAGACGTCGTGTACGGCCAGAGTGCCGCCTGCCACCAGGTGTCGGGCGAACGCGGCATAGTCATGCTGGGCGATGCGCTCCGTGTGGTTGCCGTCGAGGAAGAGGAACGCCAGCGGTGTGGTCCACCAGCGGCCCACCTGCTCGGTGTTGCCGACTATCGGGGTGACGACGCCTTCCAGTTGCGCGTCCCAAAGCGTTCGTCGGAGTGACGGAAGGGTGTCGAGCCGACCCGTGTGGGCATCGACCAGGCTGGCGTCGTGCCACTCCCAACCCGGTTGGTTCTCCTCGGAACCCCGGTGGTGGTCAACCGTCAGCAGCTGTGCCCCGGCTTCTCGCGCGGCGCCACCGAGGTACACGGTGGACTTCCCGCAATAACTGCCGATCTCCAACCACACTCCGGCGCCAGCTGCCCGAGCGGCTGTGTGCAGGGCTTCGGCCTCATCCGGTGGAAGGAAGCCCTTGGCGGCGGCCGCCACTGCAGCCAACTCTGGAGGCAGGGTCATGCTGGTCAGGGTAGTGGCTCGCGCCGATCGGTCGGATCTGCGCTGACCCTGCACATGTCCGTTGCCTGTCGGACCGGCCGATACGATTGAGTCATGCCGCCCGGGATGCCGCCGCTGCTGGCGGGCCGACCATGACAGACAACCCGATGTCGCATGTCGACCAGCGGATCCGACTGGGTTGGCGGATCGTTCGGGACCGAAGCGTCCTTCACGTACCGCCGGGCCATCCGTATTCGCCGATTCCGTCGGAGTCGGATCGGGGCAGGGCGGCCACCATCGCGGGCGCGGGTCGGCGCGAGATTCCGTTGGTGGACCTGCGTGACGATCAGCAGTGGACATTGTTGACCCGGCTTCTGGCCGCCTACCCAGAGACTGCTCACTGGCTGCAGTCGGACCAACCCCGACGATTCGACCTGGACAACACGTGGTTCGCCGGGTCGGACGCGGTCTGTTTCGCCCTGATGCTGCGCCAGCTGAAGCCGCGACGGCTGGTAGAGGTGGGGGCGGGGTATTCGTCTGCGCTGGCGCTGGACGTCGATGAGAACTTCCTGGGCGGATCGACTCGGTTCACGTTCATCGACCCCGACTTGGCGCGACTCAGGTCACTGCTGGGGGCGGGGGACGGCGGTGCCGGTGAGGGTGCCGCGTGCGTGATCATCCAGTCTGAGGTGCAGGACGTACCGCTGGACGTCTTCTCTGGGCTCGGTGACGGTGACATCCTGGCTATCGACAGCAGCCACGTGGCCCGGGCCGGGTCTGACGTGACACACCTCTTCTTCGAGGTGCTGCCTGCGTTGGCGCCGGGGGTGCTGGTGCACATCCACGACATCTTCCATCCGTTCGAGTACCCGCGACGATGGCTCGCCGCTGGCACCGCGCTGAACGAGGCGTACACGCTGCACGCGCTGCTGCAGTCGAATGAGCGTCTCGAGATCGTCCTGTGGAACCACTACCTGATCCGGTTTCAGCGAGAGTGGTTCGCCGACCATATGCCGATGTGTCTGTCGGCGCCGTTCGAGACGGGCGGCATCTGGCTGCGGGTCGTCGGCGGCGACCCGGCGCTGGTGCCATGACCGAGTCGGCCCACGATTCGCTGGGCGATCGGCTCGATCGGTGGTCCACGGAGAACGCCGTCGCCGAGGCGCTCGGGACGGCGTTCTCCTGGCAGGTCCTTGACGTGGCGAGTGGGGCCGTTCTGGCCGGTCGGGCTGCATCGACGCCTCGGGCGGGCGCCTCCTGCATGAAAATCCTCACCGCCGTGGCTGCCCTGCGGACCTTTCCCGCAGACCACAGGTTTCGCACCGAGGTGGTGCTCGCACCGGGCAGCGAGGCGGTTATCGCCTCCGACGGCGCCCGGAACAAGCCGGTAGTCACGCTCAGACTGTCTGGTGGCGGCGATCCGACTCTGGACCCTTCCACCATGGCCGCGCTCGCCCGGGATACAGTCAGCCGGCTCGGTGACCACGCACGCGCTCGGGTCGTGGTCGATGAGGGGCTGTTCCCACCGGCGAACCCGGCGCCCGGTTGGCGGCCCGAGTTCATGCCGATTGAGGTCCAACCAGTGGTCCCGCTCGGGCTGCGGGAGTACTTCGGTTTCCACCCCGGCGAGGCAGCCGGGCTCGCCTTCGCCGGGGCCCTGTCCGCGCGTGGGGTTGACGCCGCGTTCAGTGGCGTGTGTCGGATGCCTGAGGTGGACGTGGACGTGTCGGAGCTGAGGTCGCTGGCTACCGCGGAGTCCGCGACCGTGGCTGCCCTGGTGACGCACATGCTGCAGTCGAGCCATAATCCCACAGCCGAAGTCCTCCACCGGATGGTGGCGATCGGACGGGGTTATGAGC
>CAZJNU010000127.1:0-2936 GCA_964547485.1 uncultured Actinomycetes bacterium
AGCCACGTCCTGCTCGCGGCCGGTCAGAACGACGCCGCCGCGAGCTCGGCGCTGCGGTTCTCGTTCGGCTGGACGAGTCGGGAGGCCGACGTGGCGGCAGTGGCGGCGGTGTTGCCGGAGATCGTCGCGCGGGCCCGCCGCGCCGCCGGGGCCGCCCCGCTGAACCCGACTGTGACCCTGAACCCGGCGGCCACGGGAGTGCCGCGATGAGGGTGCTGGCGGCGATGTCAGGCGGCGTCGATTCCGCGGTGGCGGCCGCCCGTGCTGTCGACGCGGGCCACGACGTCACCGGCGTGCACTTCGCACTATCAGCCGACCCGTCCACGGAGCGGGAGGGCGCCCGAGGTTGCTGCACGCTCTCCGACGCCCGGGACGCCCGCCGAGCAGCGGACGCGATTGGAATCCCGTTCTACGTGTGGGATCTGGCGGCACGATTCTCCGAGGAGGTCATTTCGGACTTCCTCGCCGAGTATGCCGCCGGCCGGACTCCGAACCCGTGCCTGCGGTGCAACGAGCGGATCAAATTCGCCGCCGTCCTGGATCGCGCGTTGGCGCTGGGGTTCGACGCTGTCTGCACTGGCCACTACGCCAGGCTCACCAGCTCCGAAGACGGTCGCGTCGAGCTCCGAAGGGCCGTCGACGAGGCAAAGGATCAGTCCTACGTGCTTGCCGTCACTCCCGCCGACCGACTCCCGAAGTTGGTGCTGCCGTTGGGAGACTTGACCAAGGCCCAGGTGCGGCAGGAGGCGGCGAACCGTGGTCTGCAGGTCGCCACCAAACCAGACAGTCACGACATCTGCTTCATCCCGGATGGGGACACCGCGGGCTGGTTGCGGGCGCGGCTCGGTGACCAGCCCGGCGAGATTCGCGATGCGATGACCGGGGACACGCTCGGGCAGCATTCCGGCACCTACCGGTTCACTGTCGGCCAGCGCCGAGGGTTGGCGTTGGATCGTCCCGCAGCCGATGGTGCCCCGCGCTATGTGGTGGGGGTGGACCCGGCCCGCCGCATCGTCAACGTCGGTCCGCCCGCGATGCTCTCGGTCGCGACGATTGAGGCGGGTCCCATCACCTGGGTCGGCCCGCCCTGGCGCGGGCACCGAGGCGGGCTCTCCGCCCAGATCAGGGCGCACGGGAAGGCCCTACCGGCGGCGGCGGAGGTTGCGGCGGCAGGCTCCGAGAGCAACCTGGCGAGTGAGGAGCTCACGGTGCGGCTTGTGGAACCCCTGCGCGCAGTGGCACCGGGGCAGACCGTTGTGCTGTACGACGGGGACTTGGTGGTGGCCTCGGCTACGGTCAGCCGCGCGCTGCCGCCTCCGCGGGCGGCTGACCCGGCTTCACCCGGCGCACCAGGTCGAACGGCACGGGCGTCCTGATATCCCACCGGATCGCGGCGAACCGGAGTACGCTGGCGACCAGGATGGTGGCAGCCTCGTCCACGAAGAACGAGGTGTCCAACTGATTCATCGCAACGTAGGTCAGCGACGCGAGCAGGGACGCGAAGGCGAGCCATTGACCTGGTCGGAAGGCGGCCGGGACATCACCGCAGAGCAGATCCCGGAGCAGGCCGCCGCCCACCGAGGCGACCACCCCGACGAACACTGCGGCGATCGCGGGCAGGCCGGCGGCGATGGCCTTCTGACAGCCGAGCAGCACCCAGACACCCAGGGTTGCGACATCCAGCGCGTCGTAGGCGAACTTCCAGTTCCGTGCCCGCCGGGCGAAGAAGAACGCGATCAGTGATCCGATGGCGGCGAACAGCAGGTAGGAGGGGTTCGTCAGAAAGGCCGGCGTACCTCGCTGGATGACGATATCGCGGATCGCGCCGCCACCGAGGCCGGTGGCGAAGGCGATGAACAGGATGCCGACCACCGACAGTTCGCGCCTGGTGGCGTGCAGCGCGCCGGACAGAGCGCCGACGGTGATGGCGATCGCGTCGAACGCCACCGGCAACGCGATGATCGGCTCCGCGGCCTGCGGGAACACCATCAGTTACGGGCTCCGACCCGGTCCTGATCGGGGTCGTCGCCTGTGTCGGTGCCATCCGAGTCGTGACGTCTACTCCAGAGCTCCCACACCCGGTCGGTCAGGTCGATAGAGGTGGGGGACTCCCACTTCCGCCAGACCGCCAGCAGTCGCAGTCCGAACACCACCAGGATTGTCGCTATCTGGGCCAGGCCGCTGGAGACGCCCAACTCCCGCAACCCGACGAACACGCACGCCCCGAACAGGGCAGCGACCCCGACGAAGATGCCTGGCCGCATGATCGAGGGGGGCTCCCCGCCGAGCACGTCGCGCAGGATGATGCCGCCGACCGCAGTGGTCAAGCCGAGGAAGATCGCGGGGGCTGGTCCCATCCCGTAGTAGAGCCCTGCGCTTGCGCCCAAAGTCGCGAACAAGCCCAGCGAGAGGGCGTCCAGAACCATCAGCACCCGGCCGAGACTGGAGATAAGGCCCGCGAAGAAGAAGCCCAGGAGGGCAGCCAGGGTGGCCGTCAAGAGGTAACGAGGGTCGGTCAATACGACCGGTGTCCCCTTCTGCAGCAGGACATCGCGCAGCAGGAGCCCGCCGAGTCCACCCGCAATCGCCAGCCCCAGTACCCCGATCACGTCGAATCCTCGGCGAGCAGCGTGCGAGGCGCCGACCAGGCCACCGACCAGCACCGCAGCGTACGGAGTCCAGCCGGGCAGCTGCGCGAGGGAGTTCACGACGTCGGTTGTTGCCACGGTAAGAGGGTAGCCTCCGGACGGCGGTAGCCTTCGCATCGTGGATTCTGACTCGTGGCGCGCGTCACGCGTGTCTGTCGCCCGCTGGAAGCCGGCGGGCGGACCCGTGGCGGTGGGCTCCTTCCCTGGCACGGACCCGCGGGAACCAGTGCGGATCATGGCTGGCGAGACACCGCTGTTGCCGTGTGTGCCTGAACTTCCAGGGCGCGG
>CAZJNU010000127.1:3036-4157 GCA_964547485.1 uncultured Actinomycetes bacterium
AGTGATCCTGCAGATCGACGAGCCCGCCTTGCCTGCGGTACTGGCCGGTGGCGTGCCGACGATCAGCGGCCTGGACAGCTACCGGTCGGTCTCGGCCGAGGTCGCCCGGTCCGGGTTGTCGGCGGCAGTGGCCGCGGCCCACGGGCTGGACGCGGCAGTCGTGCTGCACTGTTGCGCCCGGCCGGCACCCGTCGGGCTACTGCGCGCCACCGGCGCGGACGCGTTGTCGCTGGATCTGGTCGGCGATGCGGGGTCCGGCGGCGGCGTCGGTTCGGTGGCTGACGGCGCGGGGCTCGGTGATGGCCAGGACGAGGAGGAGCTGGGCATGCTGCTGGAGTCCGACTGCGGGTTGATGGCAGGAGTGGTGGCGCCGGCGCCGGCCGGGGCTGGCTCACGAGCGGCCGGGTCGGGACGGAGCGCGGCCCAATCCGGGTCGGCGTCTGAGGCGGTGGACGTCACCGGCAGCGTCCGGCGGCTGCTCGGGCTACTGGACAGGCTGGGCATCGCGTTGCCGACGGTGCTGCCGAGGTTGGCGGTGAGCCATCCCTGCGGCCTCGCCGGCGAGTCGCCGGCCGCAGCCCGGGCGGAGGTTCGGGCCCTCGCCGAGGTGGCGGCCACGATCCAACGGGAGGTGCTGTGACGACCGCGGTCGAGCAGTGGCGTTCGTTGGTGGAGGCCATCAACTCGGCGCGCGCCAACTACTACCTCAACGATGCTCCGACGATCGCTGACGACGAGTACGACCGACTGTTCAGGTCGCTGGTCGAACTGGAGGCCGCCCACCCGGAATTGGTCAGCGGCGACTCTCCGACCCAGACAGTCGGTGGCGAACGCGCCGACATGTTCGACCCGGTGCAGCACCTGGAGCGGATGCTCAGCCTCGACAACGCGTTCGACCCTGAGGAGATGTCGGCCTGGTTCGCGCGGATCGAGCGGGAGTTGGGGGACGTGCCGGCGACCGTCTGCGAGTTGAAGGTCGACGGGCTGGCGGTGGACCTGGTCTACCGAGCTGGCCGGCTGGCGACGCTGGCAACGCGTGGCGACGGTCGGGTGGGGGAAGACGTCACCGCCAACGTGCGCTGGATTCCGACCATCCCGACCGTGCTGGTAGCCGCGCCGGG
>CAZJNU010000127.1:4257-6548 GCA_964547485.1 uncultured Actinomycetes bacterium
ACTGCGAGCCGGCGAGCGGGTGGCCAGGGTGACAGCCGATCTCGACGCCGCCACCGGGATGCTGGCGCGACTGCGGTTGGTGGTGCACGGTTTAGGGAGGGCGGATGGATTCTCGGCGACGAGTCTGAGTGGGGCCTACGGTGCGCTGGCGGGTTGGGGATTGCCGACTGCGGACACGACCGTGATCGCACCGGATGCTGCGGCCGCCGAGGCCTACATCGCTCGGTATGGGGACCGGCGCCATGATCTGGCGCATGACATCGACGGTGTGGTCGTCAAAGTGGACGATCTTGCGACCCAGGGTCGGCTCGGGGCGACATCTCGGGCCCCGCGCTGGGCGATCGCCTACAAATACCCACCGGAGGTGGTCCGGACTCGGCTGCTGGACATCCGGGTCAACGTTGGCCGGACCGGCCGGGTGACGCCCTATGCGGTGATGGACCCGGTCACGGTTTCCGGCACGACCGTGGAGATGGCCACCCTGCACAACGCAACCGAAGTGGCCCGCAAGGGGGTGCTGATCGGCGACATGGTCTTCCTTCGGAAGGCCGGGGAGATCATCCCTGAGGTGCTGGGACCGGTGGTGGAGGTTCGGGACGGCAGTCAACGTGCGTTCGTGATGCCGACCCAATGCCCCTCCTGCGGCACCGAACTGGCCCCGGAGAAGGTCGGCGATGCTGACCTGAGGTGCCCCAACACCCGTAGTTGCCCCGCCCAACTGCAGGAACGGATCTTCCACATCGGCGCCCGCGGCGCGATGGATATCGAGGGCCTCGGCTGGAAGGCGGCCGGTGCCCTGCTGGCCGATGGCATCCTCGCCGATGAGGCCGGGCTGTTCGAGCTGACGGCGGCGGATCTGATGGTGTCGCCGTTCTTCCGGACCGTCGCCACTGGCGGCCGCGACTCCGTTCTGACGGCGGACGCCCGTAAGTTCCTGGACAGCCTGGCTGCGGCCAAGGGCCGGCCGCTGTGGCGGGTGTTAGTGGCGTTGAGTATCAGGCATGTCGGGCCGACCGCGGCCCGCGAACTGGCGCGGGAGTTCGGCTCGATCGAGGCGATCCGGGCCGCGCCGGTGGAGCGCCTGGCGAGCACGGATGGTGTCGGGACGGTAATCGCGGAGGCGGTGCTGCAGTGGTTCGCCGTGGACTGGCACGCCGAGATTGTCGCCCGCTGGGCCGCCGCCGGGGTGCGGATGTCCGATGATCGGGAGGCCGGGCCAAGACCGCTGGCGGGCGTGACCGTGGTCGTCACCGGAACCCTCGCCGGACTCACCAGGGACGCGGCGACGGAGGCATTGCAGAACGCTGGCGCCAAGGTGTCAGGCTCGGTCTCGAAGCGGACGTCCTTCGTGGTGGCCGGCGACAACCCGGGATCCAAGTTCGACAAGGCGGTGGCGTTGGGGGTACCGATCCTGGATGTCGATGGCCTGCGGGTGCTGCTGGCAGATGGGCCCGAGGCGGCCGCACTGGTTGTCGTGGCTGCTCCGTAGACTCGCGGACATGTCCGAACCAGAAGCCCCCGCCGAAGCCTCCGCAGGCCTGACCGAGCAGGATGTGGCCCAGCTGGCCCACCTGGCACGACTCGACCTGCCGGCCGAATCCCTGGCGCACTATGCCGAACAACTCGATGCGATCCTGACCGCCGTCAGCCGGGTGGGTGAGGTCGCGGCTGCGGAGATCCCGGCGATGTCGCACCCGCAGGATCTGCGCAATGTGATGCGGGCTGACGTGGTGACTCTGGGACTTTCCCGCGCGGACGTGCTGGCCGGTGCGCCGGCAGTCGAAGACGACCGCTTCCGCGTCCCTCGCATCCTCGACTCGGAAGACTAGGACGTTGACTATGGACTCAGACATCATCCGATTGAGTGCTGTAGATCTGTCTGCCGCGCTGGCGGCGGGTGAGTTGTCCTCGCGCGAGGCCACCTCGGCCCACCTGGAACGGATCGCGGAGGTGGACGGGCGGGTTCACGCGTTCCTTTACGTCGGGGCCGACGCCGCGCTGGCCTCGGCGGATGCCATCGACCGCAGTCGTGCCGCGGGCGAGGAGCTCGGGCCGCTGGCCGGGGTCCCGGTGGCGGTCAAGGATGTCATTGCCACCAAAGGCGTTCCCACCACCTGCGGTTCCAGGATGCTTGCCGGCTGGCGGCCCCCGTATGACGCATCGGTAGCCGAGCGGCTCGCCGCCGCCGGCACGGTGATGCTGGGCAAGACCAACATGGACGAGTTCGCGATGGGATCCTCCACCGAACACTCGGCGTTCGGCCCGACCCGCAACCCGTGGGATCTGGAACG
>CAZJNU010000128.1:0-6480 GCA_964547485.1 uncultured Actinomycetes bacterium
CCCGCAGACCCCCCAACCGTGGGCCGATCTCGGGCTGAAAGCCGATGAGTACCAACGCATCCGCGAAATCCTCGGTCGCCGTCCCACGAACTCCGAGCTGGCCATGTACTCGGTGATGTGGAGCGAGCTCTGTTCCTACTAGTCCTCGAAGGTGCACCTCAAACAGTTCGGCGAGAAGGCCCCGGAATGCGACGCGCTGCTGGTCGGGATCGGTGAGAACGCAGGCGTCGTGGACATCGGCGACGGCCTTGCGGTCACATTCAAAGTGGAGTCCCACAACCACCCGTCGTATGTCGAGCCCTACCAGGGTGCGGCGACCGGCGTCGGTGGGATCGTTCGGGACATCATCTCGATGGGCGCCCGCCCGGTGGCCGTGATGGATCCGTTGCGGTTCGGGCCCGCCGACGCCGAGGACACCCGGCGCGTGTTGCCCGGGATCGTCGCCGGAATCGGTGGCTACGGCAACTGCCTCGGACTGCCCAACATCGGCGGCGAGATCGTGTTCGACCCCAGCTACCTCGGCAACCCACTGGTGAACGCGCTCGCAGTGGGCGTGCTGCGGCACGAGGACATCCACCTCGCCAGCGCCCGCGGCCTCGGAAACAAGGTGATCCTCTACGGCGCCCGCACCGGCGGGGACGGCATCGGCGGCGTGTCAGTGCTTGCCAGCGAGACGTTCGACGCTGACGGGCCCGCCAAACGACCCAGTGTGCAGGTCGGCGACCCGTTCATGGAAAAGCTGCTGATCGAGTGCACGCTGGAGGTGCTCGGCGCCGGCCTGGTGGAGGGTATCCAGGACCTCGGCGGCGCCGGTCTCTCCTGCGCCACCAGCGAACTGGCGAGCAACGGCGACGGCGGGATGGCGGTCGAACTCGACACTGTGCCGTTGCGGGACGCGTCCCTGTCGCCAGAGGAAATCCTGATGAGCGAGTCCCAGGAACGTATGTGCGCGGTGGTGACACCCGACAAGGTCGACGAGTTCCTGGCCGTCTGCGGCAAGTGGGATGTGCCAGCGACTGTGATTGGCGAAGTCACCGGCAGCGGACACCTGACCATCACCTGGCATGGCGAACTGATCGTCGACGTGCCGCCGCGGACGGTGGCCCACGAGGGTCCGCAGTACCACCGCCCACTCGCCCGACCAGCAGGCCAGGACGCCCTGCAAGCCAACAGCCCCGACGCCCTGCCCCGCCCCGCGGGCGCCACGGCGTTACGAGCCACCTGGCTGGAACTGCTCGGATCCCCCAACCTGGCGTCGAAGGCGTGGGTGACGGACCAGTACGACCGCTACGTGCGCGGCAACACCGTGCTCGCGCAACCGGAGGATGCCGGCATCATCAGGCTCGATGAGGCCAGCGGCCGCGGAATTGCTATCTCGACCGACTGCAATGGCCGGTTCGCCCAGCTGGACCCCTATGCGGGCGCACAGTTGGCGTTCGCGGAGGCGTACCGCAATGTGGCGGCCACTGGCGCCGTACCGCTGGCCGTCACCAACTGCCTGAACTTCGGCTCGCCGGAGGATCCCGCCGTGATGTGGCAGTTCTCCGAGGCGGTCCGCGGTTTGGCTGACGCCTGCCTGGAAATGGGGACACCCGTGACGGGTGGCAACGTCAGTTTCTACAACCAGACCGGCGCGACGCCGATCCTGCCCACCCCGGTGGTAGGCGTACTCGGCGTACTCGACGACACGGATCGCCGGACACCGATGGCCTGGGGGCCCGATGGCGAACTGATCTATCTGCTGGGCGACACAGCCGACGAATTCGCAGGCTCCGAGTGGGCGCACCTGCAGGGCCACCTAGGGGGTTTGCCGCCCGCGGTGAAGCTGGCGGCCGAGAAGGAACTGGCCGAGATCCTGGTCGCCGGCTCACGCGATGGGATGCTCACCGCCGCGCATGACCTGTCCGATGGCGGAGTCGCCATCGGCCTGGCAGAAATGGCGATGCGGTCCGGGGTCGGCGCGCGTAGCTGGGTACCCGATGGCATTGACCCGTTCGTATTCCTGTTCTCGGAATCGACGGCCCGGGTGCTCGTGGTGGTGCCGAGGTCGGAGGAGTTGCGCTTCACCGAGATGTGCGGCGCACGGGGGTTCCGCTGCGAGCGAATCGGGGTGGTGGATTCCGGGCTCGGCGCTGAACACGGCACAGCGGAACAGCTGCTGGTGGTGGACAACGTCGCCGGCGGTCAGATCGTGATCGGCATCGACGAGTTGCGGACAGTCCACACCGCTACCTTGCCAGCCCTCTTCGGCGGGACGGAGACACCGTGACCACGCCCACAGTCGCCGTCATCGGCGCCGGTCCGCACGGTCTCTCTGCCCTCAAGGCGCTGCTGCAGGCTGGCTTCGACGCGCACTGTTTCGAACAGGCCGGCGACCTGGGCGGCAACTGGAACTTCGGCGCCCCGACCTCCCGGGTGTACGAATCCACCCACCTGATCTCGTCGAAGCCGTTCACCCAGTTTCCCGACTTCCCGATGCCGGTCGACTTCCCGGACTACCCCGGTCACCGGCAGGTGAAGGACTACTTCGACCGGTACGCCGATCACTTTGGCCTGCGAGACCGGATTAGCTTCGACACGACCGTGGCGGCCATCTCGCCGGAAGCTGACGCTAGCCCGCTCGGCGGGCCGAAGTGGCGGGTCACCACGGCGCCCTCGGCCGGGGGTCCGGAGGATACCGACACGTTCGACGCCGTCGTGATCGCCAACGGCCACAACTGGAATCCGAAGCTGCCCGACTACCCGGGTCTGGCCGACTTCGGCGGGGAGATCCTGCATTCCGCGGACTACAAGAGTTCCGACCAACTGCGCGGCCGACGCGTGCTGGTGGTGGGTGCGGGGAATACGGGTTGCGATCTCGCGGTGGAGGCGGCGCAGAACGCCACCGCGACCTTCCATTCGACCAGGCGCGGCTACTACTACAACCCCAAGTACGCGTTCGGTCGACCGTCGGACCAGGTCGCCGACACACTACTGGCGCTTCGGGTGCCGCTGCCCGTCCGGCGCCTGATGTTCAAGGCCACCTTGCGTGCCACCGTCGGTGACTTGCAGACCTTTGGTCTGCGCAAACCCGACCACGACTTCTTCGAGACCCATCCGATCGTCAACCAGCAGCTCGTCTACTACGTCGGTCACGGCGACATCACACCCACACCCGATGTCGACCACTTCGACGAGTCCGGCGCGGTGTTCACCGACGGCAGCCGAGCTGACGTGGACGTGGTGGTGTTCGCCACCGGGTATCTCGCCGCCTTCCCCTTCCTGGCGGACCCCGACTTCTTGGCGGCAGCCGATGGTCGGCCCCGACTCGGGCTGCAAATGGCCTCCCCACGGTTTGAGAACCTCTGGGTCAGCGGTCTCATCCAGCCCGATTCTGGTCAATGGGTGATTGCACACTGGCAGGGGATGGCGATCGCGTCATTCCTTGCGCTGGCGGCCCGAGACCCCCGCCAGGCAGCGTCGTTGCACACCCGGCTCACTGCCGAGGCAGACCGGCGGTTCAGCGGCGGCGCCGACTACAAGGACTCGACCCGGCACTTCTACGAGATCGCCCACCAGGACTACCTTGCGGCCCTGCAGTCGCTGCTGGACCAGACCTCCGCCCCCGATGCGTCTCCGACCGTGTTGCGCCGGTGGGACTGGGCCGTCCCGCCAAAGTCCGAACACCTGGAAGTGCTCGAAGTGCAGCCGCCACCCGAACTGACGGAGGTTGGCGCCGAGCGTCCGCCGCTGCTGTTCCTGCATGGCCTCGGCCACGGCGCCTGGTGCTACCAGGAGCACTGGCTCGCTGCCGCCGCCGAGCGCGGCTACCCCTCCTACGCGCTGTCGTTCCGCGGACACGGCGGCTCGGGCGGTCACACCAGGCTGCGTCGCACGTTGATGCGCGACTACCTCCACGATGTGCTGGCGACGATCGCCGAGCTGCCCTCCCCCCCGGTGATCGTGGCTCACTCGCTCGGCACCATGGTTGCCCGGCGGCTGCTGGCCAGATACCCGGCGCGGGCGGGCGTGCTGCTGACGCCGATGCCGGCCGGTTGGATGCCCGCGACAGTCGGGGTAAACGCGGTGCGGAAACCGCTGGACTTCACTCGGACCTTGGCCGGTGGGACTCTGCCGTTCCACGCAAGTGACCTGTTCGAGGGGCTGGACCCTGCCACCGCTGAGCGATACGTCAGCCGGATTGGTCGGGAATCGCCCTGGGCCCAGTATGTCATGCTTCGTTCCGAGAGTGTCCCGCCGGTGGCGAGCCCCGTCCTGGTGGTGGGCGCCGAACAGGACCGGCTGATCGCCGCGGCCGACGTGCGCAAGTCGGCTACCGAACTGGGCGCCGACCTCGTCTGGGTGCCGGGTGGCCACGACATGATGCTCGACTCCCATTGGCGGCAGGCGCTGGACACCGTGCTCGATTGGGTCGACACCACCTGCCCGCCCGGCTCGGCGCCGCTGCCCGGCGGCAGGTCTGCCGCCGGGGCGGCCGTCCACCCGGAGCGCGCTGGCGGTGCCTGACTCGACCGGTACCCCCTCCACCGGCACACCACCGTCCGTGGTCGACACGTGTATCCGCTGCTACGACGTAGGTACCGCACCCGACCGCGCCGATGAGAAGGCCGCAGTCAAAGCCACGCTCGCGGCCATCACGACGCTGGCCCCCGGCGGAGCAGTCGAGATCAGGGTCCCGCCGTACGCCGCGGTACAGGCCATCGGCGGGGTACGCCATCGTCGTGGCACGCCACCCGCGGTGGTCCAACTCGACGCCCGTACCCTGCTGCAACTCGCGGTGGGAGCGCTGAGTTGGGCTGACGCCCTGGCCACCGGCCGAGTCCGGGCCAGCGGCGAACGTAGCGACCTGGGCTGGCTGCTGCCTGTCTTCCCCGACACGGCTGGGTAGACTCACCCTCGTGGCCCGCGGTGATGGACGACTCTCCCACGAGCTGCTTCCGGGCGAGAAGGGTCCGCAGGACGCCTGCGGGGTGTTCGGCGTGTGGGCGCCAGGCGAGGAAGTAGCCAAACTCACCTACTTCGGGCTGTACGCGCTCCAGCACCGCGGCCAGGAGTCCGCCGGCATTGCGGTCTCCGACGGCCGCCGGATTCTTGTCTACAAGGACATGGGTCTGGTCTCGCAGGTATTCGACGAGTCAGCACTGGAATCGCTACCCGGGCACCTGGCCATCGGCCACGCCCGCTACTCGACGACAGGATCGAGCAACTGGGCCAACGCCCAGCCAACCTTCCGAGCCACCGCAATCGGGCATCTGGCCCTCGGACACAACGGCAATCTCACCAACACGGCGGAACTGGCCGTTGTGGTCGCAGACAGCGCCGATAACGCCGGCGAACTCCCGTTCGGCCACCGTGACGTCAGCACCAGTGACACCGAACTGATCACGGCCCTGCTCGCCGCGCACCCGGGAGTGTCGCTGGAGGACGCCGCGGCCGCGGAGCTGCCCAAACTCAACGGGGCCTTCTCGCTGGTGTTCATGGATCACAAGACCCTCTACGCCGCTCGGGATCCGCAGGGAATCAGACCGTTGGTGCTGGGCCGGCTGGAGCGCGGCTGGGTGGTCGCGAGCGAGACCGCCGCGCTGGACATCGTGGGCGCCAGTTTCGTGCGGGACATCGAGCCAGGTGAGTTGATCGCCGTCGATGAGGATGGCCTGCGCAGCAGCAGGTTCGCCGAGGCCGCCCCCAAACACTGCCTGTTCGAGTACGTCTACCTCGCCCGACCGGACTCGCTGCTGAACGGCCATAGCGTGCATGCGACACGGGTCCGGGTGGGTCGGGAGCTCGCCCGAGAGCATCCGACCGACGCGGACCTGGTCATTCCGGTGCCGGAGAGCGGGACTCCCGGCGCCGTCGGCTACGCGCAAGGTTCAGGTATCCCGTTTGCGCAGGGTCTGGTCAAGAACGCCTACGTCGGGCGCACCTTCATCTCGCCTTCACAAACCCTCCGGCAACTCGGCATCAGACTGAAACTGAACCCGCTGCGAGAGGTGATCGCCGGCAAACGGCTGGTGGTGGTCGATGACTCCATCGTCCGCGGAAATACCCAACGTGCGATCGTCAAGATGCTGCGGGAGGCCGGTGCTGCAGAGGTCCACGTCCGGATTTCATCCCCGCCGGTCAAATGGCCGTGCTTTTACGGGATCGACTTCGCCACCCGGTCGGAGTTGATCGCCAATGGTGTCTCGGTGGCCGGGATCCAGGCCTCCATCGGCGCAGACTCACTTGGCTACATTTCGCTGGCCGGATTGGTTGCGGCGACAGAAACCGCTAAGGATGACCTGTGCCGTGCCTGCTTTGACGGCGAGTACCCGGTCAGTCTGCCCGCCGAAGAGCATCGGGACAAGCACCTACTGGAGGGCACCGCCACACAGCGGCCGGCCGTCAGTCTGACCGCAACCGTCGGCGGCCTGGGCGCCCTGGATTTCCCGTGACAGGCTCGGCATACGCAGCCGCCGGTGTCGACGTCGAAGCCGGCGA
>CAZJNU010000129.1:0-6320 GCA_964547485.1 uncultured Actinomycetes bacterium
TCGCGGCGGTGGCCTGCCGCTGGCGGACTCACCCGTTCAGTAGTCTGACCCAGTGCCGGAAACCCAGGGGAAGATTGCCAGCTGCCGAGCCGCGGCTCTGCGGCTGCTGACCGTCGGGCTTGTCAGCGGCGCCGCCGTGGTGGCCCTGGCCGCACCTGCGTCCGAGCCAGCCTCCGCGTCGGCACCGAGAGTCCAGCCAGGATCGGCTGCCGGCGCGATTCGGCCATCGTCGGGCAGTGCTGAGCAGCCGTCAGCGGGTTCGGGCGGAACTATCGCGACCGCAGCTGCCGTCAGCAGGGGTGTCCGCTACTACGACGTGGATGTGATCGGCGTCGACGTTGCCGGTGCCTCATTCTCGAAAGTCGGCGTCAATCGTCGCTATGTCATCGCCCGGATGGCCGAGGTATCCCGCTACTATTCCGCCTCCAGCGGTGGCCGGATCGTGTTGCGGTTTGGCACGTTCTTGGACTGGGCGCCGTCGTCGGCGGCTGGCTGTGACTTCTGGTCGGTGAAGGCTGCCGCTGACGCCAGATTGCGCCGGGCGGGCCGCAGCCCGAGTCTGTATCTGGCCCTCACGGACGTTCGCTGCGGTGGCATGGCCGGTAAGTCGATGAACGCGGCCCCCGGCTCAGTGTCGTTCGGCTGGGAGACCTCCGATGTCTGGGCGCACGAGCTGGGTCACGGCCTCGGCCTGGGTCACAGCACCTCGATGGTGTGCGCCACTGGCACCGCCTCTGTCTGCGCGAATCCGCGCGGTTCGGCCGGCTACTCCGAATACGACGACGAGGACGACATCATGGGCCCGCAGGGGGCGACCCCGGCCGGTGACTATGGGCTGTTGAATCCGGTCCATCTCACCAGGTTGGGAGCGTTCCCAGACGGGGCTCAACACATCCTTCGAGCGCCGCCGGCGACAGCAGCCACCTTCCGCATCCTGCGGTGGGACGGCGGCGCCGGCAAACGCGCTATTTCGCTGCGGTGGGGGTCGACGCCGGTATGGATCAGCTATGACCCCGATGACAACTACCCCTACGACGACGCGGTGCCGGGCGTCCGGGTCCACCACGGCTATCGAAACTGGAGCGGGATCACCACCGGCGCCCTGCTTCTGCCGCGCGCGTTGCTGTTGCAGACGCCCTACCGCGGGAACCTCGGAATCGCGATCCGGGTGCAGTCACAGGATCAATTCGGGGCGAATGTGGTCATCACCCGCACTCGCTGAGTTTGCCGGCCGGCCAGGCCGCCAACAGCTGACAAACCGGGGTCGCGGCCCGACTCCTGGGTCAGATCCAGCCAAGGTCGTCGGCAGCGACCAGGAACAGTCCGACCGAGGACCCGATCAGGAATCCGGGCACCACACTGCTGGAGTGCCGCAGGACGAAGTCCCGGCCCCTCGCCAACAGTGCCTTGCTGCGATCCCCGGTCATCAGCACGACCGCGGTGATCACGATGAAGGTGCTGCTGGCGACCAACGAGGCGGACACGATCAGGCTGATTCGATCGAACCCATCGACTTTGCTTCGCTCGATGATCAATCCGATCGAGACCCAGTAGGGCACGTTGGTGATATTGAGCAGCGCCGTCAGCACCGCGAGCTTCACTGCGTCCGCTGGGCCGGCGTGCTCCGCACGGCTGAGGAAATCCCGGGTCCGTTGACCGTTCTTCGGATTCGGATGGCGCCTATCGCGGTAGCCGATCGCCAAACCCGCCAGCAGCATCACTGCGGCGGTACCGAGCAGCAGGTAGGCGAGGGTCTGCTTCTCGGCGGTGCCGATCTGAATCTTGACCAACTGGTGGGACGCGAAGGCGACCACTGACAGGGCCACAAGTTGGCAGCAGAACCAGGCCGCTGTGAAGACGCCGGCCGCTCTACCCGGGTTCCTCGCCAGCAGGATCACCGCCAGTCCCGCCAGCGGCAGTGGACTGGTGGCGATGCCCCACGCGAGGTAGGAACTCAACCCCAGCGCGGTCGCGTAGGAACTCACCGGCCAAGGCTAGTGGGCGGCAGCAATGTCGGTCGGCATGCCTAGCATTGCGGGTATGACCGAATCCCCGACTGCTCAAGAGTTGCCGGTCGAGCGCGTCTGGACGATCGACGGAGTGGATGGCCGGACCCGCTGCTGGTGGGTGGGAGCCGATCCGCTCTACGTCGACTACCACGATCAGGAATGGGGTCGCGCCCAGCATGATGGCCGGGCCTTGTTCGAGAAGGTCTGCTTGGAGTCATTTCAATCCGGGCTGTCGTGGCTCACGATCCTTCGCAAACGCGAGAACTTCCGGGCCGCATTTGCCGGATTCCGACCCGAGCTGGTGGCGGAGTTTGACCGCGCCGACGTCGACCGGTTGCTGGCCGACGCTGGCATAGTTCGCAACCGGGCCAAGATCGAAGCCGTTGTCGCGAATGCAGGGTGCCTACTGTCCGAATTCGGCTCGGTCGCTGCCTTCAGCGAGTACCTCTGGGAATTCGCGCCGGCACGCGATGCGCCGCGGGTCGATCCCCGCGCGGATTGGGCCTACCCAGTGCCCGGGCAGATCCCGGAGTCGGTGGCGCTTGCGAAAGACCTGCGAAGTCGGGGCTGGCGGTTCTTCGGACCGACAACCGGATACGCCTTCATGCAGTCCGTCGGGATGGTCGACGACCATGTGGCCGGCTGTTGGTGCGCGGTTGAGGGGTCGCTGGATAGTTAATGTCGGGGGGAGGTGGCAGGATCGGGGCGTGACCAAAGAGATAGCCCCGCCAGCCAACCTTGACCGTTCCGCCCGCGCCGGGTTGCTGCTCGCAGCCGCCGCCGTCGGCCGCTCGTACCAGCCCAACCTGTTGACCCGCGCCACCAGTGACCAGGCGATCATCACCGGTGTGTCCGCGGTGACTTCCTACGCCTTCGGCACCTCCGCGAATTCCCTGTTGACTGCGATTTCCCGCCGCTTCACCGGTGGCCGGAACCTGCCGGTGGCGATGGCGCTCGTCGACGCCGGAGTGGCGGTGGCCGCCCTCGGCGGAAGTGCCGCCCTGCGTTGGCAGGAGCACGAGTCGGGGCGTCGGGCTCTGGCTCGGCTCGGCTTCTCCTCGACGGCGGCGGCCAGCCTCGCAGGCCTTGCCTCGACGGCCGCCTTTGTTGCCGCGCAGACCACCACGAGTCAACGCGCGCGGGCCGGCGTGCTGCTCGGTTCGGTGGTGGGGGTTGGCGTCGGCTCCTGGCTGGCGACGATGCCGTGGCGGCAGGCTCCCGGATCCGAGATCAGCGCCGGGGTGTTCTACGAGGACAAGGTCCGGGAGGTCTCGGCGGCCAAGGCGGCCGGGATCGGTGTCGTGGTCACCGGCCTCACCTTCGGGCTGGCACGAGCGGAGTCGGGCATCAGCCGGTTCGGAGCGCGGCTGGCGGCCGCGGTCGTTGGTGGCAGCGCAGACGATCACCGCGCGGCAGGTCGGATCAGCGCGGCGATCGCCAGTGCCAGCCTCGGCTGGGCGGCGATGACGCTGGTGACGGCGAAACTCACCAAGGGCGGTGACGGAGTGGAGCCGGCCCACGCCATTCCGCCGCAGTTGCCGGAGGTGACCGGCAGCCCGGCGTCGGGGGTGCCGTGGAGCAAATTGACCCGGGAGGGTCGGCGGTGGCTCAGCATGGCGCTGACACCGGCCGGTATCAACGCGGTGATGGGAACATCCGATGCCCAGCAGCCGATTCGGGTCTATGCCTCCCTGCCGGCCGCCGCCGACGAGGTGGAGCGAGCGAATCTGCTGCTTGCTGAGATCGACCGTACGCAGGCGCTACAGCGTAAGGTCTTCGCACTGTTCTCACCGACCGGTTCGGGGTACATCAACTACGTCGCGAACGAGACCTTGGAGTACCTCACGGGTGGCGACTGCGCCAGCGCCGCCATCCAATACTCGGTGCTGCCCTCGTCGTTGTCGCTGACCAAAGTGCCCACCGGCACCGCCCAGACTCGGATGGTGTTGGAAGGCATCATGTCGCGCATCCGCGCCCTGCCGGAGGATCAGCGACCCCGGTTCCTGCTCTTCGGTGAAAGCCTCGGGTCGCAAGTCAGCGAGGAGATGTTCCGGGACACGCACACCTTTGGCCTGATGGGATCCGGGATCGATGCAGCTCTTTGGATCGGGACCCCGGCGGCGACCGAGTGGCGCGAACAGATCTGGGGAGATCGATCTGTCGCCGATCCGCCGGAGATTGGGCCGCAGGTCCGCGGTGACTGGCTTTACCTGCCGCGCGCCATCAAGGATTGGCAGGCGCTTTCGGATGACGATCGCGCCAAGGTGAGGTACCTACTGCTGCAGAACGGCGATGACCCGATCCCGAAGTTCGATGCGCCGCTGTTGTGGCGCCGACCGCCGTGGCTGGGTCCTGAGAAGCGTCGACCGCCCGGCTCTCCGCGCGGGACAGCCTGGATGCCGGTCGCGACCTTCTTCGCGACGTTTTTCGATATGGCCAATGCCCTCGTGCCGACCCCGGGAGTCTTCGCCGAGGGTGGGCACGACTACCGCCAGGTTCTCCCACAGGCGATCCGGCAGGTGTGGCAACTGGAGTGCGACGAGGATCAGTTGCACCGAATCGAGCAGGCACTGCGGCAGCGCGAACTCGCCTGGGAGTTGAACCGGCAGTGGGCTGCGGCTAACGCCGAAGCGGCCGACAAGATGCCCGAAGCGCGCCGGAAGGTCCTGGCCAAGGCCTCCCAATGGGTCGGTCATGACCTCACCGACGAGGAGCTACAACGGCTCGTCGCCGAGGGTCTCCAGCCCACCCCGGAATGGACGGCCTGACTTCCGTGCCTACCAAAGGAGTCCGTAACGACCTTCGGGTGCCGCTGGAACCTGTCTGTTGGACACCTCCGGTCGATCTCGGACTGACCGGCCGGTATGCCCCCACCGCAGTCCCCACCGGCCTGCAGTTGTGGCCGCTACCTGGAGTTGGCCCGGAGGACGTGGCGGTCGACGCCGCCGGCGCTGTCTACACCGGTCTCGAGCGGGGGGCGGTCCTGCGGCTCACCGACGAGGGCCGCACCATTACTACTGTGGCCGACACCGGTGCCAGACCGGCCGGGATTGAGATCGATGCTGACGGATCGCTGATCGTCTGCGATAGCCATCGGGGCCTGCTGCGGGTTCAACCCGAGACGGGCAAAGTGGTGACCCTCGTTTCGGAGCTGTCCGGTCGACCGCTGTTGTTCACCAACAATGCTTCGATCGCCGCCGACGGCAGCGTCTACTTCACCGACTCGTCCACGAAGTTCTCGATCCACAACTACACCGGCGACCTGCTGGAGGGCCGGGCGACCGGACGGCTGCTGCGATGGTCGCCGACCGGCGACGTGGAGGTGGTGCTCGACCAGCTGCGGTTCGCCAACGGGGTGGCCCTGTCGGCGGATCAGAGTTTCGCCCTGGTGGCCGAGACCGCCGGCTACCGGATCCGCAAACTGCACCTGCAGGGACCTGCGGCAGGCCAAAGCGAAGTCCTGCTGGACAACCTGCCGGGGACTCCCGACAACATCTCGCTCGGCGCGGACGGCATCTTCTGGATCGCGTTCCCGAGTACGCGCAACAAGCTGCTGGACCGGTTGTTGCCGCGAGCGGGTGCGATCCGTCGCGCTGTCTGGGCGATGCCCGACAAGCTCTCCCCGAAACCGTCCCGGGTGATCCTGGTGATGGGGGTGACCGGTGACGGCACCGTCAGCCAGGTCATCTTCGCACCGGCCAGCCGGGATTTCCAGCAGATCACGGGTGTGCGGGAGCACGACGGTTGGCTCTACCTAGGCAGTCTCGTGTCAGGCGCGGTCGCCAGGTTCCGAAAGCCACAGCCGACCTAGGCTCCGCAGCAGCCCGTCAGGGTGTGAGAACAACCTTCCCGGTGGTGCGGCGAGCGCGAAGGTCGCGATGGGCTTGTGCGGCCTCGGCCAGTGGATAACTGGCACCAGGAAGGGCAGTGATATCGCCGGCAGCCACCAACTGGACGAGTTCGGTCAACGGTCGCACGACCATTCCCACCGGGTCGACCGCCATCGCGTCGGTGAGCCAGAAGCCGATCACCGATTTGGAACCGATCATCAACTCCGCCGGGGCCAGCGGGGTCGGGGCGGTTCGAGACGCCATCCCGAACGTGACCAGCCGACCGAACCGCGCCAACGACCGAAGTGACTCATCGAATACCCGGCCGCCGGTCATCTCCAGCACGATATCGACTCGGGCGCCGCCGTTGGCCGCCCGCAACTCTCCGGCGAGGTCGGGGGAGGCCGGATCGACGGCCGCGTCCGCGCCCAACCCAAGTGCCAGGGCGCGCTTCTCGGCAGTACTCGCAGTGGCGATCACC
>CAZJNU010000130.1:0-6318 GCA_964547485.1 uncultured Actinomycetes bacterium
AATCGGGTTAGCCGAAAAGACGCATCTTTTCGGCTAACCCGATAGCGGTTTTTCGGCTAACCGCCCGTCGTGGAGGTGGCGGGAATCGAACCCGCGTCCATCGGCACTGTTCCGAGACTTCTCCGAGCGCAGCCACGTTATTGCGGTTCGGCCTCCCCGATTTGTGTGACACAGCGGGGAACGCGGCCTACTTCACTGATTAGTGTCCCTTGTCCCACCGTGAACGCAGGACTTCGGCAATTCTCCTTGTTGACGCCAGGAACCGGGTCGGAGACGTCCCCGGGCTGACGGACTTCTTAGTTGTCTCGCTTAGGCAGCGAGAGCGAAGTCAGTGCGCTTTGTATCGGCACTTGTGTTTTCCACGGATCGTTAACGAGATAACCGCGGGTCCTCGGCTCGCTTCTCTCTTTACGGCAACCGGTGTCGAAACCGTTCACCCCCTGTTGAGTTATGCCTCCAGTCTAACGGCACAACCCTGAGCAGAATTCCCGCCGGCCACGATCAGTCCATCCCCTTGCGGCCGCGGCCGAGTGCCCGGTCCGTCTCCCGTTTGGACTCGCGCTCGGCGATCGCCTGCCGCTTGTCGTACGCGCGACGCCCCCGGCCCAACGCCAGGTCCACTTTGACCTTGCCGTCGGAGAAGTACAGGGAAAGCGGCACTAGTGTGAGTCCGCCCTCCCGGGTCTTGCCGATCAGTTTGGCGATCTCGGCCTTGTGCAACAGCAACTTCCGGGTTCGCCGAGGCTCGTGATTCGTCCAGGTGCCCGGGTCGTACTCAGGGATGTGCACGCCACGCAGCCAGACTTCGCCATCGTCCACGGTCGCGTATCCGTCGGTGATACTCGCCCGCCCTGCCCGAAGGGATTTGACCTCGGTCCCGAGCAGCACGATGCCAGCCTCGTGGGTTTCGAGGATCTCGTAGTCGTGGCGGGCTTTGCGATTTTGCGCGATCAGCTTCCGCCCCTTTTCCTTGGGCACAGACAGCAACGATACGCCGCCTCCCCTGTTGAGTCGGGTGGCGGCGGCTCGACGCTGACGGATCAGCTCGCGGACACGGCAGGGCTGGCCGCGGCGGAGGATAGCGGCACGCGAGAGTCCGCCACGAAGAAGTCCTTCTTGAAGGAGTCAAGGTAGGTGTCCGGCTCCCGCACAATGTCCGGTTGGATCCGATGTCCGACGACCTCGCCACCTTCCCGGGTGTAGTAGTAGCCGGTGGGCCAAGAGATGTTCATGTCGAGCGCCACAGCCTGCTGGACGCCTACCGCCACCATCGCATCGGCCAACTGCGAGGCGGTGATTTCACTGCCGTAGCCGAACACAATCGAACCGTCGGCCAACTGTCCGACCGCGGAACGCTTGGCGTACGCCGCACCCTTGTCGGCGATCCCCCACCGACTGCTGGAGTCATCCGGTGACGCCTGCGATTGGCCGTTGTCGATCAGCGGTTCGAGGTTCTGTCGCACGGCCACCACATCCGGGCCCAGCGTCACATCCCGGCCGTAACTGCCCACCTTCATCGTGCCGTCCTTGTAGACAACGACGGACCCAAGGCCGTCCTCCAAGTCCTTCACAGTCTCGCCGAGGTAGAAGTACCCCCCTGCCCCGTCGCTGAGTTGGAAGCCGCCGTTGAATGCCGCAACCAGGTTCGGAACCCAGGAACTCGGGTCCTTGTCGGCCGCGGTTCGTGGTCCGGAACCGGGCACCTCGTAGCCGGGAATGTACCGGAAACTGAGCAGTTGCGGGTCCATCCACATCAGGGCGACCTGGCCATCCTCGGCTTCACTGAGGTAGGCCGCCGGGTGCCCGCCGACCTCCGTGCCGACCGGGTTCCAGGTCACGCCCGCCACCGGCGGAGGGGCAAGGGTGGTCGCCAGCGTCTGAGCGGGCTCGGGCGTCTCCTTCGGGGCCTCCGACCGGGTGGCCGTTGGTGACAGCTGAGTGGGCCCGGCGGAGTCTGTCGATCGCGAGGCGCCCGGAGTTGTGGGCTCGCTCGTGCTAGCTCCGGGAAAGGACGAGCACCCCGTGATGGCAGCCCCCGCCCCGATGAGCAGGGCCCCGCCAACGGTTGCTCGCCGGACACCCACACGCCGGCTCCGGGTGGCGCTACTCGCCATCTGCTACCCCCTTCAAAACTAGAGATGCATCTAACCGTCTGTTCGAATCAGCCACTTCGTCGCCAAATGTCAGGCTGCCTCCCGCAGCCGCAATAGCTTGCCAGCAGTCACCGCCACGATGGTACGTGTCCGAACTCAGCAGGCAGGAACGCGGGAGCCGCCGCCGACCCAACCCATCGGGTCGTAGGGGACGCCACCGACGTGGATCTCGAAGTGCAGGTGTGGGCCGGTACTCCAGCCGGTGGACCCGACGTAGCCGATCACCTGACCGGCGGCCACTGTCTCGCCGCCACTCACGGCCATACTCGACATGTGGGCGGACATACTCGAGAGCCCATCCCCGTGATCGATGACGACGTTGTTGCCATAGGCGTTGCCGTCGTCGCCCTGCACGGACACCACGGTGCCGGCGCGGGCAGCAACGATCGGAGTGCCCATGCCTGCCGCGATATCGGCGCCGGTGTGGCAACCCGACGAGCCGTTATAGGGGTTGATCCGGGGACCCACATTGCCGACTACGCTGCCGGCCGTCGGGAATACCCAGCTGCCGTCGCCAGCTGGTGCTGCGTCCACCGATTGCTCCTCCGACGCGCCCTGCTCCTCCGAGTCCGCAGGCACCTGCTCGGCCTCTGCCGAGGCCTGGTCCGACTCCCCAGCTGCGGCCGAATCGCCGGCGTCGCTGGCGGTGGACTGGCCGGACGCGGCCAACTCGGCGGCGGCCAACTGACGCTGTCGAGCAGCCTCCTGGGCGGCCAACTTCGCGGCTAGGGCCTCTTGGGTCGCCTTCAACTGATCGAACCGCTGCTGTACGACACCCCTTCGGGCTTCGACCGCGGACACCGCGCTCTGCCGTGCTGCCACCAGATCCGCGACCCGGCGCTCGGCCTCCGAGGCTCTGGCCGCGGCATCCTCGGCCGCCGAAACAGTGGCGGCCGCCTCGTCTCGCTTCGCCTGAGCTTGGCGTTCAAGTTCCTGCAGACTCACCAACGCCGTGTCCAACTCCGCTTTGGCGTCCACGAATTTCGTGACGGCGTGGTTCTTGCCGCGCGACACGGAGGTGATCGACTGCAGTCGCTCGGTCAGATCTCCCGGATCCTCCGAATCCAGCAGAATTCCCAGTTCACCAACGTCACCCCCGGTGGAGTACACCTGCCGGGCGAAGTCGGCCAATGCCGCCTTCAAGTCCTCGATCTGTATCCGCAGGGCCTCAATCCGAGCCTTGGTCTGAGTGACCTTCGCCTCGGCTGCGGCCAACTCGGCCGCAGCGACGTCGCGTGCCTCCTGCGCCTGCGCGAGGCTGGCCTGGGCCGCCGCGGATTCCGCCTGCGCGCCAGGCAGCGCGGCCTCAGCTGCACTGAGACTCTCCCGCGCCTGGCCGGCCTTGGCGTCGAGGTCCGCCAGATCATCGCCGGCGCTGGCAACCTGGCTGTCGAGACTGTCGTCTGCGGGGAGGGCCGCTGCCGTGGGCGCGACGGCCAATGCCAGCCCGGACACCGCGAGGGCCGCGAGCATGGCAGGCAGACCGGCGCGGCGCCCGGCGCTGCCGAACGTCCTGCTGCCCGGCGTGGTCAAGTCGGACTTACCAGTTACTCGCTGCATCTGGGTCACACCTTCAGGAATCGTCGGATCGACAGGAAGGCCGAGATCGCGGCCAGCACGATACCTGTCAGGAAGACGATCGGCAGCACCCGATTGACGTCATCCCAACTGATGAATGCGGTGAAGCGGAACGTCGGTGCTAGCACTCGATCGACCAGGAACACCTTGATCCCAGCCAGCGCGCCCACTGCCAGCGCGCCACCGATCGCCGCAGCCAGCGCGGCCTCCAGCAGGAACGGAAGGCGGATGTAGTAGTTGCTTGCGCCGACCAGTTTCATGATGCCGGTCTCCCGGCGTCTGCTGAAGGCGGACAGTCGCATGGTGTTGGACACCAGCAGAACGGTCACGATCAGCATTGCGGCGGCGATTCCGAGGGCGAGGGCCTGCAGACCGCCGAGTAGCGTGAAGAAGGAGTCCAGCAATTTCTTCTGGTCTCTGACCTGTTCCACACCCGGCTGCTGGGCCACTGCCGCGGCCACTGTGGCGTACTGGGTTGGGTCGCTCAGCTTGACCCGGTAGGACTCAGGCAGTGCGTCAGCAGTGACGTTCTCCAGGATGGGTGAGTTCTTGAACTGCTCCTGGAACCGGTCGTAGGCGTCCTGGGAGGACTCGTAGTAGACCTGCTCGACGAGCGGTCCGAGACCGTCGATCGTCGATCGGATCTGCTCGCGTTGCACGGGTGTGACGGCCGTGGTGCAGGTCTCCCCTTCGGAGTTGGGCCCGCATAGGAAGACGGACACCTCGACCTTGTCGTACCAGTAGTCCTTCATGGTGTTGACCTGGGAGCGGACCAGCAATCCGGTGCCGAACAGGGTGAGCGACACCGCCACGGTCAGGATGACCGCGATGGTCATAGTCAGATTGCGGGAGAATCCCTCGAATACCTCGCGAGTGATGAACCTGAGTCGCATACCTACCGCACACTCCCATAGACGCCCCGGGCATGATCTCGGACCACACGGCCGCCGTCGAGTTCCACGACCCGCTTGCGCATCTGATCCACGATCGCGGCGTCGTGCGTCGCCATCAGCACGGTCGTCCCGGTTCGGTTGATCCGGTCGAGCAGTCGCATGATGCCCACCGACGTGCTCGGGTCGAGGTTGCCGGTCGGCTCATCCGCGATCAGCAACGGGGGTTTGTTGACGAACGCGCGCGCAATCGCGACCCGTTGCTGCTCGCCTCCGGACAGTTCATCCGGGCGTCGGTTGGCCTTGTCTGCCAGCCCGACCAATTCCAACGTCTCGGGCACGGCAGCGCGAATGTAGGAACGCGGCCGCCCCAACACCTCCAACGCGAATGCGACGTTCTCGAACACGGACTTCTTGGGCAGAAGCCGGAAATCCTGGAAAACCACGCCGATTCTGCGCCGCAGTTTCGGGACCCGCCAACGGCTGAGCGCCGCCACGTCCTGGCCACCGACGAGCACCTGGCCCGCCGTCGCCTTGTCCTCTCGGAGGATGAGACGGAGGAAGGTGGACTTACCTGAGCCCGAGGGACCCACGAGGAAGACGAATTCGCCAGCCTCGATATTGACCGTGATATCGCGCAGGGCAGGCTCGACCTGCTGCTGGTAGCGCTTCGTCACCTGCTGGAAGCGGATCACGCTGCTCTGCCCTCATTCGATCGTCGATAGCGGAACTCCGTTGGCAAGCCGCCGGAATCTGTACGCCACCTTAGGACGGGGTCCGGCAACGCAGCGTCCCCCGACACGCCACCTTGTGGAAAACCTGCGCCCCGAGCGGGCTCTGCGCCGCAATTCCCGGCGATTTCAGCCCTGGTCGGTAAAGGTCGCTTGAGGCTTCGCGTCAGCGTGTGCGTTGAGTGCGGAATATCCACACTCAACGCACACGCAGACAGAATCGGGCCTCGGCAAGGATGGGGGCCAAGCCGAATTGGGCGGTCAGCCGACCTGTGACCTCCGCCAACGGATGCCGGACTCGATCAGTTCGTCGATTTCCCCGTCCAGCACGGCGGAGGTGTTACCTGTCTCAGTCTCGGTTCGCAGATCCTTGACCATCTGGTAGGGATGCAACACGTAGGAGCGCATCTGGTTGCCCCAGGACCCGGCGGTGTCACCCTTCAAGGCGTCGATCTTGGCCTGCTCCTCCTGCCGGCGCCGTTCAAGCAGTTTGGCCTGCAGCACCGCCATCGCGGTGGCCTTGTTCTGAAGTTGGGAGCGTTCGTTCTGGCAGGAGACGACGATGCCGGTCGGGATGTGCGTGATCCTGACTGCCGAGTCGGTCGTGTTCACGCCCTGGCCCCCAGGACCTGAGGATCGATAGACGTCGATCCTCAACTCGTCCTCCGGAATGTCCATCGACTCCGTCTTGGCCACCACTGGCACTACCTCGACCTCAGCAAAGGAGGTCTGTCGCCGCCCCTGATTGTCAAACGGGGAGATCCGCACCAGTCGGTGCGTGCCCTGCTCCACGGACAGCGTCCCGTAGGCGAACGGGGCCGTGACCTTGAAGGTCGCCGATTTGATGCCGGCCTCCTCCGCGTAGGAGGTGTCGTACACGTCGACCGGCCAACCCTTGCGCTCGCAGTAGCGGGTGTACATCCGCATCAGCATCTCGGCCCAGTCGGCCGCGTCCACCCCGCCGGC
>CAZJNU010000131.1:0-6181 GCA_964547485.1 uncultured Actinomycetes bacterium
CTTCGGTCGTCCCCCCGGTGGCGGCGGAGGTCGGTTCGGTGGGCGGCCCGGTGGTCGACCCGGGCGAAGCAGGAAGTCGAAGAAGGCCAAGCGCCAAGAGTTCGACAACATGGCGGCGCCGACTGTCGGTGGGATCAAACTGCCGATGGGGGACGGCCAGGTCATTCGGTTGCCTCGAGGTGCGTCCCTGACGGACCTTGCAGAGAAGATCGATGTCAATCCAGCGGCCCTTGTCGCTGCGCTATTCGCAATGGGCGAGGTCGTTACAGCAACCCAGTCCGTCGGTGACGAGACGCTGCAATTGCTGGGCGAGGAGTTGAACTACACGATCCAGGTGGTGTCCCCGGAGGACGAGGACCGGGAACTGCTGGGCCGGTTCGACATCGAATTCGGCGAGGACAACGGCGATGAGTCCGATCTTCGTGCCCGTCCACCGGTGGTTACGGTGATGGGACACGTCGACCACGGTAAAACCAAGTTGCTGGATGCGATCCGCAACACGAATGTGGTGTCCGGCGAAGCCGGCGGGATCACGCAGCACATTGGCGCCTACCAAGTTGTGGCACACCCCGGTGAGGACAGGGAACGTCCTATCACGTTCATCGACACACCCGGTCACGAGGCGTTCACCGCGATGCGCGCCCGTGGTGCCAAGGTGACGGATATCGCGATCCTGGTCGTGGCGGCTGACGACGGTGTGAAGCCGCAGACGATTGAGGCGCTGAACCACGCGCAGGCGGCCGATGTGCCGATCGTGGTGGCCGTGAACAAGATCGACAAGGAAGGTGCTGACCCGGCCAAGGTGCGAGGTCAGCTGACCGAGTACCACCTGGTCGCGGAGGACTACGGCGGCGACACCATCTTCGTCGACGTCTCCGCAAAGCAGGGAATCGGTATCTCGGAGCTGCTCGACGCAGTGCTGTTGACCGCCGACGCAGCCCTCGACTTGACCGCCAACCCCGACCAGGACGCCCAGGGTGTCGCCATCGAGGCGCACCTGGACAAGGGGCGTGGACCAGTGGCGACCGTTCTTGTTCAGCGCGGAACGCTGCATCCGGGCGACTCGATCGTTGCGGGCGAAGCCCACGGCAGGGTGCGCGCGATGCTCGACGAGAACGGGGACCTGCTCAGTGAAGCAGGACCTTCGCGTCCGGTGCAGGTCCTCGGGCTCACCACCGTGCCAGGTGCCGGAGACACCTTCCTGGTGGTCGAGGAGGACCGGGTGGCGCGACAGATCGCGAACACCCGGCAGGCCCGGGAGCGGAATGCGCAACTGGCCCAGCAACGCGGTCGACGCACCCTCGAAGACTTCTTGAAGCAGGTCGAGCGGGGCGAGGTCGAGGAACTCAAACTGATCCTGAAGGGCGATGTGTCCGGATCGGTGGAGGCGCTCGAAGACGCGCTGCTGAAACTTGATGTCGGCGATGACCAGGTCACGTTGCGGGTGATAGGACGTGGCGTTGGCGCGATCACCGAGAACGATGTCAACTTGGCGAGTGCATCAGATGCCGTCATCCTCGGCTTCAATGTCCGACCCGAGGGCAAGGCGCGAGAATTGGCCGAGCGCGAGGGTGTGGATGTGCGCTACTACAGCGTCATTTACCAGGCCATTGACGATGTCGAGGCCGCACTGAAGGGCATGCTGAAGCCGGAATACCAGGAGGCCCAACTCGGCACGGCCGAGGTGCGCGAGGTCTACCGTTCCAGCAAGTTCGGCAATATCGCGGGCTGCCTGGTCCGGTCCGGAGAGATCCGCCGGAATGCCAAAGCTCGACTCATCCGGGATGGCGTGGTGGTCGCGGAGAACCTGTCGGTGGAATCCCTGCGCCGATTCAAGGACGATGCGACCGAGGTTCGGGAAGGCTTCGAGTGCGGCATCGGACTCGGCTCATTCAACGACATCAAGGTCGACGATGTGATCGAGACCTTTGAGATGCAGGAGAAGGAGCGGGCATGAGCGAGGCACGTGCTCGTAAACTATCCGAGCGCATCCAGGAGATCGTGGCCGAAGCCTTGGAGTTCAAGGTCAAGGATCCGCGACTCGGCTTCGTGACGGTCACAGATGTTCGGGTGACCGCCGATCTGCGGGAGGCCACCGTGTTCTACACGGTGTTGGGTGATGAGCAGGCTCAGACGGCTACCGCGGCCGCCCTCGCCTCCGCCCGTGGCATGCTGCGCACGGAGGTTGGTCAGGGCACCGGGATCAAATTCACCCCCACCCTGGAGTTCGTGGCCGACGCGGTGCCGGAGACCGCGCGGCACATCGAGGATCTGCTCGAGGCGGCGCGGGAATCCGACCAAGAGATCGCGGCCCGCTCGACCGGCGCAGATTTCGCTGGTGAACCGGATCCCTATCGTCGTGTGGATGCAGAGCCGGAAGACGGCGCCGTGGGTGGGGCCGCACCAGCAGTCGAAGGTTGACCGCGTGGCTGCCGGCGGTCCCTGGGAACCCCCTCGGGAGGATGCGCGGGTGCCGACCGTGGCCGACTGGTCGGTGTTGGTCGACGCGCTGCGGCAGGCCCGCCGGGTATTGATCCTGGCGCACATCAACCCGGATGCCGACACGATGGGGTCGAGTCTTGCGCTGGCCTCGGCTCTCTCGCGGACCGGCGTCGAAGTACAGGTCGCCGTCGGAATGCCTGCATTCGAGATGCCGACCGGGTTGGCCTGGCTACCTGGACAGGAATTCCTGGTCCCGGCCGAGCAGGTGTGCGCGCCGGTCGAGGTGGCGTTGGCGATCGACTGCTCGGCGATCGACAGGCTGGGAACGCTCGCGGACACGGCGGCCGCTGCCGAACTCTTCGCGGCAATCGACCATCACGCGAGTTACGACGGATTCGCCAGCATCGCCATCGTGGACCCGCTGGCGCCGGCTGCCGGGGTACTAGTGGCGGAACTGATCGATCGGCTGGGATTAGAGTGGACGATTCCGGTTGCTGTCGGTATCTATGCCGCCATTTCCTCTGATACCGGGTCCTTCCGCTACCCGGCGACCACCGCCGACACCCATCGACTGGCGGCAGCGTTACTGGATCGGGGCATCGACCAGGCCGAGATCTCTCGGCGGATCTTTGCCGATCGGGCGCTTGGATTGATCCGAATCGCCGGTCAGACTATGCACACCGCAGAGTACTTTCCGTCGGCCGTTGGTGGCGGAGGAGCCTTGATCGGGGTCATCGACGCCAAAGCTCGGGAGCGCTACGGGGTCTCCTACGACGAGGTCGAGTCGGTGATCGGTGATCTGACCAACAACGGGGTGGCGGAAGTCACCGCGATCGTGAAGCAGGACGATAGCGGCGGCTGGAAGGTCTCCACTCGGAGCCGTGGAAATGTCGATGTTGCTGCCCTGTGCCTCAGACTCGGCGGAGGCGGCCACCGGGCGGCGGCGGGCTACACGGCCGCCGGGAACCTTGCTGAGACGTTGGCACAGTTGCACGCCGAGCTGGGGATCGACGACGGAGACTCACGGACTGCCCGGTGAGCAAACGCGGGTCCGGGCCGGAGATTTCGCCCGGTTTCGTGTTGTTGGACAAGCCGGCCGGGGTCACCAGTCACGACATGGTCAGTCGCGTGCGGAAGTTGATCGGGACCAGGCGGGTCGGACATGCAGGCACGCTGGACCCGGCAGCGACCGGAGTGCTGGTGCTTGGGATCGGGCGGGCGACCCGGCTGCTGGGTCCGATTGCGGCCGCGGACAAGAGCTACCAGGCCACCGTCCGGTTCGGTATGTCGACGACCACCGATGATGCCGATGGTGAGCTGTTGGCGAAGGCGAACGCCGCCACGGTGTCGGCCGCGGACCTGGCTGCGGTGCTGCCGGCATACCAGGGGCTGATCAGGCAGCGGCCAAGTGCGGTGAGCGCGATCAAGGTTGGTGGGCGTCGAGCCTATGCCCGGGTGCGGGCAGGGGAACAGGTCGAGTTGGCTGCCAGAGAGGTCAGGGTCGACTACATCCGGCTCACCGGGTGGCACCCTGCCGGTGACGTTGTGGACGCGGACATCGAGGTCAGCTGCGGATCCGGAACCTACATTCGAGCGCTGGCCCGCGATCTGGGTGAGACCCTCGGGGTGGGCGGTCATGTTCGGACGCTGCGACGCACGCGGCTGGGCCCGTTGCCGGTCGCGGATTGCGTCGATCTCGCGCAGTTTGTGGCCGACCCGCAGGTGGTTCCGCTCGCGGTGGCGGGCCCACGCTGGTTTCCGACGGCGCAGGTGTCTGTGGCGCAGGCTGTCGACCTGTCCTTCGGCAGGCGGATACAGATCGATTGGGCCGATTCCTCGGCACAGGTGCTGTTGGCAGACCCGGCTGGCCAGGTGATCGCGCTTGCGGAGTCGAAGGATGGGATGCTGGCGCCGGTGTTGGTGTTCGCGGACCCGAATGCGGTCGACCCGGGTGAGGATGGAGCTGGGAAGTGAAGCGCTGGTACGGGATCGACGACGTGGATTTGTCCGGCGAACGGTGTGTCGTGGCCATCGGGGTCTATGACGGTGTCCACCGTGGCCATCGCACGTTGATCCGGCGCGCGGTCGATGACGCGGCGGCGGCCGAGCAGCTGTGCGTAGTCGTGACCTTCGATCCCAACCCGGCCGAGATCGTTCGACCGTCGGATCCACCCACTCGGCTGTCGGTGCTGGCCCAGCGATTGGAACTCATCGAGGAGTGCGGTGCCGGGGCCACCCTAATTCTGCCGTTCGACCTGGAGATGTCCAAGGAGTCACCGCGGCAGTTCGTCTCCGAAGTGCTGCAGGAGTCGTTGCGGGCGTCGGCGGTCGTGGTGGGGGAGAACTTCCGGTTCGGCTATCGGGCTAGCGGTGATGTGGCGGCGCTTCGGGAATTCGGCCAGAGTTCCGATCTCACGGTGGATGCGGTGCCGTTGCTGCGACAGGAACTGGTGGGGAGGGCGGATCTGCCGATCAGTTCTTCGGAGATCAGACAGTTGGTGGCCGACGGGCAGGTGGCCGCGGCGGCGCGGGCGCTGGCGCGGCCCCATCGGGTGGAGGGGCCGGTGGTCCCCGGCGACCGACGCGGCAGAGAACTGGGTTTCCCGACCGCCAATGTCAACCCAACCCGGCTGGCCGCAATCCCGGCCGACGGCGTCTACGCGGGTCGGCTGGTCGATTCGCCCTACGGGGACGAGTCCCGGACCATGCCAGCGGCCATTAGTGTCGGCAACAATCCGACCTTCGACGGAGCCGAGCGCAGGGTCGAAGCCTTCGTGGTCGGTGCAGCCGATCTGGACCTCTACGATCACTACGTCGGTGTCGAATTCGTCGATCGGATTCGAGACCAGCAGACGTTTGCCAGCGCCGATTCGTTGGCGACCCAGATGCATAAGGACATAGAGCGCACCAAGCACGTGCTCGGTCTAGCCGAGTGACGGCCATCCCGGGTTGTGCAGTTGACGAAGCTACGGCAACACTTGATACCAGCCAACGACAGCTACCAGCCAACGACAGCTAGCCAGGAGACGACATGAATGACGACTGCCAGCAGAACCGCCTCGACGAGCACGGGTGCCAGGGCGAGACCTGCCAGCGCCAGGATTCGCAGTCGCGACCGGCCGGGCCGCAGCTCGCCCGACGCACGGTGTTGGGGGTCGGGGCGGCCAGCGTGGCCGGTGTGGCGTTGGCTGCGTGCGGATCGTCGGCCAGCTCCGGAGCGTCGGCAACGGCGGCCGCCAGCACCAAGGCCGGTGGCTCTTCGACGCCAACGAGTCCGGGGGCACCTGCGGAACCCGGGCAAGGATCTCCGGCCGGTCCGACATCGGCGGTGCCAGTCGGAGGAGCCGCCATCGTCCGGGCTGGCGACACTGGCTTCGTGGTCGCGCAGCCTACGGCCGGCAATTTCGTGGCGCACAGCGCCATCTGCCCGCATCAGGGGTGTCTCTGCAGCTCGGTCGAGGGAATGACAGCTATCTGTCCCTGCCATGGCAGCCGATTCAACGCTGAGTCCGGTGCAGTTGAGAAGGGACCGGCGACCACCGGTTTGGCGGCGGCCAACGTGTTTGTCAGTGGCGACCAGATGACGATCAGCTAGCCGACCCGGCTGGCTTGCTGGGTTCGATCGAACTGTCGGGTCCCGATCGATGTGGTCAGGGGCGGGCGGCCGAGTTGCGAACGGCAGCCGCGATGACCTGGCCACGGAATCGGTAGCCGCTGGTGGTCAAGTGGACACCGTCCC
>CAZJNU010000132.1:0-6106 GCA_964547485.1 uncultured Actinomycetes bacterium
CCTGCCATCGGTGGCCCGCCGTGTGGCGTCTTGACCTCCCCGGAACTCGCGGCCGCGGCCAGCAGCCCGAAGGCGATCAGGGCGGCGCAGGTACTGGCTAACAAGATCACATTGGATTTCAGGGACCGGAATTTGATCCATTCCGACCTCAGGATTCGAATCGGTGTCAGTTTCAGGGCACTGGTGTCCCACGCGACCCCCGCCCCGGCTGCTGCCTCGCCGTCGGACTCGGTGGCAATGGTCGACGTTGTCATCAGGCTGCCTCTCCGTGCGTTGGTTCCGGGCTGTCAGTGTCGGCGCGGCTGCCGCCGCGGAAGTCGATCGAATCCTTGGTCAGTTCCATGAACGCTTGTTCCAACGAGGCCTCCACAGGTGCGAGCTCGTGCAGGGTGAACCCCTCCCGCGCTGCGATGGTGCCGATTTCCGCGGCTGGGACTCCGGTCACTTCGAAGCGATCCGCGGTGAGTGAAGTCACGGTGATGTTCGGGCCGAGCAGGTGGTCGCGGAGCCGTAGTCCGTCGGGGGAAGCGACCCGAACCTTCTCGGTTGATGCCTGCCCGATGAATTCGGTCATCGACAGGTCTGCGAGCACCCGTCCCCGACCGATGACTATCAGGTGTTCGGCCGTCTGCTCCATTTCGCTCATCAGGTGTGAGGAGATGAAGACGGTCCTGCCCTCCTCGGCCAGCCATTTCAGCAGGTTGCGGATCCAGCGGATCCCGTCCGGATCGAGTCCGTTGACCGGTTCGTCCAGCATGACCACAGCTGGATCCGCGAGCAGCGCAGCTGCGATCCCCAGACGCTGGCCCATCCCCAACGAATAGGACCCAGCCGACCGTCGGGCAACATCGGACAGACCTACGAGTTCCAACACTTGGTCGACCCGCGTTCGGTCGACGCCGACGGTCGCGCCGATGGCCAGCAGATGGTTTCGGGCCGAGCGACCCTTGTCCACCGCCGTCGCGTCGAGCAGCGCGCCCAGTTCGTGCAGCGGTATGGCGGACTTCAGATACGACCGTCCGTTCACGCGAATCGAACCTGCGGTGGGTCGGTCAAGGCCGAGGATCATCCGCATGGTGGTGGTCTTACCCGCGCCGTTCGGGCCGAGGAAGCCGGTCACCACACCTGGCTGAGCAGTGAAGGTGATGCCGTCGACGGCGCGTACATCCCCGTAGTGCTTGGTTAGGTCCACTACTTCGAGCATGGGCATCTCCTGGATTCGCGGGGCCGACGGGTTCGGAGGCTGGTCCAACCATGGTCGGGGGGTGGGCGGTGTGTCGTCGGCTCGCCATGGGAGTTTCGGCGTACTGCGCTGGTGGTATGCCCGATCAGCGGTTGGCGCCGGTGTCGGGCCGCGCCCCGCTGCCGGGGTTCACCCGGACCAACCCGGACTGATAGGCGATAACTACGAGTTGGGCGCGGTCACGGACTCCCAACTTCGTCATCGCCCTGTTCACGTGGGTCTTGGCCGTGAGAGGCGAGAGGAAGAGTCGGGCGGCGATGTCGTCGTTGCTGTGCCCCTGGGCGACAAGGGCGACGATCTCTCGTTCTCGCTCGGTCAGGACGTCGAGATCGGTCGATACGGTTCCCGGTCTGCCAGGTTCCGGTTGTGACAGGTAGCGGGCGATGAGTGCGCCCGTGGCTACCGGTGAAAGTAGCGAGTCACCGGCGGCTACGGTTCTGATAGCGGCCAGCAGGGCGTTGGGTTCGACACCTTTGCCGAGGAATCCACTCGCTCCCGCTCGCAGGGCGGACAGCACATAGTCCTCGGATTCGAACGTTGTCAGCACCAGCACCCGGACACCATCCAAGGAACGGTTCGACGTGATCGCCTCCGTCGCGGACAACCCATCAGTGCCGGGCATTCTGATGTCCATTAACACCACATCAGGACGGAATTGGGTCGCGAGGGCGACCGCCTGGCTGCCGTCGGCAGCCTGGCCGACGACCTCCAGATCATTAGCGGACCCGATGATTGCTGCAAAACCTGCCCGAATCAGAGCTTGATCATCGGCGACCAGCACCGAAATGGTCATGTGCCCATCCTGGCGTCTCGGGTTGCTGAACCGTCAGGGTGGTCGGAAGGAACCGCGGAATCTATCGGGAGTTCGCAGTGAACCTCGAAAGTGCCATGTGCGGTGAAGCCGGTCCGCAGAACGCCGCCAAGGGCCGTCACCCGCTCCACCATCCCGACAATGCCGTGTCCGTCAGGGCTGACATGTCCGCCGCGACGACTGGGCAGGTCGAGACCGATTGCAGAGGGCACGGCCCTAGCGGGCGCCGGATTGGACACGTCCAGCAGCAACTTGTCGGGCAGATACCTGAGAATGATCTTCGCCGAGCCTGTCCCGTGTCGGCCAGCATTGGTGAGCGACTCCTGGATCAATCTGTAAGCATTCAGTTCCAGGCTGTCTGGGAGCTCGACCGGTGCGCCCGTCACGGTCATCGACACCCGCATCCCGGTCTGGCGCGCTGCCTCCACCAACACGTCGGCATCCTTCAGCCCGGGCGAAGGCTTGGTTACCGGTCCGTCCTCGGCTGACCGGAGCAAACCGAGGATTGTGGCCATCTCCGACAGCACCAACTGACTGGCGTTGCGCACGTGGGCCAGCGACTCGTGCGCTTGCCTCGGGTCGCTGGTCATCAGATGATCGGCGACACCCGCCTGGACATTGATCACCGCAATGTGGTGGGCAACGACATCGTGTAGATCTCGGGCAATCCGGACACGTTCCTCGGCGACGCGGCGAAGAGCCTCCTCTTCCCGGGTCTGCTCGGCGCGCAGGGCGCGATCCTCGGCCGCCGCCAGGATCGCTCGCCGACTGCGAGCGGCATCGCCGATCGCGGCGGCCAGGGCGAACCACCCCAGTACCGCGTAGGTGGCGGGACTGGTCCAGCCCTCATCGAGTTCCGAGCTGATCACGCCCGCCATCACCACCGCCGTGGCAACCCCCGCGCCCGCCGCAGCCAGTCGGTGGAAACGTGAGGCGACGGTGTAGAGGCCGAGCAGCGCGGGTAGCACTATCGAATCCGGCCCGCCCACAAGCATCAGGCCAATGACGGCAAGGGCAGAGGTGCCCAACCACACGAGAATCGGCGCCCGCCGCCGGACGATCAGCAGGAGGCAGGCGGCGCCGGTGAGGGCCAGCGTCCATTCCGTGTTCGAGGCGCCATGGTCGGCGAATTCCGGGGGCCCGGCGAGCACCGCCAACCCGAACACCAGCAGGGCCAGCAGCGCATCCGCGGCGCTCTCGTGGGAGCGCAGCCACGCTCGCGTTTCGGCGGCGATTGCCATTGACCCAATGTAGGTCCCCGACTGTTTGGCTCGCGTCGTCTGTCCGTTGTAGCAGGGGTGGTGCGGTACTGCCCCGGTGGTAGTCAGCGTCCCTGCCGAAACGCCAGCGTGACGGGGGCTGAGTTCCCCTGACTGTTCACCGCGATCAGTCGCACCTGATAGTTCGCGTTGCGAAGCAGCCCGATGAGCGTCCTGGAGGTCGTGGTTACGGGTTGCCAGGCGCCGAATCGGGTTGTCGAGTTTGCAGCCGACACCTGGATCAGATAGCGCACGACGGGGGTGCCACCGACGTACAGCGGGGCCTGCCAGGTGATCGTCGCCCTACCGGGTGCCGGCCATGCCGCGACCCGTGGTGAACGGACAACCGAAGTGGTTGTGGCCTGCCGGAACGCCCCGGTCACCACCGTGGACCGCCCTGCAGTATTGGCTGCCACCACCCGGAATCGGTAGCTGGCTCCTCGGACCAGTCCGGTGAAGGTGTGGGTCGTTCCGGCGGTTGTCGTCCAGGGCCCGAAGGAAGTCGAGGAGTTCGCGGCCGAGACAGCGACCAGGTAGCCAGTTGCGGGCCCCCCGACGCCAGCGCTGGGTGCGGCCCAACTGACCCGCGCCTGTCCAACGCCGGGGAAGCTGACCGCGGGCGCGATCACGACCGGCCCGGGCACCGACAGTGTTGCGGTTCGTGTGACTGTAAGGCGATAGGGGCTTCCGGCGATCGGCGTGCTGAAGGGATAGATCTGTGCCACGTAGTGTCCGACCGGAAGATCCAGGGAGAGGGTTTCCGGTGTCGTTCCAGGGCTCTGGCTGGAGCCGATTCGGACTCCGGCAGCGTTGAACAGATCCAGGTCGTAGTCCGCCGGTAGATTCGTCAACGAGACGTTCACCCGGCTTGGCACGGAGACGTCGAAGGACCAGAAATCGACGTCGTCGGCCGACCGCAAGTCCTGTTCGACAACGAGTTCCGGCGGCAGCGCGGTGGCCGCCGCCAACGAGTTCCCGGCGTCGGTCAACTCTGGGGTGGGGCCTGCCACTGCTGCCACTGCCGCCAGTGGGTCGACCAGGCCGAAGCCATAGTCGTTGTCCCGTCCGGGGGGTCCGAGATCGTCGGCGGTGCCTGTCAGGATGCCGGTCAACTCCGGCACTGCAAGCGAGCCGAGCCCTGCCGTAGCTCGGGCTTGGACCAGGGCGGCGGCCGCGGCGACATAGGGGGTGGCCATCGACGTGCCGCTCCACGATGCGTACTGATTGCCGGGCAGGGTCGACAGAATGCCGACTCCGGGGGCGCTGAGGTCGACGTAACTGCCAGCATTGGAGAAGGAGCCGTAGCTGTCGTTCTGGTCGGTCGCGGCAACGGCGACGACTCCCGACAGGGCCCCCGGGTACTCCACCGGTGAGCCGGTCTCCCGCTCATTGCCGGCCGCCGCGATCACGACCACCCCGTGCGAGATCGCATATTGGGTGGCGACGTCGAGGGCCTCGGTGTAGTCCGGGCCACCAAGGCTCAGGCTAATCACGTTGGCGCCATGATCGGTGGCCCAGGTGATGCCCTGCGCTACGGCCGAGTCGTAGCCGGAGCCATTGTCGTCGAGTACTTTCACTGGGATGATCGAGACCGCTGGCGCCAACCCAGCGATGCCAACGCTGTTGTTCAGGGTGGCGCCAATGATCCCGGCGCAGTGCGTCCCATGTCCGTTGCCGTCGTTCCGGCCGTTGCCGGCGGCGCCAGACAGGTCGATTCCGGGCAGGATTCGACTGTTCGCGAGATCCTCGTGCTGGCCGACTCCAGTGTCGATGACGGCGATCTTCATGCCGGCGGCCTGGGTGGACGTCCACACCTGTTCGGCCTTGAGCCTGGTGAGGGCCCACTGGCCGGTGCGCTGTGGATCGTTGGTTGCAGCGGTCGTGGTGGTGGCGGCAGTGGCAGGGGTGGCGGCGGGAGACCCGAAGGCGTGCATATTGCGGGTGTCGGGCTCCACCGACAGAACGTCGGGCGATCGTTGTGCCTGCGCGACCAACGCTTGGGCAGTTGTGGGATCCGGTGCGCTTCGGGTCTCTACGGCGAGCCGACCTGCCACGTCCCGGGTAACTGTGAACCGCAGACCGCCGCTTTCGCGAGCCTCGGTCACGAGTTGGCCGGCGGGTCGCTGCAAGGAGTCTCGCTGCTGGTTCCAGTCCCGGTCTGGGGCCTCGGCGGTGGGCGAAGTTGCCGGGGCTGTCAGCCTCTGGGCTGGTGTCGGGGCGGCTGCGGGCGCCAGCGACGCAGCCTGGACCGGCGCCGCGGCAACAGTGGCCGACGCACAGACCAGCACGATTCCGGTGGCTACCAGCCGCCACGGATGTACCGGCAGACCCGCTCGGGCCGGACTAGTCATGACCGACACCCCTAACGGCGACGCACCAAAGGTCCACAGTACGCCCAAGGGGGCTGCCTGGTCCATGATCTGTTCGGATAGGGCTGGCTGCCAACTGCTGGGTAGGTCAACCAATCGTCGTGCGGAAGTTACTTGCGGGTACAGAGTTACCGGCGGGTAGGGCGTGACATGCGGGTCGAAATTGGCCATGGTGGAAGTCAGTCAGTAGGAATCGGACAGAAAAGGTGACGCAGTTGTCCAGTAGCAACCCGCTTGGTGACGAGCAGATCGTGCACTTTGACCTCGGCGCCGATCATTTGGCGACCGCGGACGAAATCGACCATATGGACGAACCGTGGGAGGCAGGCCACGTTGAGATTGTGCATGCCCACGGGACTCTGCCGGACTTGTCCGACGCCGAGATCAAGCCCTTCACAGACCCGCAGCAGCTGCCCGGGCTCTA
>CAZJNU010000133.1:0-6102 GCA_964547485.1 uncultured Actinomycetes bacterium
GCGTCGCCATCGCCTGATCCACGGCGCTGGCACGGTGAAGCCGACGATCCTGCGCGACGGTGTGCGACGCATCTGTGTGGCCATCGACATGCCGCTGTTCGCCGAACTGTACGTCCCCGTCGTTGCTGGTGACGCGGAAGGAACAAGCCAACTGTTGGGTGATCCGCTGACGCGTTATGCGGGTAGCGCCGGATCACGCCGCGGCAGCGCCACGGTCCAGGACGTGTCCACAGCGATGGGCCTTCGCTGAACCACCCGGCGATGTTGGGGGTGTTGCTGACCCCTGCAGTGCCGGCACCTGCGGTCAGCTCGGCCCCTGTGGGTAGTTCTTGCCGAACTTCTTGTCGGTCGCCACGAGCATCGCGACCATGAGGACCCCCACGGCGATGCCAGGAATGATGTTCTGCCACAGGAGGCTGGTCAGTCCGGCGCTGAAGATGGCGGAGGAGATATAGGTACCCCAGTCGGAGTCGGCCAACGTGGGAACCTTCTCGTGGGGGCGTGCCGCAGCATCGCCGTCGCTGATCGGCCGCGGCGAGGAGACAATCTCATGGACGCCAGGTCGCGGCCCTTGTGTGGAGGGCTGGAACGTGCGGATGCCCAGAGCGCGCGCCGAGGCGGTCATGGGGTAGAAGTTGCTCCCTGCGTCGAACACGGCAACGGTGTCGGGTAGTCCATCTGACCATCGGGGGAGCACAACCACGGTGGTCCAGGGGCGGCTCGCGATGAGAGGCCAGGGCACTCCGAAGGCGTATTCGGCCGTCACCGTCACGGGACCTGTCGCCGCAACCAGTTGCGACGGTGCCACGATCGTCGATGGCAGCAACGCCGAGGTTTGGGTCCAGGCTTGGACGAGGTCGGTATCCATCTCAACCGCTCCCGACCAGCAGGGTGACAGTGCCGACGACGAGGTTCGCGATGATGAAGGCGGACACGATACGGAACGACTGGGGTGCGGTGGGTGTGAGGAACATGGCGGCTCCCCACACCACGAATCCCAATGCCACGACCGCGACGATGAGCAGCCATCCGATGGATAGTCCCGCCAGGATGAACATACCTACAGAGTGCCCGGAGCCTCCGACAATCAGGTTCCTGTTGGGGCGCGCGTTCCCAGGCTGCCGGGGGCCGCTCCCGCTCCCACCCCCAATACCAGCCAGCCGAACCCGGCGGCGCCACAGGATCGGCGAGCGGCTGGCCGCCGGCGGCTGGGGTAGTGGAGATGAGGCGCCCGCCCGCTGCGCATCGAGCATCGGCTGGTTTCACTCTGCAAGACTGATCGCACGACGCGGGTGGGGGTGGCGATGTGGCTAAGCATGTTGTGGTCGATCTCGGCGGCGAGGTGTCCAGTTTCGACTTCTCGGCGGTGCGGCGGGAGCAGCTGTATGGGCGCCGTCGGCGGTTGGCGTTGGACGCCTCCGGTGAGCCGTGCACGCGGGCGTCGATCTTGGCCGATGGGTCGCTGTTGCTGCGGTCCGGGATGACCGGCCAGGGGTATTTCACACCGGACCTGACGTGGGTCTCCAACCGCGAGGTGGAGGGTGTCGCCGTCGATGGTGGTCCGGCCCCGCTGGTGCCGAGCACGCTAGATGTTGCCCAACCGTTGGAGGGGCCGATCGACGCCGCAGAGGTGCTGGACCTGGACGTGCTGGCGATCTACGCGTTGGCGCCAGCCGAAGTTGGCGCTGGGCTACGAGACCGGATGGCGGCGGGGGAGATGTTCCGGTTTGCGTTCAACTACCGCGACGACTTCCGCGCGGAGACGGCTGTGCTGCTGGCCAATGACAACGGCACGTTTGCGTTGGTGGGCTACCCGTCGCAGCAGGTCTGGGACGACTTGGACGATGAACCTGAGGTGGTCGCGCCAGTCGATGACGCGGCCGACGTGGACGATCTCGACTTCGACATGTTCTAGCGAGGGGGAATCAGGATGCGCAGTCTTCACATCGCCAACGATGCGCGGCGCAACGCCACGATCGAGGTGGACAGTGTCCGCCCGGAGCCTGGGCCGCGGCCGGGCAAGGATGGCCGACCGGTCGACTTTCGCCGCTATGTGTCCGCAGGGGAGGGCACCCTCGACGGTGACCTGCAGGCAAAATTCGGTGGGCCCTACGCGCAGGAAATCATCGACGGTGACCCCGAGATCGACGTGGAAGCCGTGGGCCGTTTCATCGACCGCACGTTCTCGGTGCTGCTCGATTCCGATGGCACGCCGCTGTACTGCTCGCCGCAGATCGTTGAGGTCACCTACGCACCCGACGGCTCCGAGACGGGCAGACGAGCCCCGCAGGACACGGCGCCGACGGTGGACGACGTCGTACCGTTGCGGTGGACCGGCAAACTCATGCCGCGGGCGCAGATGGCACGACGGTTCGCGGTCCGTCGCACGCTGCGACTGCGCCACGTTGACGGGGTCACCTACGACTTCCTGCATGCGATGGCGGCGCGCCTGGACGCGGAGAAGGCCGTGGTGCTGATGGGCGGCGGGGAGAGTGGTAAGGATCCTGTCGTGCTGAATGTGAACGGCTCGCCGTACCGAGGATTCCTTGATGGTCGCGTCGACGGTTCCCGTTACCGCCTGTTGCTGCACCTGTCGAACATGGAGTTGAAACCGCCGCCTGGCTTCGGGTCGGCCGCAGCGGAGCAGGAGACCTCCTGATGTCGGGCACATCACTGGCGTCGGGAACCCTGCTGCCGATCGGGACCGTGACTGACTCGTCGGTGCTGCGCATCATCGACGGCTACCGCACGGTCCTGGCGTTGCGGTACATCGCAATTGAGGCCGGTGAGATCACGACCCGTCTGCACGGGGAGGCGTTCGTGTCGGCGAAGGTGGACGGCGAACTGTGGTTCCTGTGGGTGGTCGACGGGGCCGCGACCCTGGTGGCGCCGAACGGTCGACAGATCCTGGACAGCCCCATCACAGCGGCGGTGCCCGCCGGACTCGGCGATGTTGTACTGGCCGGGGAACTGATCGCCGATGTGCCGGGGCGTCGTGCCCGGATCGCCGATGTGGCCCGGGCGTTGTCGGGCAGCGCTGAGCATGCACTGGAGTTCCTGGCGTTTGATGTCGTAGCTGCAGGTGACATCACGTCGGCGTCGAGCCCCTATGACGATCGGTGGCAGTGGCTGGCACGGGAGTTGCCGGAGTCCGGGCCACTGCGGGCAGCGCCGACGGTAACGGTGCCGGGTCCCGCGGACGTGTTGGAAGCCTACGAGGACTACGTGGCCGGGCAGGGCTACGAGGGCATCGTGGTGCGCGCGGCAGACGCACGCACCTACAAGATCAAACCGGTCATCGACGTCGATGCGGTGATCATCGGGTTCACCGAACGCCTCGGGGATTCCGGTGAGGTGGAGTTGCGCAGCATCCTGGTCGGTTTGGAGCATCCCGACGGCGGGATCGTGCCGATCTGCTCGTGCGGGAATCTCGGGTCCGCCCGCAACCGACAGGACCTTTACGACCGGTTGAAGCCGGCCGAGGTGGACAGCGACTATCGGCACTCGTCGGACACCGGCGTGCTCTACCGCTTCGTCCGGCCCGAGATCGTCGCCGAGATACGTTGTCACGACATCCAGGGTGAGGACTCCCGCGGTAGCCGAATCATGTCCGCGCTGCTCAAGTACGACGCTGACGGCTGGCATGGTGTGGGCCGTGTCGAGGCGGCATCGATCATTCACCCAGTGCTCGAGCGTGTGCGCGACGACAAGTCCCCGACAGGCCCCGATGTCGGCTGGCGCCACATTGAAGGATTCCTTCCCCCAGACGATCCGGATTCACTCGGCGGAGACCATCCCAGCGAAGTGGTGCGCCGCCAGGTGTGGACCAAGGCCACGGCAGGTCGCACAGATGTGCGCAAACTCGTCGTCTGGAAGACCAACAAGGAGCCCGCTTTCGGGGCCTACGTCGTGCACTGGACCGACTACAGCGCAGCCCGCAAGGAACCCTTGAAACGTGAAGTCCGACTCGCGCCAACACTGGCCACCGCTGAGAAGCTCGCGGAGGACATGATCGCCGCGAACATCAAGCGCGGCTGGGTGCCAGCGGAAGATTCAGCGTGAAGACGGTCGGTAACTGAGGCGAGTCGACCGTGTATTCGCTTGGTGAAGGGAGGCAGTCCGTGGCGAGATTCTGCTCGCAATGCGGTGCGAAGCTGACAGGAGCGGGGAGGTTCGGCGCCGAATTCGGCGCACCGGCGCACGCGGAGGACCCAACAGACCCAGCCTGTGCGGAGTGCCGCGACGGCGCATGTCCGCCCGGCGCAGGTGCGTGGCGCGGACTGGGGTGGGAAGGTTTGTGACCATGACCAAGTGCTGCTCCGGCCAGGTCCGGTCCGGCAATCAGTGGGTCAGTGTGGACGGCTGTCAACGGCGGCAGTAGCCCGAGCAGCAGCGGTCTAAGTGGTTCTGCGAAGTACGTCAATGCGCTTGCGAACCGCTGCCCTGGGGTGCATAGGCGCGCAGTTGGGGGCGCGACTAACGGCTGATCGCGAGATTACTGGAGCCGCACTCCACGCACTGGGGTCCTTGGGCCAGGGCCTCTTGAAAGATGCCCAACGTCTGGTCGGTGTCGGGTCCGCTAGCGTTTATGGACCCGCAGTTCTGACAGCAAACCCGCACCTGGGGGACGGAGAAATCGGGCTTCCCCCGGCCAATACGACTCTCTCGGCTTCCATATGGGCCGTGTTCGTTGCCGTACATCACTGCGAGAACGACGCCACCTACTAGCACGACTAGGCCGACGATGACGATAACTGCGCTCACTTCCGCCTCCCACCTTGCCTTGAACCCTCAGCACTAAATGCTGGGCCCGTATTGAGTTTGCCACAGGTCGGGTCCGCTCGCGGGCTTGCAAGGAGGGGCGAACTTCAAGGGGTCCTTCCAGGCGGGGTGAGTGACTTGGAGCCGACGGCAGATCTCGGCCACAGAGTTTCCTCCGCGGACAACCGATAGGCCTACTGCAGTTTCCGAACGATCCCTTCCGGGGAATCCTCCTTCCTCATCGCCATCGCATCCTCGAGCTGCCTGACCCGAAACCGAGTCGAACAAGACTCCGCAAATCCGCGGAACACTCAGAGGGGGTCACGCCACGCGCTCTCCGATACTTCAGATGAGTCGCCGGTCAGCAAGCAGTAGGCCATCGGACACTCAGGCGTGAAACAAGGGCGCGCACTTTCACCGCGACTTGGAGCCGACAATTGCCTTGTCCACCGGGTTGTCTGCCATTGTTCAGCTGGGAGGGGGTGTGACCGTGTCCAAGTACTGTTCCGACTGTGGTGCCCCTCTGGTCGGTTCGGGAAGGTTCTGCGCCGAGTGTGGCGCACGTGTCGAGTTGCCCGACGCGCCGGACGAGCCAGCTCGTGAAAAGGTCCCGCCCACGCACGAGGTGCGTCACGTCGACAGACAACCGGAGCCACTGCCAGAACCGCTGTCGGACCGGGAGCTCTGGCTCGTGTTCGATGACGGAGAATGGGACTGGCGCCCGGGAACGCTGCCGACCCAAGTGCCCTCCGCGGCACTGCGCCGTCTGGCCGTTGACGACGAGGTCGAGATTCGAGAGAAGGTCGCGCACAACACCGCGACGCCCCCCGATGTCCTGCGGAGTTTGGCAGCTGACCCCTACTGGGCAGCGCGAGCCTGGGTGGCAGGCAATGCGTCGGTGCCGATCGATTTGCTACCAGCATCGGCCGCCGATCCGGACTGGTTTGTCCGCGCAATGGTGGGATCCAACCGTGCGACGCCCACGCATGTGTTGGAAGCTCTCGCGGTCGATCAGGTCGACGGTGTCCGCAAGTGGGTCGCTGGCAACCCTGCGGTGCCGCCGGCCGTTCTGACGAGGCTGTGTGCTGACACTGATGCCGAGGTTAGAGCCGCGGCGGCGCGAAATCCGTCCACGCCGGCGAGCCTTCCCGCGTTGGAGTTGCGCGCGGCAGATCGCGACGTCTACACGGGTCAGGATGTCTACCTGGTCAACCGGGATTGGACGTCGGTGCTCATCGCCAGTCGGGCCGCATGCACGAGGATGGGGGTGAAGTGGGATGAATCGGAGACAGGCGATCGGCTCATGGTCTGGGGGAAGTTCTGGCGCCACAACGCCGCCGC
>CAZJNU010000134.1:0-6067 GCA_964547485.1 uncultured Actinomycetes bacterium
CAGTCACCCCCAACCACACGACACACCGGCACCTTCATGAAAGACCGAGGCTAGGGTAGCCAAGCTCACCGACGGTGGCGCGACGTCAGCTTTCGCGTACGAGGAAGGCAGGATCCGATACCGACATGACAAAGTCGGCAGCCGGCGACCCGATCGCGCACATTCTCCGAATCGATCCAGCGTTTCAACCGATCGTCGCCGATTCACCCCTGTGCCCCATCGGCAACTCCGCAACCCACTCGGCGGGATCGCACCGTGCGGCGGACCTGGACGCCCAGTTCGCCGACCTGGTGGATTCGGTCGTGGCCCAACAGTTGTCGACCAAGGCTGCCACCACCATCAGCGCCCGGCTGAAGGCACACCTGGATGGCCAGTTGACACCGATACACATCCTTGAACTGGATGACAAAGTGCTGCGCGGGGTGGGCCTTTCCGGAGCCAAGACACGGACAATTCGCGGCCTCGCCGAGGCTTTTCACTCCGGCGCCCTCGACCTTCAACCGGCGATCGCCGCCGGCGACGACGCCGTGATCCGGAGCGAACTGATGAGGCTGTGGGGGATCGGTCGCTGGACCACCGAGATGTTCTTGATCTTCACCCTTCATCGAATGGATATCTGGCCGGTCGGGGACCTGGCCATGCGGCGGGGGTGGCAGCAGATCCACGGGCGCCCAGGCGACATCGAGCCACGCGAGCTGGACGATCTCGGCGAGGGGTTCCGGCCGTATCGGAGCATTGTTGCCTGGTACTGCTGGCGCCAGGTGGACGGCGACAACCCATCCTGGTGACACTGGGGACGCCTCGAAACTTCCGCGGCCCTCGACAGACCAGCGCACACTCCCCCACGACCTCGGAGGAACAGATGGCCGCCGCACCCCTCTCGGATCGGATGCTCTCCGAACGGATGCTCTGGGATCGACGGGCAGTCCTGCGGCTGGGTGCTGTCAGTGCCGGAGCCGTCGCCCTGGCCGGCTGCTCCAGTTCCTCGGGCGACTCGACACCGACGGAATCACCAGCCGTCCCCAGTGGCACCCCGGGCCCCGCGACGGCCCCCAGCGGATCCATCATCACCCGCTGGGACAGCGATCCCTTCGCCCGCGGTTCATACTCCGCGCTGCCGGCTGGTTCGGCCGCCGACGTGCGGCAGACCCTCGCCGATGCGGTCATCGAGGATCGGATCGTGCTGGCCGGGGAGTACACCGCCACAGACTTCCCGGCCACCGTCCAGGGCGCCTACACCTCCGGCCAACGGGCCGCCCGGCTGCTGGTCGACCGACTGTCCGCCGGGGCACGCGTCGTCGTCGTCGGGGCCGGACTGGCCGGACTCGCCGCCGCGGTGGATCTGGTGGCCGCAGGGATGTCGGTGACCGTGTTGGAGGCTCGCGACCGAGTGGGTGGTCGGGTCAGCACCAGTGCCGCGTTGGGTCCGCCGGTTGAGTTGGGCGCCGCCTGGATCCACGGCGTGTCCGGCAATCCGGTGGCCGCTCTGGTCGAGCAGGCCGGGCTGACACTGGCTCCCACGGACTACGAGAATGCCCAGGTTCACGACTATTCGACTGGTCGGGCAAACCCGGCGGCATTTCCAGCAGCCGCTGAACTCCAGCGCCTCCTGACGGATCTGGCAGAAGGCGATCCGTCGACCCAACTATCCGTCCAGGCCGCACTCGCCGAACAGGACTGGTACCCGGATTCGGCCGAGCGCCGACTGGCGGCGACCGCTGAGGTGGTGCAGGAGTTCGGACTCGATCTCGACCGCCTGGGCGTCGCCGCGCTCACTGAGGGCGAAGACCTCTCCGGCGGCGATTCCTTCGTGATCGGCGGATTCGCGAAGGTGCCGCAGATGTTGGCAAAGGGCCTGTCAGTCCACTTGCGAATCCCAGTCAAGGCCGTCACCCTGACCGAGGATCCGGCGGGCGTCACCGTCAGTTCCGCGGCGGGTCCCATCTCGGCCGAAGCTGCCGTGATCGCCGTCCCGGTGGCCGTCCTGCAGGCGGGCTCACCACGCATCGCGTTTCCCTCGACCGTGCAGGCAGCGGTCGACGCGATCGCCACCGGCAACCTGGAGAAGGCCATCCTGGCGTATCCGGAGCAGTGGTGGCCCCAGACTCAGGTGCTACAGGTGGCAGGCAGCCCGCGGCAGCGCTGGGCCGAATGGTTCAACCTCACCGAAGCGGTGGGAACCCCCATCATCGTGGGATTCAGCGGCGGCACCGCCGCCACCACCCGCCCACCAACCGATGCGGCCTGTACTGGCGAGGCGGCAGACGTACTGGCCCGCGGGTACGGGAAATGACCGGGCGCAACCGCCGCACCCCCCACCCGGAGGGGCCAGCAGATGGGGCGGGCGCAGGGCACCTGAATGAGGCGCTGCGATCCCTCCGACTGGACAGCCTGCTGCTGACCGAGACCGAACCGGTCGATCGGAACGCGACACCGGCCAGCGTGGTGGACTGGTTCGGCGCCATCCAGGCGCAGGATCTGGCGTCCGCGATGTGGTCGCTCGGCCTGCGCGTTCCCGACGCTGATATCGCCACGGTGACCGCCGCGATCGACTCGGGCCAGATCCTTCGAACCTGGCCGATGCGGGGCACCGTCCACTTCGTGCCGCCGGCGGACGCCGAGTGGATGCTGACCCTGATGGGTGCGAAACCGCTGGCCGGGGCTGCCCGCCGGCGCGCGTTCCTGGGCCTGTCCGAGGCCGATGCCGAGTTGGCGTGCGAGGTGCTGGGCGAGGCACTTTCCGGCGGTCGGATGCTGACGCGTGCTCAGTGCGTTGAGGTGATGGCAGCCGCCGGAATCACCGGAGCCGGCAACTTTGGCTACCACCTGCTGTGGTTCGCCAGCCAGCGCGGTGTCACCTGCATCGGACCAACCAAGGGTTCCGAGCAGACCTTTGTTCTGCTCGCTGACTGGGCGCCACGGCCGAATCGGCCGGACCGGGCTGAGGCCCTGGCAACGATGGCGCGGCGGTTCTTCCGCAGCCACGGTCCCGCGACTCGGGCAGACTTCAGCAGATGGACGGGACTCACCGCCGCCGATACGAAACAGGGCATTGCCGAGTTGGGGGATGAACTGGCACCGCTGGCCGCGGCGGGCACGGACTACCTACTCCCGGCCGAGCAGCTGGACCAGGCTCGGGAGACCCTCGACCAGGCCATGGCCGGCGCCGCAGGGCCTGCGAGCGCCAGGTTCAACGGGGCAGATGGCGTCTGGGTGCTGCCCGGGTTTGATGAGTTCATCCTCGGCTACAAGGATCGCTCGCTGATGTTGGACGACCGGCACAAGAACGCCCTCATCCCGGGCGGAAATGGGGTCTTTCGGGCCACGATGGTGGTCGCTGGCCGCGTGCTGGGAACGTGGACGCGCGCGATCAAACCGAACCGGGTGCAGATCGACGCGCTACCGTTCGTTCGAATCCCGAAGGCCACCCGCACCGCCATCGAGGCCGCCTTCGAGCGCTACGCGCAGTATTTGGATGCGACTGCCGACGTCCGTTGGGAGGAGCCCGGATGAGCCACTACCCGCCGCAGCCACCCCCGGCGTACCCCTCCGCGCCCGCTGCCAGACCCAACCGAGGCGCAATTCCCATGTGGGTGCTATTCCTTGTGGCTTTGGCCGTGTTGGCACTGGCTGCGGGCATCGGGATGGTCCTGCTGCTGGGCACGGCGTTCGCGTGCGACTCCGGCTGGTCCGGCTGCGGTGATGTCGGCTTGATGAGCATCGCGGCATATGGCATTGCGTCGGTGGTGGGCCTGATCGCCCTACTGCTGGTTGGCGTGACGGCCCCCAGAGCTACCGCCAGCGGACGAGCGCGCCGCATTGTCTCCCTGGTCGGGTTGCCATTCGTACCATTTCTCGCAGGCTTAGTCGCCGTGATCGTGTATGCGATCGGTTACCAGAGCCATCAGCGGTAGCCCCCAGCTGCAGCGGCCCGGGAGTTGCTGGGGGCTACTTCTTCACCCAGCGCAGCCCGAGGGCCCGTGCGCTGTAGGGGCCGATTATGCCGTCGGCGTCCGCCCCGCGATATCCAAGTCGACGCTGCAAAGTGGCTACCGACAGCTTGGTCTGGGTCAGGTAGTTCCCGGTCGCACCCGCCCAACGAAGAGCGGGAGTTGCATACTTCTTGGCGATCAACGCACGCTGCATGCTGCGCACGTCGGCGGCGTTGCGGATGCCCACTCTCGCGTGACTGGCGTAGAACACCGGTGCCGAACCAGGCAGTGTGACCGGCACGACAGGCTTCGGTGTCGGTGTCGGGCTGGGAGTGGGCGTCGGAGTCGGTGTCACCTCCTGTCCCGAGGGCAGGTAGCGGAAGTACCACTCGTTACCAAAACTCCACTTGCCCGCATAGTTGGCGTTCAGCCGCCCCGAGGACTGGATGATGTACCCGCTACCGAGGTAGATCTGCGCGTGCCCGGCGTTACCTGCCGACTGCGATGGATCGGGGCCGTTGAACTGGATGATGATGTCGCCGGGCCGCAGGGTTGCCTTCGTCACCCTGACCAAGTTCGTGCCCGAGTAGTTGCCCGGAACGTAGGCACCGGTCCAGCCGAAGTAGGGGTAGAAGTTCCAACTGGACGAACCGCGGGTGATTCTGGCGCCGGCCGCGCGGAAAGCCCGCCCGACGAGACTGGAACAGTCATAGACCGGCGGTGAGACCGAGTCGCGGTTGAACTGACTGTAGGCCGCGCCAAGGTGTGCGAAGGCGTACCGAATCGCACCTGCCGCCTGTGGGCTGGTGGCTCCGGCGACCGCCGTTCGACACAGTTGCCCTACATCGCCGGGCACGCGGACCATACCCGCGGGCGCCGAACTCGGGCAACCGGCGGGGACCGGCTCGCTCAAGGTAGAGGCAACCCTTACTTCGCCCGGTTTGGGTGGGAAGTTGGCCTGGGCAGGGCCTGCCGCCACCACCAGTGAACCCATTGCAGCGGCCGAAGCAACGCCGACTCCGACTAGTCTCGCCAATCGCGGGCGTCCCTCGGCAAAATTCTGCATTGTGCCAGCATGACCGGATTCCAATCGTTAGACACGCCGAGCAAGAGAATATTGACGAAATATCTCCACGATCCCCCATTTGCGCATCGGCGGTCGCAGGATTCGACTCCCACTACCCGCCACCGGCCGACAGTTGTCGCCAGTCGAGCAGCCGTCGACCTCCTGGACAAGGGTGGCGCCGTCAGCGCACTTCCGCCGACCGAATCCCAAAGAAAGGCTGAAAGAGGAGGGGTTCACCTCCGCCCCGCCTCGGGCTTCGTTAGCGTTGTGCCATGAAATTCAGCCGCCGTCTGCAGCGCTTGGCGCTCGCGGTTGGTCTTGTCGCCACCGGCCTGGCAGCCGTCCCCGCCACTGCGACTGCTGGCGCGGCGCCGGCACCGCAGCCCGCGCGGGTCCACCCCGCCTCCACCTACATCGGTTTCGCGGCAATCAATGTGAGTACCGGCAAGGCGGTCCGAAGTGGGCTCTCCACCGGCCCCGCCTGGTCAACCGCAAAGTTGATCGTGGTGGTCACGGTATTGCGCAAGCAGCGACTCATCCCCATCAACTATGCGGTCCGCGCGGACATCTCCTCGGCGCTGCGCTACTCAGACAATTCGGCCGCGATTCGACTGCACGACAGGTTGATCCGTGTCTGCGGTGGCACTGAGAACGGCGCGGCCCAATGTATGACCGAGACGCTGCGCGCCGGCGGTGCCGGTACCACCCAGGTGTCAACCTCCTTCAACGGACGAACCGACGCAGTCACGCACTGGGGCCAGACAATCTGGAGTGCGCAGGAGCAGGCCGTCTGGCTGGCGAATCTGTACAAGGGTCGGATCATCGGCCCGAACGCCGCCAATCTCGTGTTCACAAACATGGCTCAGGTGACGTCGAGCCAGCGTTGGGGGCTCGGTCAGGCGGGTGCCACGTACTTCAAAGGTGGTTGGGGCGCGAATGCCCCGGTCACCGTGCGGCAGGTCGGGCTGGTGAAGAAGAACGGGCAATGGTGGTCGGTGGCGATCTTGCTGACGAGTTCCATCCGCGGCGCCGACAACCACTTCAGCTCACTGTCGAATTACGCGAGCCG
>CAZJNU010000135.1:0-6048 GCA_964547485.1 uncultured Actinomycetes bacterium
GGTGGTGCCACCAACTGGTACGGCTTCACCCAGCGGATCTTTGACCTCGCTGGTCACGACCCGGAACGGGTGCTGCCGACCAGCACCGCTGCCTTCCCACGGCCCGCGCCGCGCCCGGCGTACAGCGTGCTGGGTCACGACCGCTGGACGGCAGTCGGGTTGCCGGCGATGCGCAGTTGGGACGAGGCGCTCGGCGAGGCGCTGCCAGCCATCCTCGCCAACAGCTGACGTCACTAGTTGCGGGCCGTTTCGGGTGGGCCCGCCACTGTCTAATCGGAGTCGCGGAGCGAGTAGGTCGTAGGGCGCCCCTTACCTCCGTCGACCCATATTCGGTCGGGTAGGGCCCGCAAAGCCTTGCGGATCGTTGCAGGCTTTAGGCCCAAGCGTGCCTCGAGGTCCCTGACGCTCGCCGGACCCCGCGCAAGCTCGGCAAGCACCCGCATTTGGGTTCGGTTCAGGGATGCTGGAGCATCCGCCGCACCCCGGCGCAACACCACGCTGAACGCAATCGCACGATCATCGAATAGCGGGGCTGGCTGCCCGCACTCCGCGAGACTCTCGAGGACTCTTGGGAGTCCAGAGGCAAGCGTCTCGACGACTCGAGCCCCGCTGTCGGTCCGGACGTAGCGGCAGATTTCAATGAGAGCGCCGTTGCGCGCGGAGGTTTGTTTCGCCTGGCCGAGACGGTCGACTGTGATCCCATACAGACCCCCGGGGTTGGTGATGACGAACCTGTCCGACAGCAGCCGCACCTCCACCGCCGACCCTTCACTCCAGTTGTCCAGATCGCGGTGTACGAGCGCATTGGCGATCAGTTCGCGCAGCGCCACGAGCGGGAACTCCCACTCGTCCCGCAAGCCACCATAGGGGCGTTGAACCACGCGCCGTGACATCACTCTCTTCGCCCAGTCAAGGGACCCCTCCAGCATGTACGGAATCGGTCCGCTGACTGTCGTTGCCTCAACTGCCCTGGCGTCGCTGACGCCTTCTGCCGCCAGGTTGACGACGTAGCGCGGGAAGTGCTGCTGCGGTTGTACCCCCAGCGCCAGCAGTCCTGCCTTCGATGTGAGGCCCTGAGGAGTCAAAACTCCTGCACGCTTCAGGCACTCATCATCGTCGCTGAAGCGGCCCAGTCCCAAAGGGTCCAGCGTGCGGGCGGTGTCCAACCATGACCGCGTAAGTTGGGCGTCCAGGTCATCCCGCGACGTTCCGTCGACCGCGACCCGGTCGAATCGCGGGGCGTCACGCAGCCGCAGAAACGCCTGCTCCTCTTCCCACGACATCGAGTAGTCACCGTCCCAAGCCCGAATCCAGCCCTTGCCCTTGAAGCGGCAGGGTTTGGCAGAGCGATCGCATTCGGCTACCTGCGCGGCCAGAACTGCGTGGCCGCTCACAGCGTGTTGACTGATGTTGATGACAACTGGAGGTGCGCAGGCACGCGCCCTGCTGGCGATGCCTTGCTTGAGGGCCTGCAGGTCGGAAATGCCGACCGGCGCGAACCCCGCTCGCTCGTCCAAGCCGAGCAGCAACAGGCCGCCGCCGGGATAGTTTGCCAACGCGCAGAGCGATTCGCCCGTCGTGGCCGGGAGGCCACCCCTGGCGGATTTGACCTCGACTGCGGCAGTGTCGCCCTGCTGAGTCCGAAGATCGGCAAGCAAGGCCTCCAGGTTCAGGTCGAGCATGAACCAAATGTAACCACGCTCTGGTTACATTTGGTTACATTTAGATGCGCCGGACAGGGTGTGGCCCACGGTCAGCCGATGGTGAGGGATTCTGCGCGGCCGGGGCAGGTGCGTGGATGGCGCGACTCGAGGTATCGGTGGGCCGCGGAGAAAGGTTGCAGTCGACGGCGCCAGATGTCCGCGACAACTGTTTGACCATCGGGGGTCCAGGCGAGGGTGTGCGTCCCGACGGCTGGGAACTCGAAGTCGTCACCGCGGAGGCGTCGCCGGACGGCGCCGGGACCGCGGGTGTGCGGATCCCAGTCGAGCAGGCTGCTCGCGATTCCGTAGTTGTCCGAGCAGTCCTGCGCCGACCGCAGGCCACGGGCTCGGTCAGCGTTGCCGGCTGGTCTAGCCAATACCGGGTCATGAAAGCGCAGCGTCGGTTGCTCCTGCCAATCGCGGCCGTTCACGGCTCGCCACTGCCGGAAGGCAGCGAAGGAGTCCGCGCCTCTGGTGCCGGTCAGGTACCAGTCTGTGTCCGCGGGACCGGTGGGTAGCGACAACGCGGGGTCGATCACGCCGACCGGAAGAGTGCGGTCGAGCGAGACCCAGGGCTCACCTGGTTCGTTGAAACCGTAGACATGGGCCTGCGGATCGCAGGTCTCCACGGTTGCCAACCACCGGAACCCCGCATCAGTCCGGGTCGCGTCATGGATCTGTGGAAAGGAGTAGTGGTGCCGACTCATTCGGACGACTTCCCGCCGGAAAACCTTCCCGTTGTCAATCCGCAGCGCCACGATGCAACCAAGCCCGCGCCAGCGATGCAGCTCCTCCGCGAAAATCCAGAGGACGCCGCGGTCGTCCCGCAGTGGGAACGGATCCGCCCAGAACCGGTCGCGTTCCGGTGCGGCCAGCAGAGTTCCGGTCGGCGCCGCACCGGTCAGCAATTCGTCGAGACTCTGCTGCAGCACAACGATGCCCCACTGCCGCTCGTAGGCCAGACCGCGGGCGATCCGGGAGAAGTCCACCACAGGTCAAGGATGGCATGGCACTCACGCGCCACAGTCGTGGTAGACCTCCTCAAGCCTGCGCACCCAAAGCTCCTCTGTGAAGTTGCGGTCGAACCAGGTACGGCAGCGGTGACGGAGGGTGGCACCACCGCTGTCCGCCCAGGCCATGCCGGCCAGCAGGTCGTCGGTGGCCAGTTGCGGCTCGGCCGTGATTTTCGGACTGTCGGCGGATACTGTGCGCGCCACCTCGGCCGCCACGAACGGCCCCGCGTGTGGGCTGGTGCGCGTCATCAGCACCGGCAGGCCGGCTGCCAGCGCTTCCACCACCACCAGTGGCGCGGCCGCCTCCGGACAGAGACCGGCGAAGACCAGCCCCGAATAGCCCGGCATTTCTTGGCGTAGCTGGTGTGCTGGCAAGGCTCCGCGCAACCGCACCTCGGGACCGGCCAACCGCCCTAACTCGGCACGCTGCGGGCCGTCGCCGACGATGTCGAGCCGATGCCCGCCGGGCCAACCGCGGAGCAGTTCCGCGAAACCCTTTTCCGCCCGCAGCCGCCCGACTGCCAACCAGCGCGGCCGTCCGGGTGGTGGCTCCGTGCTGACGACACCCCCGCTGACGCCGTTCGGCACGGTGACCAGCCGGGCACCAGGTAGGCCGAACTGCCGAAACGTGTCGGCGGCGAAATCCGACAGAGCAATCAGTCGATCTGCCCTGGTCAGCAGCACATTGCTGGTCAGCCCTCGGGCGTTCCGAACCGCCACAGGTAGCGTCGCGAGTCGCGAATCTCGGTAGCAGGCGTGTTCAATCGCAGACCAAGGCCTACCTTCGGGGCAGTCGGTACAGACGCGACCGTCGCGAAACAGCAACCCATTGGCACAGATCGGTCGAAAGTTGTGCAGGGTGTGCACAACCGGAGTGGGCCAGGAGGCCAACCAGTCCGTACCAATATTCGGCACCGTGTTGTGGATGTGGACAACCTGCGGGTCGAACCGCGCCAACCGCAGGGTCGGATCCGGTCCCGCACCGGTGGCTGTCTGGTAGGCGGCACGGATCGGATAGAGCCGTCGGCTGCTCTCCCGATCTGTGTGCCGACCCAGCAGGAGCACATCGTGCCCCGCCCTCGACAGTGCCTCCAGCTGCGACGAGACGACCACGTTTTCGCCGCTGGACGAGTCGCCGGCATAGAAGCTGTGGACCAATGCGATCCTCATGGCTGTCGCATCACCCCTGGTTGTCGCGGAACCATGCCACCGTCCGGGCCAGCCCGTCGGCCAACGGAACCGCAGGCCGCCAGCCGAGCACTTCCTGTGCCTGCGAGATGTCGGGACGTCGTTGGCGAGGGTCGTCAGTGGGCAGATCCTCGTAGATCACACCGGCGGTCGAGCCGACCATCGACATGACCTCTTCGGCCAAGTAGCCGACCGAGATCTCGCTCGGATTGCCCAAGTTGATCGGGCCGGTTACCGCCTGCGGGGTCTTCATCATCGCCATCAGTCCATCGATCAGATCGTCGACGTAGCAAAAGGAACGTGTCTGGTCACCGTCGCCGTACACGGTCAGCGCGTTCCCGTTGAGTGCCTGCACCACGAAGTTACTGACCACCCGGCCGTCGTCGGGTTGCATCCGTGGCCCGTAGGTGTTGAAGATCCGGACGACCTTGATCGGCATGTCGTGTTGTCTGCGGTAATCGAAGAACAACGTCTCGGCGCAGCGCTTGCCCTCGTCGTAGCAAGAACGAGGACCGATCGGGTTGACATTTCCCCAGTAGTCCTCGGTCTGCGGATGGACGGTTGGATCTCCGTACACCTCGGAGGTGGAAGCCAACAGAATTGTGGCACCGGTGCGCTTTGCCAGGCCCAGCATGTTTATCGAACCGATGACAGAGGTCTTGGTCGTCTGGACCGGATCGCGCTGGTAGAACACCGGCGAAGCCGGACATGCCAGGTTGTAGATCTCGTCGACTTCCACGTACAGCGGGAAGGTGATGTCGTGACGCAGCAGTTCGAACCTCGGGTCACCGAGCAGGTGGTGGATGTTGCTGCGGGTGGAGGAGTAGAAGTTGTCGACACACAACACCTCTGCACCATCGGCGAGCAGCCGATCGCAGAGGTGGCTCCCGATGAATCCGGCACCGCCGGCGACTAGTACCCGGCGATATCCCATGATCGCCATGCTACCGGCGGCCGCGGGTGACTCGTCCGAGGCGCGAACTACTGAAGACCTGCGCGATAACTTCGACAGGCCTCGTAGTCGGGCAGGATGCCAGCTGCGGCGGCTTCGGCCAAAGTCGGCGCGGCATCATCCTTGGCAGACAGCGAGCATTCACCGAGGGTGAAACCCCAGTCGACCCCGATCTCGGCGTCGTACGGATAGACCTCCCGCTCCTTCTCCGGGTTGTACTCCTCGCTGCACAGGTAGGCCACGGTGGACCCGTCCTCCAGCGCGGCGAAACCATGCCCTAGGCCCTCGGACAGGTAGACGGCTCGGCGCTCGGCCGTGTCGAGCCGAACTGCCTCCCATTGACCGAACGTGGGGGACCCGACTCGAATGTCCACCACGACATCGAGGACCGCCCCCGTCAGGCACGTCACGTACTTGGCCTGCCCCGGTGGCACGTCGGCGAAGTGGATCCCGCGGACCGTCCCCGCCGCACTGACGGAGCAGTTCGCCTGGGACAGTTTCAGGGAATGGCCGGTGGCCTCTCGGAAGAGCGAATCCTTGAACCATTCCAGGAACAGACCCCGACCGTCACCGTGCTGACGCGGGGTCATAACCCAGGCGCCTGCAATTCCGAGCTCGACTACCTCCATACGGCAACGCTACCCCACGATTACGCTGGGGTCAGGGAACGCACATCCACACCCACCACTGATAGGACGGCGGCCGATGGCACCAGCGAGCCTCGACCTCACCGGACTCCGGGTGCTGGTCATTTCCAGCGAGCAGATCGCCGAGCGGATGGCCGGCCCCGCCATTCGCGCACTCAACCTGGCGCAGCAGCTCGCCGATCGCGGCGCGACCGTGACACTTGCGGTATCCGCCTCCCAACCCGGGCTCGCCGACCAGTTGCCTGGAATGTCGCTGGTCACCTTCGGCAAACCGAGCGCACGAGGATTCCGGGAGTTGGCGCGGGGTCAGCACGTGGTGGTGACGCAACCTCAACGGGTGGATGTCGGTTGGGGTCTTCACCGCAGCGACGCTCGAATTGTCTATGACCTGTATGTGCCCACGTTCGTGGAGACCATCGCCCACATGGGCGCGGAGGCCGGCGACCCGAAGGTGTGGGCGCAGCGACTGGAGGCCAACCGCCTCGAATATTCCACCGCCCTGCAGTTGGGCGACGCCTTCATCTGCGCCTCGGACCGGCAGCGCG
>CAZJNU010000136.1:0-5942 GCA_964547485.1 uncultured Actinomycetes bacterium
GTGCAGGGCATCACCACACCGGAATTCTGGGCCGCAACCGACCCGGTCACCCAGCAGGTGGGTTCCTCCCTGGGCGTCCAGACCTACGCCGCCACCGTCACCTCCGACGGTTCGGTGTCCGCGGGGACGAAGATCAAGTCGGCCGTCGGCGCGGTGAAGCCGGCAACCGCTCGCTGGGCGGAGTCATCCGGCTTCACGGTGAAGGCCCCGATCGAATCGATCGGCAAGTTGCTCTGGTTCGCGTCGATAATCCTCGCGGGAGTGGGATTCATCGGTTGGTTGGGGCCGACCATGTACGGTCTGCCGTTCGCCGGGTTCGCGATCGGTGGCGTGGTACTCGCCGGCACCGGCGTGGGTACCAGGCGGACCGAGACTGGTCGCAGGCTGTGGTCGGAGTCGGCCGGCTTCCGGCGGCTACTGTCCACGCCCTCCTCCGAGCAACGGTTCGACTTCGCCGCTGACAAGAACCTGTTCATCGCCTTCCTGCCCTACGCGGTCGCCTTTGGAGTCGCCGACAAGTGGGCCGAGAAGTACCGGGTGGAGATGAACGAGGAACCGCCGATACCGCTCTGGTATCCGTACGGCTACATCGGCGGCGCCAGTATGTTCAGCGGCGGCGGCGGATTCGACAGTTTCGAGAGTTCCCTGAACTCCTCGATCAGCGCCTACGAGGCGTCCCAATCGTCGTCGAGTTCCGGTGGCGGCGGCGGCGGCTTCGGTGGCGGCGGCGGCGGGGGCGGCGGCGGTTCCTGGTGACGCTGCTCGGCCGCGACCGCTGTGCGGGTGCCCGCGAGAGGTTACAGTTGAGCAACACGGTTCGGCAGTTCCGCCCTCACCCCCACCGATAGGAGCACTTCAATGGCCACGATCCTGATCATCATCCTGGTGATCATCGTCCTGGCGGTGATCTTCTTCGTCGTCGGCTTCAACAAGTTGAAGAAGGCCGACATCGCCGCGCAGGAAGCCCTCGGCGGTATCGATGTCCAGTTGACGCGTCGAGCGGACCTGATCCCTAACCTGGTCGAGACCGTCAAGGGGTACGCCTCGCACGAAAAGGGCGTATTCGAGGCCGTGACCGAGGCCCGCGCGCGTGTGACCGAGGCCGCCCGCTCGGGCACGGTCGAGGAGAAGTCGGCTGCCGAAGCCGCGATGGACAAGGCTCTCGTGAACGTGATGGCGGTCGCCGAGAACTACCCCGAGTTGAAGGCCTCCACCAACTTCCTGGAATTGCAGAAGCAGCTGACCGACACGGAGAACCAGCTCTCGTTCGCGCGGCAGTACTACAACGACGCGGTGGCCACGCTCAACAAGTTGGTCGCCACCATCCCGTGGATGTTCTTCGCGGGGATGGCAAGTGTCTCCAAGCGCGAGTTCTACCAGGCCCCTGCCGGCCAGACCGCGCCGCCGACCGTCTCGTTCGGATAGTCGCGGGTGCCGGCAGCCCTGGAGCGCCTCGCCGCCTCGATTCGGCAGCGAAGCGGCACCGCCGAACAGCAGCGCCTGGATGAGGCGGTCGCCGGTAAGACACCGTGGCAACGCTGGGGCACCTACGTCAGTGAACGCGCCTGGGGCACGGTCCGGGAGGACTACTCGGCCGATGGCGACGCCTGGAGCTACTTCCCGTTCGAGGACTCGCATCGGCGCGCGTACCGCTGGAACGAGGATGCGTTGGCCGGTTGGTGCGACGAACAGCAGACCATCTGCCTGGGACTCGGGCTCTGGAACGGTGCCGATGAGGTACTCAAGGAGCGCCCCTACGGTCTGACGAACAGCCAGGGCAACCACGGTGAAGATGTGAAGGACTATTGGTTCTTCACCGACAACACCCCGACGCACTCCTACGCCTCGATGGTCTACAAGTACCCACAGGCGGAATTCCCGTACCGCGATCTGCGTGACACAAACGCGGCCCGGGATTGCGACCAACCGGAATACGAGCTGTTCGATGCGTTGGAATCGAGCTGGCGGGAGAACCGCTACTTCGATGTCACAGTCGAGTACGCCAAGGCAGGCCCGGAAGACGTGATCTGCCGCACCACCATCACCAACCGCGGTCCCGACCCGGCACCGATCCACGTGGCGGCGCAACTCTGGTACCGCAACACCTGGTCCTGGGAGGTCGACCAGAGTCCGCCGCTGATCGGATTGGCCAAAGGCGGAATCTCCACCAATCACCCGACCATCGGCCGGCGGTGGTTCTACGCCCGAGTCGTGGGGCGCAGCGGTCCGACCCACGGAATCGAGTGGATGTTCTGCGAGAACAACACCAACAACGAGGCGGTGTTCGGCAGCGAATCCGAGACGCCCTACACCAAGGACGGGATCAACAACGCGATCGTCGGCGGCGATCAGTCAGCGGTGAACGGCGACGGCGGGAGCAAGGCTGCAGCGGTCGCCACCGCCACCCTCGACGCCGGTGCCACGATGGTGCTGCTGACCAGATTCACCGAAACCGAGTTGGACGACCCGTTCGACGACGCCGACACCGTGCTGGCCACCCGCCATCAGGAGGCGGAGGACTTCTACGCCGCCTGGCAGCCCAGCACCCTCACCGAGGATGAAAAGCTCGTGCAGCGCCAGGCGATCGCCGGCCTGCTGTGGTGCAAGCAGTTCTACAACTACCACGTGCACCGCTGGTTGCACGGCGACCCGACCCAGCCAGCGCCCCCGCCGGAAAGGCTGAAGGGGCGTAATAGTCGCTGGCAGCACATCGTCAACGAGAACGTGCTGCTGATGCCCGACGCCTGGGAGTACCCCTGGTACGCCGCTTGGGACATGGGCTTTCACGCCGTCACGATGGCCCTGGTGGACTCTGCGTTTGCGAAACGGCAGATAACCCTGATGCTGTCGAGTCTCTACCAACATCCGCATGGTCAGATTCCGGCGTACGAGTGGAACTTCTCCGACACCAACCCGCCGGTGTTGGCGTGGGCGGCCTGGCAGATCTACCTGGTCGACTATCGGGTGACCGGAGTCGCCGACACCAACTTCCTGGCCACCGCCTTCCGGGCGCTGTTGATAAGCCTGACCGAGTGGTTCAACACGAAGGATCCGGCTGGCGACGATCTGTTTGCCGGTGGGTTCCTGGGGATGGACAACATCGGGGTGTTCAACCGCGACGAGCCGCTCCCCACCGGTGGTCGGCTGGCGGAGGTGGACGGCACTGCCTGGGTCGCCCAAATGGCGCTGCAGCTGACCGAGATCGCGGTGGAGTTGAGTCACACGCACCACGGCTATCGAGCAGATATCTCCAAACTGCTGCTCGACTTCACGATCGTCGCGAACGTGCTGGAGAAGGGTATCGACGGCTACAGCCTGTGGAATGACGACGACGGGTTCTACGGCGATGTAATCGTCAACGCCGACGGCAGCAGCACCCAGCTGGGGGTCATCTCGCTGCAGTCGGTGATCCCGCTGCTCGCCTGCATCTCGATGCCGGTCAACCAGACGAGCGAGGGGCTCGACGGCCATGTGGACCAGGTGATGGAGCAACTGCGGGACCACCTGCTGCGCCACCATCCGGAGTTCACCGGATCGGTCGCTCTCTCCGCCTCGCAGGGCGACGGCAGTTCGGTGCTGTATTCGGTGGTCGACAGCACTCGGCTGCGCCGGATCCTCTCGCACCTGCTCGCCGAGCAGGAGATGTTGTCCGACTTCGGCATCCGATCTGTATCTGCCGCCTATCGAGATACCCCCTACGAATTCCGAGTCGGCGACGCGACGTACTCAGTGCCCTACTGGCCGGCGGAATCACAGAACCGGATGTTCGGGGGGAACTCCAACTGGCGCGGGCCGATCTGGTTCCCGATCAATCTGATGCTGGTGCAGTCGCTGCTGGCGTATGACAGTTTCTTCGGCGACACCCTGGCGGTGGACTTCCCCACCGGCAGCGACAACCAGGTGTCATTGGCTGAGGTCGCCAAAGGACTCACTCTTCGTCTCACCCGGATCTTTCTGCGAGACGGCGACGGAAACAGGGCAGTCTTCGGCGACAACGACTACTTCCAGCAGGACCCCAACTGGCGGGACCTGGTGCCGTTCCACGAGTACTTCGACGGAGACAACGGTCGTGGCCTGGGTGCAAGTCACCAAACGGGCTGGACAGCCACCGTCGCGCTGCTGCTGCAATTCGGCGGCGAACTGCGACTCAACGACGCCGCCCGGAACCGCCGGCCGAGCCAGCTTCCTAGCCCGGCGTCGGTCGGCACTGCAGCGGCAACGGACGCCAGTTAGCCCGAGGCCGGCGCGCCCCACTCCGATGCCAGCGCCAACGCCGACTCCGACACCAGCGGTCGACCGAAGTAGAAGCCCTGGCCAGCATCGCAACCCATCTCGGTCAGGGTATGCAGATGATGGGCCGTCTCCACACCTTCAGCGACGACACTGAGGCCCAGCGCATGCCCGAGCGCGACGACCGCCGCGACGATAGCTCGATCCCGTTCGGAACTGTCGACATTGCGGGTGAACATCCGATCCACTTTCAACGCGGCCAACGGAAATTCGCGCAGGCTGGTCAGCGATGAGAAGCCCGTTCCGAAATCATCGAGGGCGAGTTCGACCCCCTGGTCTGCGATCGCCTGCATCCGCGCGGCCACTGCCTTCGGATCGCTCAGCAGGGCGGTTTCGGTAAGTTCCAGGATCAGCCGGGAACCGGGCACGTGATGCCGTTCCAGCGCCTCCGCCACCTGCGCCGCGAGGTCACCATGCGTCACCTGCAGGCCCGAGATGTTGACCGACACGGTCAGGCTGTCGCCCATCGGCTGTCTGCCAAGTTCCGCCGCGAAGGCGACCCCGATGTCCAACGCGATCGCGCCGATCCGCTGGATCAGCCCGCTCTCCTCTGCCAGCGGGATGAATTCCGAGGGCGGGATGGGGCCGTCCCGATCCGTCCACCTCAGCAGGGCTTCGAATCCGAGCAACGCCCCACCGCTCATCGAGAACACCGGCTGGAAGGCCATGTGCAGATCCCCGCGCGATACCGCGGCCCGCAACAACTTCTCCAACCGGACCCGGACAGCCACCTCGTCCCGCATCGACGCGTCGAAGATGACGTGCTGGTCGCGGCCGGCGCGCTTGGCTGCGTAGAGGGCGAAGTCGGCATCCCGCAACAGCGACGTCGGGCTGGATCCTGGCTCTGCCACGGCGATCCCGATAGATGCCGACGCATACACGGGATCCTCGTAAGGCTCCCCCAACAGATAGGGCGGGGCGAGCGCCGCCGTCACCCGGTTGGCGACCAGTTCCACCGCCGACAGGGAGGCGACACCGTCCAACAGGATGACGAACTCGTCTCCGCCGATCCTGGCCAGCGCGTCGACGTCGCGGATCGCCCCGGACAGTCGGGTCGCGACCTGCATCAACAGCCGATCGCCGGCCGCGTGCCCGAGCGAGTCGTTGATGGTCTTGAACCGGTCGAGATCCAGGAATAGCACCGCACGCGGGTTGCCGTCCCGCTCAGCTCGGGCGATTCCCAACGCGACCCGATCCAACAGCGCGGAACGGTTCAGCACCCGAGTCAACACATCATGCGTGGCCCGCCAGGACAGGTCCTGCTCAACCCGCTTGCGCTCACTCAGATCCAGAATGGACAGCACCCCGCCACCCGTGCTGCCGCGCGTCACCAACGGCACGAACTGCAGCGCGGCCGGGAATGCCGCCCGGGACTCGGTCCAGATCTCGGCGTCCGGATCGAGCCAGTCCCGGCCCAGCTCACAGGCCCGCTGCAGGTCTACCACGGTTGCGGATCCGTCGTTGAGCAGCGCCCCCAACGGCTTCCCATTTGCGCTGTGCTCGGAGATCCCCAGCAACCGTTCCGCGCTCGGATTCACGTCTATCACCGTCGCGGCGGCATCGAGCACCACCAATCCGCTCGGGGCGGCGTCGAAGACTGTCTGCAGCCAATCGCGTTGCAGCGCCAGGCTTGATTCGCTCGCCTGCGCCAG
>CAZJNU010000137.1:0-5910 GCA_964547485.1 uncultured Actinomycetes bacterium
GATCCGATCCGGTTGCGTCCGCATCCGCACGAGTTCGAGCTCTACTACGACATCTAGGAAGCAATCCCCAGCTGACCTGCGCAGACACTAAGCGTCTGAGCCCGTAGTCCGCAGCTAGTCCGCACCAGCGACGGCCGGGCGCGAGGAGAACACCGTTTCGACGGTCTCCCGCGTCCGGTCGTCTGCGTCCGGCCACATGTGCCCTTAGGTATCAAGAGTCGTCTTCGCTGACTCGTGCCGCAGTCGTGCCTGCACCGTCTTGACGTCATGCCCGCCCGCGATACTGGTAAACGGCGGGGTTGTCCCACTGATCGCTGGCCAGGAACGTCCCGTCGCCGAGCTGGATCGCTTCGGCGAGCAGGGGCGCCAGCGGTCCCCGACGGCTCCGCGGCCTGTGGACTCATGCCGCTCGTCGAGCCAGGCGAGGAAGGACTTCCTGGCGCCGATAGCCTTTGCACACCATGAGCCCCGACGATGACGCGCGCCTTGCCGCGGAGCAGCCCTACTGGTCGCCGCGTTCAGCGGCCGTCTTGCCGGCAGCGAAACGGATCTGTCGGTGGCGGAGGAGATGATCGGCGCGTGAGTGGCAAACAGATCAAGCTGTTCCTTGTCGACGGCACCCCCGGCGGGCTGACGACGGCTGAGATCACCAACTGGACCGGGCACGTGCTCGCGGCACGCCGCTCCGACCTCGCGGACCTACTCAAGCGCGACGAAGCCCAACGCACGGGTGTCTACTTCCTGCTCGGCGACGACGAGACCGCTGTCGGCGACACTCGCTGCTACATCGGCGAGGCGGATGTCGTCGCAGACCGGCTGCGCTACCACCAGCGGGACAAGGACTTCTGGGACCGCGTCGTCGTCATCACGTCGAAGGACACCAACCTCACCAAGTCCCACGGCCGCTACCTGGAGTCGCGGCTGATCTCGCTGGCTACCCAGGCCGGGCGGGTGTCTCTCGAGAACAACACCGCGCCGCCTGTCCCTACACTGCCCGAGGCCGACGCCTCCGACATGGACTACTTCCTGTTCCAGCTCCAGATCGTGTTGCCCGTGCTCGGTGTCAATGCCATCCGGGTGCGCCCGACGAAGGCGCCGAGCCCTGCGACGAGCGAGACCATCGAGTCGCCCGTCTTCCGGCTCAAGAACGGCAAGGCCGGAGTCGACGCACAGGCGCAGCAGATCGACGGCGAATTCACGGTGCTGGCGGGCTCGGTCGTCGTTGCGTCCTGGCACGGCGTCGGAAAGGCCGACAGCACCGTCAAGGCCTATGCCTCCTATCGCGCACAGCACACACGACTCGTCGGCGACGGCTCCATCGTCATCGAGAACGGCGTCGGCCGGGTCAGCCGCGACATCGTCTTCACCTCCCCGTCGACGGCTGGCGCAGTCGCCCTCGGCCGCTCCTGCAACGGCCGGCGGGAGTGGATCGCCGGGAGTGAGACGTTCGGTGGCTGGGAGAGCCGAGGCGTCGAGTGACGGCAAGACTGGTCGAAGGCGGGCATGGTGCCTGAGGTGCCGGGCCGCGCGTTCCGCAACGCGTTCGCACGCCGTTCTGTGGAGGCGATGGCGGACCGCCGGTCGTTCGAGCGTGGCCTGCTGTACGCGGCGGACGGGCGGGTAGGCAAGCGGACGGTGACCGCGTCGAGCGCGAAGGCGAAGGTGCGGGGCTCGTCGTCGTACCAGGTGAGGCTGTCGCTCGACGACGACGATGAGCCGGCGTACGACTGCTCCTGCCCAGTGGGTCAGGAGGGCCGATTCTGCAAACACTCGGTGGCGGTCGCGCTCGTCGTGACCGCCACTGTGCCAGATCCCCACCAAGCGGCAGAAGCGGTGATCGATGTCCGCGGCTACCTGGAAGGTCTCGATCACCAGACGTTGGTCGACCTGCTGGTGGAGTGTGCCGCCGATGACGACCTCTTCGACGCACGGCTGCGGATGAACGCAGCGCGGGGTACGGTCGGGCCGCCGCAACTCGGGGTGTTCCGGCACGCAATCGACGAGGCCTTCGTGGTGCACGACTATGTCGGCTACCGCGAGATGTACGACTACGCGAACAACATCGACGCCGTGCTGGACTCGTTGCAGGATCTGCTCGACGACGGGCACGCCGACGCCGTCGTTGCCCTGGCCGAGCACGCGATCGACCGTGCCGAGGATGCGGTGGGGTACGTCGACGACTCCGACGGGTGGATGTCGGGCATCGCCGAGCGGCTGCAGGAACTACACCTCGCTGCGTGTGCGGCACTGCAGCCTGACCCTGTGACGCTGGCCCGCACCCTGTTCGACCGGGAGCGCCACTCTGGGGATCTGGAGGTCTTCTACGGAGCCGCCAGCGCGTACGCCGAGGTGCTTGGCGCCGAGGGCCTTGCCGAGTACGGCCGGTTGGCTCAGGTGGAGTGGGATGCCCTGCCCCCGTTAGGCCGCAACGACGAGGAGCGCAGCTGGTCGTCGCGACGGTTCCGGATCACCCAGATCATGCAGACCCTGGCCGAGTTGACCGGTGACGTCGACGCGGTCGTCGAAGTGCTGGCGCGGGACCAGTCCTCGGCGTACCAGTTCGTGCGCATCGCCGAGGTCTTGCGCGAGGCCAAGCGGTACGACGAGGCACTGATGTGGGCGGAGAAGGGACTGGCGCTGCACCGCAGTTCGGACTCCCGCCTTGTCGAGGTGGCGGCCGAGGAGTTCCACCGCTCCGGTCGTGCCGAGGACGCTGTACGGGTGACCTGGGAGGCCTACGTTGAGGCACCGGGACTGCGCACCTACCGCCAGTTGGCCGAGCATGCGCAGCGCGCGGACCTGTGGCCCGTGTGGCACGACAAGGCCCTCGAGTTGCTCAGATCCCGGATCGGTGAGCGCCAGCGCAGGCCGGCAAGCGGCCGCGTCACGCGCTGGCCGGCACCCGGGCCCGACAGCTCGACGCTGGTCGACGTGCTGCTGTTCGACGGAGACGTCGAGACGGCCTGGGCGGAGGCGAGCACGGCCGGGTGCAGGCGCGAACTGTGGCTGGAACTGGCCCGACGCAGGGAAGGAGAGCACCCGCTGGAGGCAATCCCGATCTGGCAGGCTGAGGTCGAGCGCTCAATAGATGCCAAGAACAACCAGGCCTACGCCCAGGCGGTGGAGTTGATCGTGCGCGTCGGCGGGCTGATGAGCGCGGCCGGCCAGGAGGCGGACTTCCCGCCGTACGTCGCGAAGCTGAGGGCCACCCACAAGCTGAAACGGAACCTGATGAAGCTGTTCAACGCGCGGGGCTGGCTCGGTGGTTGAGTTGTGTCGGCGGCAGGAGGGATGATGCGGCTACGAGGCATCGAAGCCGGCAGCACCGTTCTCGTCTTCAGCAAGGGGCCTACCAGGGTGTAAAGGCCAACGTGCTGTTCTTCGACAAGAAGCCAGCGTCCGAGCAGCCGTGGACACATCGGATGGGGGTCTGCGACCTGCGCACTAAACAGCACTTCGGGCTCAAGCAGAACCCGCGCCGCGAGAGCGTGCCGGTGTGGATCTACCGTTGGGTCGACGATGCACGCATCGGGCCGATCGAAAACCCGATCGGCGTCGACCACGACCACATCCAGAACGTGAAGCAGGAGGAACTGGCCGAGCGGATCGCCGCTCTTCGCGCTGGCACCATGCGACTCCTCGCAGAGCCCGGCTGGCATCGGCCCGATCCCCCAACTGTTGGACTTGCAGTCGACCTGTCCCCAACTGCGGTTATGCGAAAACCCAAGTTCAACTTGTCCGAATATTCATATTCGGTGTATCCGAAACTTCAGTTTTGCCGTCTCCAATCGCTTGAGTTCCACCATGACCAGCTACCGCCCCCGCGTCGCGGACCAAGAGCTCGCTCGGAAGATGAGCGCGATCGGGGCCGTCCTTATCGAGGGGCCGAAGGCGTGTGGAAAGACCGAAACGGCCTCCCGGGTCGCCAAGACCATCATCCGGTTCGACGAGGACGAGGTCGCACGGTCGCTGATGGCGCGCTCGACCCGGAGTCGCTCTTCACGGGCGAGGCGCCGATCCTGTTCGACGAGTGGCAGATCGAACCGGCCAGCTGGAATCGGGTACGCCGCCAAGTCGATGACCGCCACTCCAGGGGCGACTTCATCCTCACTGGCTCAGCCAGGCCCCGCGACGACGCCACGCGACACTCTGGCGCTGGAAGAATCGGTGTCCTCAGAATGCGCCCGATGAGCCTATTCGAGTCGGGGCACTCAAACGGCGACGTCTCACTCACCGCCCTACTTTCCGGAGGCCAGCAGACAGGCCTCGGCACACATCTCAGCTTCGACGACCTACTCAAACGAATCGTCATCGGTGGATGGCCCGAGCTCATCGACCGTACCGAGGCCGATGCCCTCGACTGGCTAACCGGTTACCTGGACCAGATCATCGAAGTCGACATCCCATTGATGGGGCACCGCAGCAACCCGCGCAGCCTCAGACGCCTACTCGCCTCGCTTGCGCGCAACGTGGGCCAACCCGTGAAGTCGACCGAACTGGCCAAGGATGTGGGCGGCGAGGACGGCCCCATCGCGCACACGACGATCACGGGCTACCTCGACACGCTTGAGCGCCTCCGCCTCACCGACGACTCCCCCGCCGGGCGTCCCCACATGCGCTCCAAGACTCCCCTTCGCACCGCCGAGGTTCGATACTTCGTCGATCCCTCACTCGGGCCTGCCGCCCTCAGAATCGGCAGCGCCGAACTACGCGCCGATCCACTGGCCACGGGATTCCACTTCGAAGCGCTGGCTATCCGGGACCTGCGCATCTTCGCCCAGCCTCATCACGGCGTCGTCGAGTCATGGCGAGACAAGAACGGCAACGAGGTCGATGCGATCGTTTCGATCACCGACAACAAGTGGGCCGCCTTCGAGGTCAAACTCAATCCGCGGGACATCGACAACGCCGTGGCCGCGCTGCTCCGCTTCTCTGCGAACGTCGATAAGGGCCGCCACGGCGAACCTATGGCTCTGGGAGTCATCACCAGCACGGGTGTCGCCGGCCGCCGCGAGGACGGCGTCCACGTCATCCCGATCGGGTGCTTGGGACCCTGACGCACCACCTGAAGATCCCGCGGGGATTCCTCAGGAGATTTCGGTCTGCGCGTCGTTCAAGCCATGTGCGACGACGCTCGCAACGGGCCGATTGAAAACCCGTTCTGCGTGGGCGTCGACCACATCCGGAAGCTGGACCGCGACGAACGAAAGCAACGCATCGCCGCGCTCCGTGCCTCGGCCAATGCAGCGCACAGCTGTGAGCGGCTCGGCGAGAACGGCGCTCGCCGCCGGCACCTCCCTGCTGCCGCAAGGGGTGCGCAACCATCCACGCACCCGCCGCTACGCTTGCCGCGCTCGGGACCGCTACCCACCTCCCCGGCCACCCGTCACTTCTTCAGCGGCCGGAGCCGTTCGCGCAGTCCGTCGACCTGTGCGACGACCCAGTCGACCAGTGGACCCGCTGTAACGCTGGATCCACTGACGTACTGGTCCAGGTTGATCATGCTGTAGGTGCGGGCATTGACCGTGTTGAGTTGGTGATTCACGCGCACCTCCCCAGCGGCAGGAATCTTGAACAGGTTGGCCAGATCGGTCTTCCACATGATCGCGAGGTCATCAGGGTCGGTCACCTTCTGCCGCATTTCGGCGGTGAGTCCGATCACGGTCCGACTGCCCAGCGACGCACTGATCGCGCCGGACCCGGACTTCCTGTCGATCAGCAGGTAGATCGCGGACAGCACCGGGTCGCCCGGCAGCTTGAACCCGATGGTTTGGCGGTCCGAGTGCGCGACGATGCGGTGGCAGCGCCAACCCCTGTGGGACAGCCCGCGGATGAGCTCCCCGCAGATGATCTCATCCTTCGACTCCCGCAACTCAGACTTGTGCGCGTGATTGGTCATTGCATTGAACA
>CAZJNU010000138.1:0-5886 GCA_964547485.1 uncultured Actinomycetes bacterium
GCTTCGTGGCCACAGGTGACGCCGACAGTCCGCCACGAGTCGTCGATCCACCGGCCAAGGCGACAGCACCGAAATGTTGCAAGCAAACAACCGTCACCATCACCGGTGACGTCACCGCCAAGATCCTGCAACGCCTGCGGTGGGGATCTAATGAATGGATCGCCTCCTACATTCGGCGCACCCACGTTGAGGCCAGCTACGGCAACCTGAAGAACCCGAAGACGGAGAACATCCGACGTGGCTGGTGCTTCGTAGTCGGCCTCGTCAAAACCTCTATCCTCGCTGCCGCTGCGGTAGCCGCGGTCAACATTCGGCTGCTGCGTGCCTGGGCGGAAACCTCCGGATTCCAAGATGTGCTGTGCGAACCAGATCCCGAGGGGCACTACTTCATCGAATACGACGCCGACGGCAACCCAGTCAGCGCTCAGGTGTCCGACGCAGACCGAGTCGACGTCGACGAGCTCCACGACGACGATCCGCCGCCACCGCTGGCCGGCGGGGCCCCATCTAGGCACTCAACGACAGCACAGCCAGCACCACCCGCGTGCCCGCGTCAGCCCCATGGCGGCGGGCCCACACCCATGCCCGAAAACACCCGCAAAGGGCGCGTTCTCAGGGTTTGGGCAGCCACAAACCTCATGAGACCGGCCGGCGCCGAGGCATAGCTGGGCAAACGCCGCCCGAACCACCCCTGAACACCACGAAACCCCCGTCAAACCCCCTCCGAAGAGAAATCCACGGGAGTTTCGTCACCCCAACGTCGGGAGTTTCGTAACTAACTCAGCAGCGGGGTAGTTACGAAACTCCATAAGCGCAGGTCAGGAGGGTGCGTGTGGGAGGCGCCTCGGAAGCTTGCACACGTTTTTGCGATTTCTTGCACACGCCCTGGTCTGGTCCTTCTGCAGCCAGGTCTATTGCGACGCGTCAGAGTGCCTGAGCGCATAGACCGTATGAGGGGCACCCGATCGACCGATTCGTTCTACTACTCCATGGTTGCGAAGTTTGTTGAGGGCGTACATGACCTGGCGTCTCGTGAGTCCAGTGGTCGTGGCGAGTTGGATCGCGCTGAGTTCCGAATTGGCTCGCAGTGCCGCAAGGATAGGCACGCCGTTGGTCACCTTTGTTTCGGGCAAGTCCGATGCCAGCGGTGGAAGGACGACTGATGCTTCCGGTACGTGGCGGAGGATCTCGACCGCAGCCGTTCGCTCCGGCGCTCGGAATCTGTCGGCGATGACGTAGTTGGTGCCGCGCTTTTCGCCTCTTGTGACACTGATTCCGCACACAACGAGTCCTTGAAGTGCGGCCCTGGCTTCCGTCGAGTCAATCGGGGCGAACTCCTTCCTGACCAAGGGGTTGGTCCAGGCCGTCCCATGCCGCATTGACACGGCAATCGCTCGCTGCATGTCTGAGAGCTGTGCCGCCTCGGGCAGCGCCGCGAGCCACGCAAGGTCGTCCGGCGGTAGCAAAGAGTGCCGTGGCATCAGCGCAGTGAACCGTACCCCGGCGTCTGTGAACTTGGGGGCTTGCATCAAGGAGTCCCTGGCAGCTTCCTGCGCAGCACGTATGCCACCGCCCTCGCCTTCTATCACGCGCGCTCCGCCGGGAATGCGCACATGTTTGCAGATTTCGTACAGGTACTCGTTGACGGCAGACTTCCCTCCTGGCCGTCCGAGTTGCCCAACTGTGATACCCCACAAGCCGCCAGGGTTGGAGAGGACGAGGTAGTCATCCTTGATGCGCGCTTCGACGCGTTTGCCTTGCGTGTGCGGCCCCAGATCCCGATGAACTAGGGCATTCGCGATCAGCTCCCTTACTGCCACAAGGGGAATTTCCGCTTCATCGCGACCGTGGCCGTCTGAGCCGAACCTAACAATGGTGCGGGTATTGCGGCGAACCCATTCGATTGCTTGATCGAGCATCTCGGGCAGTGGTCCGTCTAGGTGGACGAGATCTGCCGCTCGGGCACCGTCTGTTCCTTCGACTGCCGCAGTGAGCGAGAGCGACGGCATGTACTTCTGTGGGTAAGTTCCTAGCGCGTAGAGACCGGCAACTGTCAGGGTCGCAGCATCCGGACGAACTACCCCCTTGCTGCGCAGAACGTCCAGATCGTCCAACCTAGCGAGTCTTCTGGAACTGGCACGGACATGGCGCAGGAACTGAGAAGTCAGGTCGCCGTCCAGGTCCTCGACGGCGGTTCCTGGTACGGATGCCGCGTCAAATCGGGGACGATCTCGTCTGGCGATTACCTGGGCAATCTCCGCCTCGGACATCTCGTAGTCGCCGTCACTCTGTCGAAGGTAAGCTTTGCCGCCAGTCCTGCACGGACGTTCATGGGGTGGCAGTCCCTCCACGGCCACCACCAAGATATTGCTGCCCTCGAATACTGCTTCGGTGAAGTGGACTGTCACCGAAGGCACAACGCCCTGGCGCGCCTGGCTCGCAATACCCTGCTCAAGGTCGCCGACGGGGTCAATACCTGTTGCTGCGAAGCCATCGCGCTCGTCAAGGCCGAGCAGGATCGTCCCACCTGAGGGCAGGTTGCCAAAGGCGCAGAGTGTTCGCTTGACGTCAGGCACCCCGTTAAGTGCGCGTTTGGCCTCAACTTCATCCTGATCCCCGCCACGACGGCGGAGGACCGCGACCATCTCCTCGATGTCGGCCCCAGTCGTCTGCATGTACAAGATTGTACAGCTTGACCAGGTCTTTGATTCGACTTAGTTGTTCAGGTTGCCGGAAACAGCTTCCGGCAACCTGGGAGTGGCAGATCTGTGCTTGACCCCAGGTCCCAGCCATACCCAAAGAACCTTGGCCTGGCACGGACGACCATCTCCTCCTCATCGGGTGACCGTCGAGCAACCTAAGCTGGGGAGACAGGTCGGCGAAAGCCCCGCTCGGGGTCGCGGGGCAGAAAGTCGCCACCGATGTCGAACCACTTGTCGGCGCGGTAGTCACCCATCCTGATCAGCTGGTTGAAGTCGGAGTTCGGGTCCTCGGCGCCATCCAGCGATGGGTCCAGCAGAAAGTCGACGTCGAGGTCCATCAGCAACTCTTCCAGCACCGACGACCACTGGTAGTCAGATGACATCACCGGCAGGGCATCCAAATCCAGGAACTCGGGCACATCGCGCACCAAACCTTCGGCGCGCTCCACGGCGAGCAGCACCGCAAACTCCTCGGCTGGGCACCTGGCGAGGGGCCAAATTCCTGAAGCCATGTCAGCGGCGAGGTCGTCGTAGGAACGTGCAGCGCGGCGTCGCCAGGCGCCGTCGCAGATCCAGGTGAACGGCGGGTACAGATCCAGAACCGCGGCCGTGTGCGGGTCCAGCGGGCCATCACCGAACTCCTCGACGTCGTCGTAGACCTCATCGGCCAGAGTCTGCAACGCGAAGTAGAGGGCCGCGCTGGTGCGAGGAGTGAACGTGGGTTCCTCGCACACCTCACAACCCGCACCTTCGCACTCCGCACAGAAGTGCACCAACGCCTCGAAGTCCGGTCCGTCATCGCGCACGCGTGGATTGTCTCGAACCTGTCCAGACGCCCGCAACCCACGCCCGGCGGTGAGGCCATACCTGGGCCAATAGGCAGTCCCACCCTGACACCGCAGACGCGCGGTACCGGTCAAAGCTCAACCCGGGTACTACGTGCCCGGCCGCAATATCGCTGGGAATCAGGACCAACCCGAGGGCTCCTTAGTGTCGGCGTCGCGTGTCAGCGCGACCCCTACTCGGAAAGCTCGGGAGGGGCCGCCAGCCAGCTGAAATGCGAACCACAGCATGATCGGGACCGCCCAAGCCGACGAAATTGTGACAGCTGGGGAAACCTGATCTGACGCCAGGGCAACGGCAATGTATGCCGCGAGCATCACTGCGGACAACGTCAAAGCGGCAGCCAACAAGAGGTTCAGCGACATGTTGGCGGAAGGCTTCCCTACCTGTGCCAGCTCCGGCCGCGGCCTCTTGGGGGACTTTGTGAACAGCCACATTCCAGTCGCGATCAATACCATTCCCAAGATTTCGTAGAAGTAGCGTCCGAGAGGGGTGCGGGCATGCCAGCCGGAAAGAAACAAGGCCAAGCCCATGAGCGTTAGTGAGATCGTCGACACAGCCTCATAGGTCGTAGCGCCCGGCGCCAGCCACAACACGAGCAGCCCAACGACGGCCACGACTCCTGCAACCAGCCAAACGGACCTCGAACCGGCCCACGGACCCAAGTCCTCAGACGCAATCGCTTGAGACACCATCACGAATGCGGCGATGAAAAGTCCCAGCTGGAAGGGTTCCGGGTACCGCTGCCGTGTTGCCTTCGGGATCATCGCGGTTGCCACCACGAACAAGGATGCTGCCGCCAAGGCTACTGCCACGGTCAGGGGGTTCCCTCTTGGAAGCAGCACAGCCCATGCTGTCATCGCGCAGCCGGCGCCTACTGACACCCATGCGCCGGCCCTTCGCGCAGGCGCACCAGAGGGCAACTGGAGCATCAGCGAAAGTGAGTAAAGGACCGCGGCCGCGTAAGTGACCAAGCTGAGAGGTGCCCAACTATCCGTACTCGAGAGCTTGTTCCACAGCAGCGCCAACGCTCCGCCAGCGAGGAAGATCGCCGCCTTGTGCGACTCCCTTCCGCCCGGGCCCGCCCGTCCTTGCTTGGTCACCATCGGTCCCTTCCCCTTGGCGGACTCCCCGCCACGTCCCATTCAACCCCGCACTTCCGACGAATAGGTTTGCTCCATCGGACTTTGAGTCCTTTCAGGTCAACCTGGCCGGTGCACCCGGCCGAGCCCCTTGTCGCAGCCGGTGAATTGGCCGGTCCCTGTGGGCAAGCAGGACGCCTGCCGGGTAAGGAAGGTGGATTCCTCGTGTCTCAGGCGACCGACTACGCTCTGTGCCCGTTCGCTCGCGCGAACCTCGGACCCGCGACCACTATTCCGGTCGGGTAACACGATCGTGGGCTGCCGTCGGCGAGGAAACCTACAATCGGGGCAACCAGCCGACATCCAAGGAGTGCCACCACGTGTCCAACGACGCCGCGGACAGGCTTCGGGAGCGTTTCGACGGGTTCAACTACGCCTATCGGATGAAATGCACCTGCGGACGCGTCTCACTTCTGACAGCACCCGACTACCACCGGGAAGTCGACGACGCCCACATGTTGTGCACCCACTGCGGTGCCAGCATCCACTTCGGTACGGCCGTGACTGCACTGCGCAACGACGACGACGTGGCCCTCGACGACCGCCACGTGGCGGCATTCGCGTGGTATCACACAAGCACCGCGCCGGATTGGCCGTCCATGACACACGCCGCCGAAGTTGCCCAACGGATGAGGCAAATGGAGTTGATCCCCCGGGCTCAGCGTGAATACTTCATCAGGTTGGCATCTACCAAAGCGCTCCACCTGGGCACGTATGAGGCTGCCGTGGAGAACCTGCTGCGGCGCATGCACGACGAAGGCAACGCCGGTTCGCAGTTCTACCTCCACCGTGTCGCCGTTCTCCCGGGCCGAATCAACGACGGCTACCGCGACGAGAACCATGACCCAGCTAGCGACATCACCGTCGGCGAGTTGGAAGCGGACGGTCTGGATGCTGTTCGATACCTGAACGTGTATGAAGCCCCCGGCTCGCTGTCCCTTGCCGTGCGGCCCGGAACGATCAGATGGATACAGAGCATTCCGATCCCGGTGGCCGACCCAGCGGAAATCAAGTTGCCCGAGTTGATTGCGTCTCTGGTCCGCGATGTGGATGCCGCCGCGCTGGTTCACAGGAATGCCGAAGATCGTGTCAAGCACGTGCCGCGAATGCATCGACTGATGTTGCGGCGTGATCCCCTCGCGCACGCAAAGAGTTGGGTGTGCTGTTCACCGCCACGGATGGAACGTCGCAGACGATCA